>NZ_PYIB01000058.1:0-3252 GCF_009129705.1 Roseobacter sp. TSBP12
CCGCCGGGTCTGGAGCGACATCCGCGGTTGCTCGTCGACATTCGGCGGCGAGGCCCGGCGATGCCGCGCCGTCAGAACCTGAAGCACTTCGGGCGCTTCCAGGTCTCCCTGCCCCGCGCTGCGCGCCCAGGCATCCAGATACGCGGCACCGGCCTCGGCATGCCCTTCAAGTTTCTTAAAGCAATCCGCACCGAACCGGTCGGACAGGGTCTCGCCGGTCGCGTCCCGAAACTCCACAGCATGCACCGGGCAACTGAATCGCCACGGCAGCGCGGCGGATTTGCGATGCAGCTCTTCGGGACAGAGCGGACACGTATGCCGGTTCTTCCGCGCGATCATCATGCGCGCCGCAGACCCCAACTCCCGGAAGGTCATGGCCTGCACGGTCTCAGGCGAAAGGCCGGTCCAAGCCGCGATCAGAGCCCCCTGCCCTTCCGAAAGACGCCATTCCAGGTCGAACACGTCGTGCCCCTTCAGGCCAAGCGCTGCAACGAATTCCGAAACCGTCATGGCGTAGAACGGGGCCATGCGCGCGGCCCAGGAAGACAGTCGTTCGTCGACCTCGGGGGCGTAAACAACCGGCAGGCGCCCGCACCCCGTCACACCGGCTCTCCCAGGACCGCCTGCAACCGGTCGCCACCCAGAATATCGCGCGAGAGGATGCGTTCCTCGCCGCTTTCGATGGCGGCGATCGCCAGCTGCGACAGGATCGAAAAGATGCCCGAGGTGATGCCGCCAGTCACCTTGATGATCCGCGCGAGCGCGTGTCCGTCGATCTGGCTTTGGCGCCGAAGCGGCAGCGTGCGCGTGAGCGTGCTCATCAGCCCGTTCAGATCCTCGCCCTCCCGCCAGGGCGGCAATGCGAAGGCCTCGAAGCGACGCACCAGCTGATCATCGGTGCGCAGCGCGTTGCGGGCCTGTGCGGTGCCGACGCAAACCAGCGGGATGCGCAGCTCGTTGCCCAGAAAGCGCAGCATGTTCAGGAATCGCGCCTGTTCGCGGATCGTGCCCGCCTGCAGGCTGTGGATCTCGTCAATCACCAGCATCCCCGGGCGCAATTCGGCGAGCAGTCGCAAGGCCAGACTCTCAAGTACAGATAGTGTCGCCCGCGGCGGCTCGGGGGCTCCAATCGCCGCCAGGATCCGGCGGTAGAAGCGCGACTCGTCGGGCCCCGAGACCATCTGCACCGCAACGACCGGCATATGCAGCCGTCCACTGGCTTCGTCGAAGCTCGACGCGTGATCGCGGGTGAACTTCTCGATGATCATCGTCTTGCCCATGCCGCTGTCACCGACAATGAGCAGGTTCGGCATGCGGGCGCGCTCGGGAAACGACATCAGCGTTTCCAGCTTCTCCAAGGCCGCCTCGGCCCTGGGATAGGAGACCCAGCGGTCGGCGCGAATCCGGTGAATGCGCTCGTCGGCGCTGAGCGCGGCGATCTTGCCGGCTCCCGGGTAGAGATGCGGGAACTCAGTCATCGTCGTACCATTCCTCGACCTTGAAGCCGGGATGGCTGAGGAACGGGCTCCCCTCCCCTTCCAGCGCGGGCAAGGCATCTCGCGCGGCGTCATCCGGTGTCACGTCGATCATGCGCCGGGGTGCCAGATGCGCCCGCCGCGCCTGATGACGCCGCGTGGCCTTGGTCTGCCGTACCGCGGTGTCGACGAGGTCGCGCTGCGCCTCGATCGTCCTGAAAATCAACTCCTCGTCCACAGAATGACGTCCAGCCTCGCGCAGGGCCCGCCGCGCCGCGCGGTGCTCCCAGAGCGTGATCGCAGGCCGTGTCAGATCAGCAGGTCGGGCTTCGATGATCCCACTCTCTGTCAGCACGAAGATGCGCGAGAGATCGCGCGGATCGTATTTGAGCGTGAACTTGCGGCTTTCCCGGCCCATCAGCCAACGCAACTCGTCCGCCCAGTAGCGGATGTGGAAGAGATGCAGGCCGTCGCGCTGCAAAACCCGCTGCTCAGACGGCAGAAAATCGACCAAGAACTGGCGCAGATCGGCGGGTATACGGAGTCTGACTTCGTCCACCCGTGTTGCCCAGGCCGCCGAGGGCGTGATTTCCAACGCGCTATGCACCCGCGCGTGGTAGGAGCCGGTGATTTCCAGCGCCAGCCAGGTTTCCAGCTCGCGCAAGGTCATCACCGCCTCGGCTTCGGCATCGAGATCGCCGCGCTCGAAGATGTTCGAGAAATGCGAGCCCGGCAGCAGGTGAATCGCGCCCATCATCGTGCCGATCAGCCGCTCGATATGCCCGCCATAGCGCGGCGTGCCGGGCGGACGGTACTGCAGGTCGATCTGGTATTCGGAACAGGCAAGCTGAAAAGCCCGGGCATGGAACTCCGCGCCATTGTCCACATAAATCGCGGTCGGGATGCCCCGCGCCAGCCACTCCGTGCTGATCCCGCACGCCGTCAGCCAGTGCATTTTCTCCATCACCGCATGGGTCAGGCAGAGGGCGACGGAGAGCAGCGAGGGCGGTTCCAGGGACAAGTGGAAGCCCAGAACCATGCGGGTATTCACGTCGATCGCGACCGTCAGCGTTGGCCGACCGAGCGGGCGTCGTGTCACCGGATCTACCACTGTCACGTCAGCCTTGGTGTGGTCGATCTGGACGATATCCAGCGGATCGTTGGCGACCAGCCCCCCAGGCGTGGCCAGATAGCGCCGGTCGGCCTTGTCCTTGCCCTCTCGCCGGGCCATCAGCTTAGCCTGGTCATGTTGCTCCAGCCAGCGCCCCAGACGACGGATCGAGGGCGGTGCCAGCCCTTGAGCCCGACAATCGGCGGCGACCTCCCGCCAGAACCGCGTTCTGGTAGGTTTGCGGCGGGTGGCATAAAGCCCCTTGAAGTGGCGGGACACGATTTCTTCCACCGCCGGGTCCAGCGGCTGCATGCCAGGTTTGGGGCCCCGGGTGTCCGGCAGAAGTGCACTGGTCCGCCCGTCCTCGCGGAACTGCTTCACCAGACGAAAAAGCGTGGATCGGCTGACATTTAGCTGACGTATGGCCCAGTCGACATTGCCCTGAGTCAGCTGGGCCGGCAGCTCCGCGAGCACCCGGGCGCGAAACTCCGCCTCTTCCCAATCCTTGTCAGCTGGAAAATTATCGGACATAACTTACTCAGTGCATGGATGCCGGATAGTCTCACCAATGGTGATTCAAATCGGCGTCCAGTCTCACATACCTTGAATCGGTTTCAGAAATGCGACACAGGCAAGCTATTGAAAACACATGGAACGCAGTCTCAA
>NZ_PYIB01000059.1:0-2500 GCF_009129705.1 Roseobacter sp. TSBP12
CATCCTTCGGGTCAGATGGCCGTTAGTGTGAACTATCATAAGAATGAGTTGGGCCTAGAACTTATTTCTGCAGGCGTAATGCGTACTGCACGTTTGTTGGCACGTGGCGAGGTGATGGTGCCTGCGTCGATCTGGGCATCCTAAGCGATGGAACTTCATGTCACGGGGCTGGATTGGGCCTGTCTTATTTGGCGTCCATCTCGCTTACCTTGCCACACCGTTGAGTTTGGCACCTCTCGCTTGCAGAGTGGCCGGGTTGGCATAAACGCGAAGAGCGCCCTTTTGGGCGCTATGTGTTTGATATATATTGATGATTTTTGGTTGCGGGGACAGGATTTGAACCTGTGACCTTCAGGTTATGAGCCTGACGAGCTACCGGGCTGCTCCACCCCGCGACATTTTTGTGCTTTAGCCTGTTCGGCGACTTGCACGGTGCTTTGACCCAAAAGGCAAAGGACGCTTTTTTCAGAACATTGATGTTCTGGATATTGCCCGAGGGCTGTTTTAAGCGATCGGGGATATTTAGATATCGTCAGAGAGATTAAATATGGCTCTTTATTAGGTTTGGCGGTGACCTACTCTCCCACGACTTAAGTCGCAGTACCATCGGCGCAACCGTGCTTAACGGCCGAGTTCGGGATGGGATCGGGTGTTTCACTAGCGCTGTGACCACCAAACCGAATAAAGAGCCACGACCGGGTTTGAGGCCCGGCCTGTCCAAGTCAGATACATTATACTGTGTGTTGGTATGTATGCTTCTGTTTGTCACAGTGAGTAAAACTTTTCAGTTTTGCTTTTACTGGATCAAATCAAGCCTATCGAGCAATTAGTACTGGTCAACTGAATGCATTACTGCACTTACATCTCCAGCCTATCGACGAGGTGGTCTACCTCGGCTCTCAGGGATACCTTGTTTTGAGGGGGGCTTCCCGCTTAGATGCCTTCAGCGGTTATCCTTTCCGATCATAGCTACCCAGCACTGCTATTGGCATAACAACTGGTCCACCAGTGGATCGTTCACCCCGGTCCTCTCGTACTAGGGGCAACTCCTCTCAAGTATCCTACACCCACGGCAGATAGGGACCGAACTGTCTCACGACGTTCTAAACCCAGCTCACGTACCTCTTTAAATGGCGAACAGCCATACCCTTGGGACCTGCTCCAGCCCCAGGATGAGATGAGCCGACATCGAGGTGCCAAACACTGCCGTCGATATGGACTCTTGGGCAGTATCAGCCTGTTATCCCCGGCGTACCTTTTATCCGTTGAGCGATGGCCCTTCCACTCGGGACCACCGGATCACTATGGCCGACTTTCGTCTCTGCTCGACTTGTCAGTCTTGCAGTCAGGCTGGCTTTTGCCATTGCACTCAACGAGCGATTTCCGACCGCTCTGAGCCAACCTTCGCGCGCCTCCGTTACTCTTTAGGAGGCGACCGCCCCAGTCAAACTACCCGCCACACAGGTCCCGGAACCGGATAACGGTCCGCGGTTAGACATCAAGCAGAACAAGGGTGGTATCTCAAGGGAGGCTCCACAGGGACTAGCGTCCCTGCTTCAAAGCCTACCACCTATCCTGCACATGTTCGGCCTAATGCCAGTGTGAAGCTGTAGTAAAGGTGCACGGGGTCTTTCCGTCTAACCGCGGGAAGCCTGCATCTTGACAGGCAATTCAATTTCGCTGAGTCTATGTTGGAGACAGCGGGGAAGTCGTTACGCCATTCGTGCAGGTCGGAACTTACCCGACAAGGAATTTCGCTACCTTAGGACCGTTATAGTTACGGCCGCCGTTTACCTGGGCTTCAATTCGGAGCTTGCACTCCTCCTTTTAACCTTCAGGCACCGGGCAGGCGTCAGACCCTATACGTCGTCTTACGACTTCGCAGAGCCCTGTGTTTTTAGTAAACAGTCGCCACCCCCTGGTTTGTGCCCCCAGCTCCAAGTTGCCTTGGAACCGGGCCTCCTTCTCGCGAACTTACGGAGGTATTTTGCCGAGTTCCTTCAACATAGTTCTCTCAAGCGCCTTGGTATTCTCTACCAGTCCACCTGTGTCGGTTTAGGGTACGATCTTATGTAAGAGCTATTTCCAGGAACCTCTAAGCAGCCCATTCAATCCGATAAGGATGAACTACCCTCGAGATCCGTCACTTCTTACTGGCCCAGGAATATTAACCTGGTTCCCATCGACTACGCCTTTCGGCCTCGCCTTAGGGGTCGGCTCACCCTGCTCAGATTAGCTTTAAGCAGGAACCCTTGGACTTTCGGCGACAGGGTCTCTCACCCTGTTTGTCGCTACTCATGTCATCATTCTCACTAGTGATCTCTCCACGGGATCGCTCACGCGCCCGCTTCACAGAAAGCTCCTTGTGTCCAATCCCACCGAAGTGGGTAAGGACACATGGAACTATGTCACACTACGCTCTGCTACCATGCCTTACGGCATCCTCAGCTTCGGCTCATGGCTTGAGCCCCGTTACATCTTCGCCGCAGGACAACTTATC
>NZ_PYIB01000060.1:0-82148 GCF_009129705.1 Roseobacter sp. TSBP12
TTGGTGCAGCCCCTTGCTGGGGCTGCACACCGGGCAGACGTCTTTCGCGGCTCGATCTGTGGACTTATACGATAGGGGCGACGCTGCCGCTGAGCTTTTCGCGTGATGCCAAAGCAGCTAAATCGTGTTTCTGTTCAGGGTGATATTCGCAATGGCCGCCGCGTTTCGTTCGAGTGCGGTCTTGCTCTGCGCCCAAGCCGTGGGTTCGATGGCAAACGTGCTCCTCAACCAGGCCAGCGTCAACCGGCACGTCGCCTCAAGCGCGTCGGGGACTTCGGCTTCGGTTTCGCGGGCGTCCCACCCTGCGATACCGCCAAGGCCATGGCCAACGCCATTGATCGTCAGCAGAGCATCGGCTCCGGGTGCATCGTGGAAGGGATCGGCGTGCCATTCCGGGCCACGGGGCGTGAAATGCGGGTCGTCTTCCGCTCCGCAGACCACGAGGGTCGGAATGTTGATGCCACTGAAATCCACGTCGAAAAAGGGAAAGCGCTCAGCATTTTCAGGCGTCAGATCGGCACCGCCCCGGCCCGGAGCCGCCAGCAGGATACCGGCACGGATGCGCGGATCGGTAAAATCCTCGCCTTGCAGACGCGCACCAAGCAGAAGGCCGCAGGTGAAGCCGCCAAAGGAATGCCCGGCCACGGCAATCCGGTCATGGTCCAGCCGCCCGGTCACGGAGGGGGCTTGCCGCTCGACCTCGGCCAGTTGGTCGAGGATGACACGTATTTCCTCCACCCTCTCGCGCCAGAAGAATGGCCCATTGGGCAGATCGGGGTCCAGCCCGCCGACACGGGAGCTGGCCTGGGTTGGCTGAATGACGGCCACCCCGCGTTCGGCCCAGAACTGGGCAAGCGGGGCGTAGCCGTCTTTGGATGGTATATAATTCGAGGGGCCGAAGCCATGCGACAGGATCACGATGGGCAGGTTGCCCCCAGTCGCCGGTGCGGTCAGGCGCAGCTCAAGCGGCTGGCGCCCCGGCATAGGCAGCCGGATTGGTGTATAGGCCACGGTGATGTCCGACTCTGGCGCCGGGAGAGCGCGGGACAGGTTGATCAGTCTGTTCATGGGAAAGTTTCCTTTTCTAGAGGATGAGCGCCGCATCTTCGCTGCGGCGCGTGGATCAGGACGGTGCAAGGCCTTCTTCGCGGACCTGCGCAATGTCCGCGATTTCCAATACGTTGAGCATGCCAAGGCCGGCGGTGTTCACCAGCGCGTCAATCTGGTCCAAGTGAGCAAGCGCGAGGGCGATGCTCTCGGGGTCGGTCACGTCCAAGAGCAGCACCTTCGGGCGGTCGGACTCGGGCAGTTCATCGGCAGAGGGGCGGCGCATCGAGGTGATGACCTCCCGCCCCTGATCGAGAAACTGCGCGACGATGGCCTGACCGAAACCGGTGGAACAACCGGCAATGAGGATGCGGGCATATCAGATCTCCCTGTCTTCAGTGACAGAGAGATAGACAACGGAGACCGTTCGTTCTATATACATTTGTCCACAATCATACATCAATCGTCCAAATCCATGCTCGACAGTGTCTCAGATCCCCTTTCCAGTGTCGTTACCTTGCTCAAACCGACGGTCTCCATCTCCAAGATGGTCGAGGCCGGTGGCCCGTGGCTGGTGGAGCGGCGCGACATGGCCAGCCCCTTTTATTGCGCGATGGTCGAAGGACGGAGTCAGTTAAAGGTGACCGGGCGCGATCCGGTCACGCTGACGGCTGGTGATTTCGTGCTGATCCCCCACCTGCAGGGCTTCACCATGTCCAGCGAAGTTCCTCCGCCCCTGCATACGCCGCACCTGC
This sequence comes from Roseobacter sp. TSBP12, assembly GCF_009129705.1. Taxonomy (NCBI): domain Bacteria; kingdom Pseudomonadati; phylum Pseudomonadota; class Alphaproteobacteria; order Rhodobacterales; family Roseobacteraceae; genus Roseobacter; species Roseobacter sp. TSBP12. The sequence goes on from NZ_PYIB01000060.1 coordinate 1,803, forward strand.
CGCTTGAAACCGGCCCAGGGCGTTTCCGGCTTGGCTCAAGCGACGCTTCGGTCGATGTTCGCGCCCTTGTCGGGCATTGCCGTTTTGACGCGCCGGCAAGTGATCTGCTCGTGTCGCTGCTGCCAGAGATGATTCATGTCTCAGGTCATTCCCGCCTGACCGCCCTGGTGCCCGTGATCCATGAGGAAACCCGCGCTGACCGGCCGGGGCGCGAGATGATCCTGGAGCGATTGCTGGAGGTCCTGCTGATCGAGGCTCTGCGTTCGGGCCCTGCAACGGCCCTGCCACCAGGTCTCTTGCGCGGCCTGTCAGACCCGCAATTGGCGAGTGCTTTGCGGCGTATCCACGCCGAGGCGGGCGGTGCCCTCTCCGTGTCAGACTTGGCCAAAGAGGCGGGTATGTCGCGGTCAACCTTCTTCGAACGGTTTCGAAAAGAGGTTGGCCGCGCGCCGCTGGAATATGTGACCGACTGGCGCATGGCCGTTGCCAAGACTTTGCTGCGGCAGGGCAGGTTGAACAATACCGAGATTGCACTCAGGGTCGGTTACGGGTCCGCCAGTGCATTCGGACTGGCTTTTGTCCGGCATGAGGGCTTGTCACCTGGCGCGTTTGCAAGCAAGCACGGGCGTTAGGGCGAGGGCCGCAAACGGATGCCGATGATCCTGATGTGAGCGTCACCAACCGTTAGACAAAGTCCGCATTTGGGTTTTGAGTCAGTTTGATACTGTCGCAAACTGTCTGGTTTCCCGGCACATGTGACTATGCCAGCGTCGCCATATGGGTGGCGGATGGACGAGACCTACATCAAAGTCAAAGACCGTGGGACCTACTTCTGCCGGACTGCAAGCCACTCCAATTCTACCGTGAAGTTTGCGGCAGAGCGAAGGCCTCTGCATTTATCTGACATCTCATTTGCCGATTACCCTGAAAAATGTAAGACTTGTCATGCATGAAGGCTGTTCTCGCTGTCCACCATGGGTGGTCAGTTTCCTTCATCCTGTACCGGCCTGAGATTGACCGGGGTTCTCGTGCGCAGGCGTTGATGTGCCGATGCGGGGAGATGACAAGCAATAAAGGAGAGACAATGTTTAAGAAAATAGTCGTGCCAATCGACATGTCCCATGTGGACAGATTGCAAAAAGCGCTTCGCGTGGCCGGAAATCTTGCACAAACGCATGATGCCAGCATTTGCTATGTCGGAGTGACAACGCCGATGCCGAGTTCTGTCGCGCACACGCCGAAAGAATTCGAAGCAAAACTTGCAGCATTCGCGGAGCAGGAGGCCGGAAAGTATAACATCAAAACCGAAAGTCATATGATCGTCAGTCAAGATCCGGCGGTTCAAAAGGATCGCGAGCTCGAAAAAGCGATCAGCACGCTTGGGGCCGATCTCGTGGTGATGGCCACACATGTTCCCAACGCAACAGACTATATCTGGTCCGGCCATGGTGCACATCTTGCAGCGCATAGCGACATTTCTGTCATGCTCGTGCGTGAATAAGCACCCATCAAAATAACCACCCATTCCAAAAGGAACGAAAGGAGGCCTCATGGCCGACCAATCACCTCAGGACCTTACACCAGAAGGTATCCCTTCCCCTGAAGGGGACGTTGAAATTATCGAGACAGACTACGAAATCGGACAAGATAACGTGGAAGGCTCTCTTGGACCTTTCGGGTTCGACATCCACAATCCGGTTTTCATGGTGTCCGGCCTCGCAATTGTAGCTTTCGTTTTCTATGCGCTGGCTCTGCCGGAACAGTCCGGGACCTTGTTCAGCTGGTTGTTCTCATCTGTCACCAAAGGCTTTGACTGGTTCTTCATCGGCGCCGCAAATATCTTTGTGCTCTTTTGTCTTCTTCTCATCATAACGCCTTGGGGCAATGTGCGCCTTGGCGGCACCGAAGCCGCCCCGGATTACAGTTACGTTGGATGGTTCGCGATGTTATTCGCCGCCGGTATGGGCATCGGGTTGATGTTCTACGGTGTGTCAGAGCCGATGAGCCATTTCTCATCCTCTTTGGGTGGGACGGTGATGGAAAACGGTGTGCGCACGGACTGGGCGCCGCTTGGTGCAGCGGCTGGAAACGAAGCGGATGCGGTGCGTCTTGGCATGGCTGCGACGATTTTCCACTGGGGTTTGCACCCTTGGGCGATTTATGCCGTCGTGGCTTTGGCTTTGGCCCTGTTCAGCTATAACAAGGGCCTGCCTCTCACCATCCGATCTGCGTTTTACCCGATTTTCGGGGACGCGGTTTGGGGCTGGGTCGGCCATATCATTGACACGCTGGCTGTGTTCGCAACGCTCTTTGGGTTGGCAACATCCCTTGGTTTCGGCGCGACGCAGGCCAATGCGGGTCTGAACGAATTGTTCGGTTTGCCCGTCGGACCAACCACTGAGGTGCTTTTGATTTCCGGCATCACGGCGATTGCACTTGTTTCCGTGCTTCGCGGTCTTGATGGCGGTGTCAAAATCCTGTCGGAAATCAATATGGGTCTGGCTTTCTTGCTGCTCGTTTTTGTTCTGTTGATTGGGCCGACGGCCTATCTCATCAAACTCTTCGGCAGCTCCCTGATGGCCTATATCGAATATCTTCCGGCGCTGTCGAACCCGATTGGCCGCGAAGATGTCAACTTTAGCCAAGGGTGGACGTCGTTCTATTGGGCGTGGTGGATCAGTTGGTCGCCTTTTGTCGGCATGTTCATTGCCCGTGTGAGCCGGGGTCGGACCGTCCGCGAATTCGTTGTCTGTGTGCTGTTGATTCCGTCTCTGGTCTGTGTGCTGTGGATGTCCGTTTTTGGCGGCACGGCTCTCTATCAGGTGATCAACGATGGGTACACGATGGCGCAGGACGCCTCTCTTGAACTCAAACTTTTCAAGATGTTGGATGTCTTGCCTCTCAGCGCGATCACCTCGCTCGTCGGGATCGTTCTGGTGGTGGTGTTCTTTGTGACGTCATCGGACTCGGGGTCGCTGGTCATTGATACGATCACGGCAGGCGGCAAAGTGGACGCACCGGTTCCACAGCGTGCCTTTTGGTGCATCTTTGAAGGGGCTGTTGCCATCGTCTTGTTGCTGAGTGCGGGCGGGCTGCAATCCCTGCAATCCATGGTCATCTCGACAGGTTTGCCGTTTACCGTCGTGTTGTTGCTGATGTGCTTCGCGGTGGCGCGAGGCCTTCAAGCGGAACGGGCTATAAAAGACTAATACAACTGGCTGGGGCTGCGCAGGCGGCCCCAGTGCCTCTTTCCTGACGCGTCAGGACGACGCGGCGATTCCCCACCCAAATGAAAAAGGGGCGCACTTGGCGCCCCTTTGATGTTTAGCCACGGCCCCGCGCCTTAGCTGCGCGGTTTGGTGTTTTCCGGGTCATAGAGCGGTGCGTAGCCGACACCTGCAACTTCAACCGGATAGGTCTCGTCAAGATAGGTGACGTTGAGCTCGCGCCCGACCTGACAATAGTCCCACGGCAGGTAGGCCAGCGCGATGTTCTTGCCCACAGTCGGACCGAACGCGACAGAAGAGGTAAAGGACCGACGCCCCAGCTCGTCGATCAGCACCTCGCCCGTTTCCGGGTCCATCACCGGCAGGGTGGTGTTCGGATAGCGCTTCACGCCGTTTGCGTCGGTGTGCTCTTTCATCACGAGGGTACAAAGCATCGCCGGTTGGTGGTCCCGCGCACGGTATTCGAGGTGTTTCTCTTTGCCGCGAAACTCCGCTTCTTTCACCTTCGGACGCGACAGATCAGCTTCGTAGAGGTTGTACATCGTGTTGAGATCGGCGTTTTGCAGGCGCAGGGATTTCTCCAGACGACGCGAGTTGGCATAGGTTTCAACCCCCACGGCCAGAACACCCTCAGCCCGCAGCGCGTCCCAGACGGCCAGACCGTCCTCGTAGCGCATGTGAAGTTCCCAGCCTTGCTCCCCGACATAGGAAATGCGGAAAGCGGAGACTTTTTTACCCGCAATCTCGATCGTCTTGATCGCAGCGAAGGGGAAGTTTTCCACGTCGAGCATATCGGGATCGGCGACAACCTTTTTGAGGTTCTCACGCGCGTTCGGACCCCAAATGCCAACCGTGGTGTAATCCTCGGTCACGTCCGTGATGGTGACGTCGAGACCGCGATCTTGGGCCATACGTTTCATGCACATCAGATCACGCGGACCGGCGTCAGCCCCGTTCACCAGACGGCAACGGTCTTCCATGCGGAACACCGTAAAGTCGGCGCGCACCATGCCTTCGTCATCAAGCATATGGGTGTAAATCCCCTTGCCGATCATGTTGTCACCGCCGATTTTGGCCGCACAGAGATATTCCATCAGCGCAACGTGATCGGGACCGGAGATGTCGGTCATGTGGAAGTGCGACAGGTTGATGATGCCACAATCCGCGCTCATCTCAAGCTGTTCGGCGTTGGACACGCGCCAGAAGTGACGGTTGTCCCACTCGGCTTCGCGCACCGGCACTTGATCAGCATATTTTTCGAGAAGATGCTCGTTGGCCGCATAGCCATGCGCCCGTTCCCAGCCGCCAAGCTCCATAAAATAGCCCCCCAGCTCGACTTCGCGCTCATAGAAAGGCGAGCGACGGATGCCACGGGCATTCGCGAAGGGTTCGCGCGGGTGGACCGGCGGGTTGTAGATTTTCGCGGCGGTTTCTTCGCACCGGCCCCAAATGTAGTCTTCGGTCAGTTGGTAGTCGTTGAAGCGCGCGTAATCGATGCCGTTGTGGTCGACATCCGTGCGGCCCTTGGTCATCCAGTCGGCAATGAGCTTGCCCATGCCAGGACCGTCTTTGACCCAGATCGCGACGGCGTACCACAGGCCCCGCAGCTTGCGGCTTTCGCCCATCGACGGACCGCCATCGGTGGTGGTTTGCAGAAGACCGTTGAAGGAGTGACCTTCGTTGAAACCAAGTTCGGCGAGGATCGGCGTCAGCTCCATGGCTTTTTCAAGCGGCTCGATCACGTCCTCCAGCACGAGGTCGCGCATGGACGGACCCATGCGGGCCTCTTCTTTTTCAAGAATGTCGCGCGGATGCACCATGCGCACGTCTTTCTCGTAATAGTAGCCCCATTCCATCTGGCCACCCTCGGTGGTCGCAGGGTCGCCGGTGTCACGCATATAGGCGGAGTTGCCCTGATCGCGCAGCAGAGGACGACCGATTTCGAGACCGGTGCCAGCGAATTCATCATAGGGCCCAAAGAAGGTCAGCGGGTGGTCGACCGGCATGACCGGGAGGTCTTCGCCCGCCATCTCAGCAATCAAACGACCCCAGAGGCCGGCACAGACCACAACGTAATCGGCCATGATCGTGCCACGGTGGGTTTTCACGCCGGTGACGCGGCCATTCTCGGTGATCAGTTCCAGCGCAGGGGTGTTGGCGAAGACTTTGAGCTTGCCGCTTTTCTCGGCGGCGTCGATCAATTCGCCTGCGACGGCTTGGGAGCGCGGCACCACGAGACCGGCGTCGGGGTCCCACATGGCGCATTCGATCTGGTCTTCTTCGAGAAGCGGGAATTTCTCTTTGGCCTCTGCGGCGGTGATCATGCGGACGTTGGAGCCAAAGGCACGACCACTGTCACAGCGGCGCTTGAGCTCAGTCAGGCGATCATCGTCTCCCTTGCGGCACACTTCGATCCCACCGATGCGGGAGTAACGGCCCATCTTCTCGTAGAAATCCATCGAGTACATGGTGCTCCACGTGCTCAAAAGATCGTGGCTCGTGGCGAAACAGAAGTCCGACGCGTGTCCGGTCGATCCGATGTCTGTGGGAACGGCGGATTTGTCGATGCCGACAATATCGTCCCAGCCGTTTTCAATGAGATGATGCGCGACGGAGGCGCCGACGATACCGCCGAGACCGACGATGACAACTTTGGCCCTGTTGGGGAACGAAGACATATCTCTCAATCCTTCTTTTCGAGGTGCTTGTCTGTGGATAGCGCGGGGAAACTGCGCCGGGATTCACGGGGGAAAACGTCGGCCCCGAAACCGACAAAAGCCGCGCGACGGGACACACCCGTCGCGCGGCCAGAATCTGTGCCGATCTTCATATCGTCGCAGGGCGTCATGCACCCAACTCCGGAACTGGATAATTCTTGCGCCGGTAAGCGGCGATCAGCGTGTTGTGCATCAGCGTCATGATGGTCATCGGACCAACGCCGCCCGGAACCGGCGTGATGGCGCGGGCTTTTTCAGACGCGGCGGCAAAGTCGACATCCCCCACGAGGTACTTTTGCCCATCGCGGATGACGCGGCTGGTGCCGACGTCGATCACGGTGGCGCCGTCTTTGATCCAGTCGCCTTTGATCATTTCGGCACGACCGACGGCGGCCACGACGATATCAGCCTTGCCGACTTTTTCCGCCAGATCAGCCGTGCGTGAATGCGCCATGGTCACGGTGCAGTTTTCCGCCAACAAAAGCTGAGCCATCGGTTTGCCGACGAGAATCGAGCGCCCGACGACAATCGCATCAAGTCCAGAGAGGGATCCAAGTTGATCTTTGAGCAGCATCAGACAGCCCAGTGGGGTGCAGGACACCAGACCGGGCAGACCGGAGGCGAGATACCCCGCGCTCAGCGGATGCAGCCCGTCGACATCCTTGGCCGGGTCAATCGCTTCGATCACCTGAAGGCTGTCGAGGTGGTCGGGCAGGGGGAGCTGAACAAGAATGCCGTCCACCGCCTCATTGGCGTTCAATTCCGCGATGAGCGCCATCAATGTGTCCTGCGTGGTCTCTGCGGGCAGGGTATGTTCGAAACTCTCCATGCCGAGCTTACGGGCCATCAGGCCCTTGCTGCGGACATAGATTTCACTGGCCGGGTCAGAGCCGACCAGCACAACCGCAAGACCGGGCGCGCGGCCCGTCCTGTCAGCAAACGCAGCAGCACCCTCGGCAATCCGATCCCCAAGACCTGCGGCAAATGCCTTTCCGTCGATGATATGTGCCGTCATGGACGCACCTCCTTGAAAAGTCAAAAAGGGACCGGCGTACCGGCCCCCTCCCGGACAGGGATTACGGAGTGAAAACGACGGTACGGTTGTCATTCAGCATGACACGACCTTCGAGGTGATATTTCACCGCACGGGCCAGAACGCGAGATTCGATGTCGCGACCTGTTGCGACGAAATCCTCGGCGGACATGGTGTGGGTGACGCGCTCGGTTTCCTGTTCGATGATCGGGCCCTCATCAAGATCAGGCGTCACATAATGCGCGGTCGCCCCGATGAGTTTGACACCACGGTCATAGGCCTGGTGATAGGGCTTCGCGCCTTTGAAGGACGGCAAGAAGGAATGGTGGATGTTGATGATCATACCAAAGAGCTGATTGGACAGCTCGTTGGAAATCACCTGCATGTAGCGTGCAAGGATCACCAGCTCGGCCCCGGTTTCCTGAACGAGGGCGGCCAGTTTATCTTCCTGTTCGGTCTTGTTCTCTTTGTTCACCGGCCAGCAATAGAAGGGAATGCCTTCCTGTTCGGCGACTTTGCGGGCGTCTTCGTGGTTGGACACGATGGCCGCCACTTCGGCGTCAAGCCAGCCGGTTTTGATCTGGTACAGAAGGTGCAGCATCGCGTGGTCGAATTTCGACACCATGATGATGATCTTCGGCTTGCGGGTCTCATCCTCGACCTTGAGTTTCAGGCTGAACCGGTCGACGGCAGGTTTCAAGGCCAGTTCGACACTGTCCTTGGTGACAGACTCGGGAAAAAGGCAGGACATACGCAGGAAGAATTTGTTCGTCTTGCGATCCCAGAACTGGTTGGATTCAGCGAGGTTTGCCCCGCGTGAGGACATGGCGGCGCTGATGGTGGCAACGATGCCCGGCTGGTCGTCACAGGCGACGCGCAGAATGTAGGAATTGGAGCTCATATGTCTGGTTCCGTTCATAAATGTCTGAGAGGCGCGCGTCAGAGTTGGCGCGCGAGCTCGGGCAGGATGTCGAAGAGATCGCCAACGATGCCATAATCCGCCACTTGGAAGATTGGGGCGTCTTCATCGGTATTGATCGCCACGATGATTTTCGAATCTTTCATCCCTGCGAGGTGCTGGATTGCACCAGAGATGCCGCAGGCAATGTAGAGATCGGGGGCGACAACCTTGCCGGTTTGACCTACCTGAAGATCGTTCGCCGCATAGCCCGCATCCACTGCGGCGCGGGACGCCCCCACAGCGGCACCGAGTTTGTCGGCCAGAGGCGTGATGACCTCGTTGAACTTGTCTTCAGACCCAAGAGCACGGCCCCCGGAGACGATGATCTTGGCGGAGTTCAGTTCCGGGCGGTCGCTTTCCGTTTGAATGTTCTTGATGAAAGAGGACAGATCGCTGCCGTTTGAGGGGGCATCGATGGGGCTGACCTCTGCGGAGCCGCCGTCCGTTGCGGCGGCAAAGCCCGCGGTGCGCACGGTCAGAACCTTGGTGGCATCCGTGGGTTGCACGACTTCGATGGCGTTGCCGGCATAGATCGGACGTTTGAACGTGTCGGCGGACACCACTTCGGTGACCTCTGACACCTGCATCACATCGAGCAGCGCCGCGACGCGCGGCAGTACGTTTTTGCCACTGGTCGTGGCTGGGGCCAGAATAGTGTCATACTCCGGCGCAAGCGAAACGATGAGCGCTGCGGCGGCTTCGGCCAGACGCTGTTCGAGCGCCTCGCTTTCGGCCAACAACACCTTGCGCACGCCACTTAGTTTTGCGGCGGCTTCGGCGGCGGCAGACGCACTTTTGCCCGCGATCAAAATATCGACGTCGCCACCGATTTGGGACGCGGCCGTCAGAGCCTTTGCGGTTTGCTCCGACAGGCTCGCATTGTCATGTTCTGCGAAAAGAAGAATAGCCATGTTGAAAGTTCCCTCTGGGTCAGATGACGCCGGCTTCGTTTTTGAGCTTGTCGATCAGCTCGGCGGCAGAGGACACTTTGATCCCCGCTTCGCGTTGAGACGGCTCTTCGACGCGCAACACGTTCAGGCGACGCTCGACAGTGACGCCATAATCGCCGGGTTCTTTTGTCTCGAGCGGCTTTTTCTTGGCCTTCATGATGTTCGGCAAAGAGGCGTAGCGCGGCTCATTGAGGCGCAGGTCGGCGGTCACGATGGCCGGGAGTTTGACCTCAATGGCCTGAAGACCGTCGTCGATCTCGCGGGTGACTTTTGCGGTGCCATCGCCCAGCTCGATTTCGGAGGCAAAGGTGGCCTGCGACCAGCCGAGAAGAGCGGAGAGCATCTGACCGGTTTGGTTGGCGTCATCGTCGATCGCCTGTTTGCCGAGGATTACCAGTTCGGGGGCCACGTCTGCGACAACACCTTTCAGGAGTTTCGCAACGGTGAGCGGCTCAACAGTGCCGTCGACGGTGATCAGAATGGCGCGATCTGCGCCCATGGCGAGCGCGGTGCGCAACACGTCTTGCGCTTGTGCCGGACCAACGGATACGGCGATGATCTCATCCGCCTTGCCCGCTTCTTTCAGACGCACGGCCTCTTCGACGGCGATCTCGTCAAAGGGGTTCATGGACATTTTGACATTGGCGAGGTCGACACCGGAATTGTCCGCCTTGACGCGGATTTTCACATTATAATCGACCACCCGTTTTACAGGAACGAGTACTTTCATGTTTCCCTCTTCTGTCGGCCCCGAAACGCAAAGTCTTCGGGGTGGCCCTCACCTATGGCGAGGCCTTTGAATTATTTCCAAGATTGGGGAGCAGGGTGCCGAAGCGATGCTCCCGGTGGCGTTCCCAGTCTGGCCGGGTTTGCCATGCCGATCACCAGGTCTTTGGCTATCTTTGGAGCGCAGGTGCAGCGGTGTTCGCAAACGTTCGGACGGACCGCCAGTGTCAGCGGTTGTTTGCGATCCTGTTGACCTACCCTCCCGACGTCACTTGTCGTTTTTCACCAAGAGAACCGGATTACGGCATCGTGAGGAGCAACCTGACGACTTTTTGCGTCGAAAAATAGAATGTTTGCGTCAAAGCGAGATTATCGCTACGACAAAGATATGGGGTTTCCTGTTTGGAGAGACAAAGATGACGACTCCGTCTTCACAAGAGTCAGTTTCGCAACCGCGCACGACAAACTTGCGTGCGCTGAAAGCGAGAGACGAGGGGCCGCGTCTCTCCGTCGGGTTTATCCTAGCGCGCCGCTTTACGCTCTGTGCCTTTGCGAATTTCGTCGATGTGTTGCGTCTTGCCGCCGACGATGGGGATCGCAGCCGTCCGATTCTCTGTGACTGGACTGTGCTGTCTGACACGATGGATCCTGTGCAGTCGAGCTGTGGCATCACAGTGCAGCCGAAGGAGCGATTGGGCGATCCGCGGCGGTTTGATTACATTGTTGTGGTGGGCGGGTTGATGGATGAAACTCCCAGTCTGGGGCAGGCCTATCACCGCTTTCTGCATCAGGCTGCGGATGCGGGCGTTCCCTTGGTTGGGGTTTGCACCGGTGCCTTTTTCCTGCACCAGGTTGGGTTGCTCAACGGGTATCGTTGTTGCGTGAGCTGGTTTCATCATTCTGATTTTTTAGAGCAATTCGAAGGTCTCAGCCCCGTCGCGGATCAGATTTTTGTGGTCGATCGTGACCGCCTGACTTGTTCGGGTGGGGTGAGTTCGGCGCATTTGGCCGCCTATTTGGTGGACAAACATGTTGGCCGCTCGCAGGCCAGCAAAAGCCTGCATATTATGATCATCGACGATGCGCTTCAGGCGGAAAAACCACAGCCGGGTCTGCCGCTTGATCTCAAGACGCAGGACCCGATTGTCCAGCGTGCGCTGTTATTGATGCAGCAAAACATCGACACGCCGATCTCGGTTCAGGACGTCGCGCTACGGATGGGCAACAGCAAACGTCAGATTGAGCGCCACTTCCGCCTCGCCTTGAACACGTCACCACAGGCGGCTTTTCTCGACATGCGATTGGACCTTGCCAAACACTTGATTGAGAAGACGCAAAAGTCTGTCGCTCAGATCGCCGTGGACTGCGGTTTCTGTGATTCTTCGCATTTGAGTCGCATGTTTCGGCGGCGTTACGGCGATACGCCCCAGTCTTTCCGACAATCATCCGTCGTGGAAAATTAAAAATTAGACGCGTTATTGACCTTGACGGCATTTAAAAGTGACGTATTTGCACAAAAATATGACGCTTTGCAAATTTGTTAGGCGGGATCTTCGTCTGATGTCGTGATAATACTGTTGTTTTGACGTATATTTACTCCCCGCGCACTTTTCATCTCCCAATACTCCTCCCAATCTTTGTCGGCGGGCCTCATTGGCTCCGCACGGCTCAACAATAAAAAAACTCGGGGAGAGTTTGGGTCATGGTTGCATCCAGCGACAATGCGTTCGTGTCTTTCGAACATGTACAGAAAAGCTACGATGGCGAGACCCTCGTGGTGAAAGACCTCAACCTGCAACTGGCCAAGGGTGAGTTCCTGACCATGCTTGGACCGTCAGGCAGTGGCAAAACCACCTGTCTGATGATGTTGGCCGGGTTTGAAACGGCAACCCATGGCGAGATCCGCCTCGATGGTCAACCGATCAACCAGGTGCCGCCGCACAAACGCGGCATCGGTATGGTGTTCCAGAACTACGCACTTTTCCCGCATATGACAGTGGGTGAGAACCTTGCTTTCCCGCTCGAAGTGCGCGGCATGGGCAAATCCGAGCGTGAAACAAAGGTCAAACGCGCCCTTGATATGGTGCAGATGGGGGCCTTTGCCAATCGTCGCCCGGCCCAGCTTTCGGGCGGACAGCAACAGCGGATCGCCTTGGCTCGCGCTTTGGTGTTTGACCCCAAGCTGGTGTTGATGGACGAACCGCTCGGTGCACTCGACAAGCAGCTGCGCGAACATATGCAATTCGAGATCAAACACCTGCACGAGAGCCTTGGCATCACCGTCGTCTATGTGACCCATGACCAAGGCGAGGCGCTAACCATGTCGGATCGCGTCGCCGTGTTCAACGATGGCCGCATTCAACAGCTCGCGCCACCTGCGGAACTTTATGAACGGCCGGACAACAGTTTCGTTGCGGGCTTCATTGGCGAGAATAACAAACTGCCCGGCGTGATCGAAGAGCTGAACGGCGACCGGGCCGTGGTGTGTCTTGAGAATGGCGAACGGATTCATGCGACGGCGGTGAATGTCCGCGCAAAAGGCGAAAAGACCTTGGTGTCCATTCGCCCGGAACGTGTTGAATTCAAACCCGAACTGATCCCTGAAGGGTCGCACACCATCGACGCGGAAGTGCTCGAAGTGATTTACATGGGGGACATTCTGCGCACCCGCATGAAGGTGGCGGGCCATGATGAGTTCGTCTTGAAATGTCGCAACACCATTGACCAGGTTCCCTTGTCCCCCGGCCAACGCATTCGCATTGGTTGGAACCCGCTTGATGCGCGTGCGCTGGACATGATCTGAGTTTTCTTCGCTTCGGTTCAACCGGGGCGAGGCAAGAGACGCGCGGCTTGAACCGCGCGAAAGTCCCGATCCAACATGGAGAGAAATATGAACAAGAAGACTCTTTTCGCCCTCACCACGGCGCTTGGTGGCCTTGCACTTCCGACGCTGGCCGATGACATCACCATCATGAGCTGGGGTGGGTCTTATTCCGCGGCTGAAACCGAAGCGTATTACAAGCCGTTCACCGCAGAAACTGGCATTGGTATCGTTTCTGTCGACGCCGACAACCCCGCCACTCCGGTTAAAGCCCAAGTGGATGCGGGCAACGTCACCACCGACGTCGCTCTGTTCCTGCTCTCCGATGCCGTGCGCCTGTGCGACGAAGGTCAATTGATGCCGATTGATGCCTCGATGCTGCCCGATGGGATCGATGGCACCCCGGCGATGGACGATTTCCTCGAAGGCACGCTGAGCGAATGCATGGTGCCGAACGACATCTATGCCACCGCCGTTGCGTTTGATGCGTCGAAATTCGCCGAAGGTGCGGCACCGTCCTCCGTCGCCGATTTCTTCGACACCGAGAAATTCCCGGGCAAACGCGGGGTTTTGAAGAGCCCGAAAGTGGTTCTGGAAATGGCGTTGATGGCCGATGGCGTTCCCGCAGCCGAGGTTTATGACGTGCTCGACACCGACGAAGGTGTGGATCGCGCTTTCGCGAAACTCGACACCATCAAGAATGACGCGATCTATTGGGAAGCTGGCGCACAGCCGCCGCAGCTTTTGGCCGATGGCGAAGTGGTCATGACCATGTCCTATAACGGTCGGATTTTCAACGCCGCCGTGAACGAAGGCAAACCCTTCGAAGTGCTCTGGGACGGTCAGGTGTTTGAGTGGGAAGGTTACGTGATCCCCGAAGGTGCTCCGAACGCAGAAGCTGCGATGGAGTACATCAAATTCGCGACCTCCAGCGCCTCCTCCGCCCGCTTCTCCGAGCGCATCTCCTACGGCACGCCGCGTAAATCCGCTGCACCGCTGGTGGGCAATGTCAACGGCACCGACATTCCGATGGCGCCGAACCTGCCGACCTATCCGGCGAATATGACCAACGCGTTGGCCTCTTCTGCGGATTTCTGGGTCGACCGTGAGACCGAGCTTGGCGAGCGTTTCAACGCGTGGCTCCTGTCCAACTGATCCGACATCGGATCGAAAGCTTGCCGGAGGACGTCCTTCCCCTCGTTCTCCGGCAAACTGGCGAAAGCGCGTTCTGAGCTCTTTCGCCGAACCGTGTTCTGACTCGGACGTCAACAAGTGGCCGCAGCATGGCGCGCCGCTTTGGCGCATAAAGCAAGATAGGAAAAAGGATGTCTGACGTCGCTTCTCAGTTGACCACCGCGGACGGGCGCCCACTCAAGGCCGCTTTGGCCACGGCACAGGCTCGTGCAAAACGCCGTGCCTTCTTTCTGGTCCTACCGTTGCTCGCATTCATTGTGATTACATTCGCCGTGCCCATCGGCCAGATGTTGCAGCGTTCGGTGTACAATGACGGCTTTTCCCAAACCGTTCCGGCACTGACGCAATGGTTCGAGGCGAACCCAAAGGGCACCGTGCCCGATGAGGCCGCCTATGCGGCGCTGGCCTCCGATCTCAACCTGATGAAAGAAACGCGTATGGCGGGGGATGCCGGCACCCGGATCAACTATGTTGTGTCTGGCACGCGCTCGCTCTTTACCAAGTCCGCGCGCAAGGCTGCGGATCTTGAGCCGCCTTATATGGCCGCGCTGCTCGATATTGATGAGGATTGGCAGGACCCGCGTGTCTGGAATGCGATGCGGACGGCCTCCAGCCCTTGGACGTTGGATTTTTATACCATCGCCTTTGACCGTGAACGGGATGCGGACGGCAAACTCGTCAAGGTGGATGAGAACCAGCGCATCTATTTCAAACTTTATATCAAAACCTTTGTTGTTGCTGCAGTCATCACGGCGATTTGCTTGCTTTTGGCTTTCCCGGTCGCGCATTTGCTTGCGACCCTGCCGATGGCCAAGGCCAACCTGTTGATGATCCTTGTGCTGTTGCCGTTCTGGACCTCGCTTCTGGTGCGAACGACAAGTTGGATTGTGCTGTTGCAAGGCCAAGGCGTCATCAACAGCATTCTCGTGGCGCTTGGCATCATCGGTGACGATGGCCGTATTCAGATGATCTACAACCAGACCGGCACGATTATTGCCATGGTGCATATCCTGTTGCCCTTCATGGTGTTGCCGCTCTATTCCGTAATGCGTGTGATCCCGCCGAGTTACACCCGCGCGGCCCGTAGCCTTGGCGCGACGAGCTGGACGACCTTCCGCCGTATTTACCTGCCGCAGACGATCCCCGGCATTGGGGCTGGCGTGCTCTTGGTCTTTATCCTTGCGGTTGGTTACTACATCACCCCGGCGTTGGTCGGCGGTGCGGATGGTCAGCTTTTCTCGAACATGGTGCAGTTCCACATGACCAAGGCGAATTGGTCCATGGCGGCGGCTCTGGCAACCATGCTTCTGGTCGGGGTTCTGGTGCTGTACTGGCTCTATGATCGCCTGATCGGCATCGACAAATTGAAACTCGGTTAAGGAGAGAGACTGATGGCCCTTCCGACCTATGCCTCCCCACTCGAACGTGCTTGGCATGCCACCTATCTGGTGATCTGCGTTCTGGTGTTCGTCTTCCTGATTTCGCCGATCCTTGTCATCGTCCCGTTGTCCTTCAATGCGGAGCCGTATTTCACCTACACGGAGAAAATGCTGAGCTTTGATGCCGAGGGCTATAGCATGCGCTGGTATGACTCGCTTTTGACCTCGGGGATGCAGGCCTCCGAAGCGGTGCGTGATGGGGCGTGGTGGTCCGATCTGTGGCACAATGCGGATTGGGTGAAAGCGGCGAAGAACTCCGTGATCATCGGCTTTTGGGCGACGATCCTGTCAACGGTTCTGGGGACATTGGCCGCACTTGGCCTGTCACGCCCGGAAATGCCATGGCGGCGGACGATCATGGCGATCCTGATCAGCCCGATGATCGTGCCGATCATCATCGTCGCCACAGGGATGTTCTTTTTCTATTCGAACCCCTGCGCCATTTTCGGCTTTGAATGCGGTCGGTTGACCTCGACCTACACCGGCGTCGTTTTGGCCCATGCCGCTCTTGGCATTCCGTTTGTGATCATCACTGTAACGGCGACGCTTTCGGGTTTTGACCAGTCCCTGATCCGGGCTGCGGCAAGCCTTGGTGCCAATCCGCGCCGCACCTTTTTCAAAGTGGTGATGCCGTTGATCCTGCCGGGTGTGATTTCGGGCGGTCTCTTTGCCTTCGTCACCTCCTTTGACGAAGTGGTCGCGGTGCTGTTCATCGCGGGGCCCGATCAGCAAACCATCCCGCGTGAAATGTGGAGCGGCATTCGCGAACAGATCAGCCCTGCGATCCTTGCTGTGGCGACGATCCTTGTGGTGATCTCGATTGCGCTTTTGACCGTCGTGGAAATTTTGCGCCGCCGGTCTGAACGGCTCCGGGGGGTTGCAGCGCATTAAGGCGCATGTAGCAGCGGTTTCCTGCCAAAGACATCTGTCCTGATTGCGCGCCTTTCCGCTGGGAAGGGCGCGTTTTTACATCTGGCGCAAATGTCCTGCGCGTTTGCCTCATCTCTCCGCGCCTCGACCCGGCCTGACACTGTCTGCTGAACGGACGCGCGTGCGGCCAGTCCGCAACGTGCAAGGGGTTGGCCCGCTCCGGGAGGACGGAGCGTTCGATCCCTGAACATGTGCAAGTAAGAGGGCGGCCTAGCGCGCCCGTAATGGGAGGATATATCATGAGTTCCAACAGAGGTGTCGTCTACATGGGCCCCGGCAAGGTCGAGGTTCAGGACATTGCAGACCCGACCATGGCCGCGCCGGATGGGCGCAAGCTCGGTCACGCCGTGATCCTGAAAGTGGTGTCCACCAACATCTGTGGCTCCGACCAGCACATGGTGCGTGGCCGCACCACCGCGCCCGAGGGCCTTGTCCTCGGTCACGAGATCACCGGCGAAGTGATCGAAAAAGGCTCTGACGTCGAGATGCTTGAGATCGGCGACATCGTCTCCGTGCCGTTTAACGTCGCTTGTGGCCGGTGCCGGTGCTGTAAAGAACAGGACACGGGCGTCTGTCTCACCGTGAACCCCGAACGTGCAGGCGGGGCCTATGGCTATGTCGATATGGGCGGCTGGGTCGGCGGTCAGGCGCGCTATGTCATGGTGCCTTACGCCGACTTCAACCTTCTGAAGTTCCCGGATCGTGATCAAGCCCTCGACAAGATCACCGATCTGACCATGCTGTCCGACATTCTTCCGACCGGGTTTCACGGTGCGGTTCAGGCGGGTGTGGGCGTCGGCTCCATCGTCTATGTCGCAGGCGCGGGTCCTGTTGGTCTGGCTGCGGCGGCTTCCGCTCAGGTTCTCGGGGCGGCTGTGGTTCTGATCGGTGATTTCAACAAAGAGCGCCTCGATCACGCCGCCAAGATGGGGTTTGTCCCGGTCGATTTGAACAAGGGCGATCGCCTTGGCGAGATGATCGCCGAAATCACTGGTAGCCCCGAAGTGGATGCCGCCATTGACGCTGTGGGCTTTGAAGCCCGCGGTCACACCGGCGGCGAACAGCCCGCCATCGTGCTCAACCAGATGATGGAAATCACCCGTGTTGCAGGTTCCATCGGCATCCCCGGCCTCTACGTGACCGAAGATCCGGGCGCTGTGGACGAAGCCGCCAAAGTTGGTAGCCTATCGCTGCGCTTCGGTCAGGGTTGGGCGAAAGCTCAGAGCTTTCACACCGGTCAGACGCCGGTGCTGAAATACAACCGTCAGCTCATGCAGGCGATCCTGCATGGTCGTTTGCCGATTGCGAAAATCGTGAATGCCCAGATCATCTCTCTCGAAGACGCCGCGGCGGGCTACGATGCCTTCGATCACGGGGCCGCGAAGAAATTCGTCCTCGACCCGCATGGGATGCTGAAAGCAAGCTGACCCGTTTGCGAGATGACACGGACAGGGCGGCCCCATGGGTCGCCCTTTTTCGTGCGCGTTGGGCGAAGAACCAACACAGAAAAACGCGCGAAGCCAAAGCTGCGCGCGTTTTGAGGCCTGTCACACGGGGAAGATCAGCACTCCGGCAAATTGACCGCGATGCCACCCGTGGACGTCTCTTTGTATTTGAGGTTCATGTCGCGCCCGGTTTCCAACATCACTTGAATACAGTTGTCGAGCGGCATGAAATGCGTGCCGTCGCCGCGCAGGGACAGAGATGCCGCCGACACCGCCTTGATCGCGCCAAGCGCGTTGCGTTCGATGCATGGCACCTGAACAAGCCCGGCCGCGGGATCACAGGTCATGCCGAGGTGATGTTCCAGAGCGATTTCAGCGGCGTTCTCCACCTGCGCATTGGTGCCGCCCAGCACGGCGCACAGCGCGCCCGCCGCCATTGCCGCCGCAGATCCCACTTCGCCTTGGCACCCGACTTCCGCACCAGAGATTGAGGCGTTGTGTTTGATCAGCCCGCCAATGGCCGCTGCGACCAACAAAAAGTCGCGCAGTTTCGCGTCGCTCGCGCCGACACAATGATGGCGATAATAGCGCATCACCGCCGGGACAACACCTGCCGCCCCGTTGGTGGGGGAGGTCACGACCCGGCCCCCGGCGGCGTTTTCCTCGTTCACCGCCATGGCGTAGACGCTCATCCAGTCGTTGGCGACATGCGGTGCGGTGATGTTGAGACCTTGTTCGGCCTTCAGAGATTCATGGATGCCCTTGGCCCGGCGTTTGACGTTCAGCCCACCGGGGAGGATGCCGTCTTGTGCAAGTCCACGGTCGATACACTCGTTCATGGTCTCGATGATCCGGTCAAGTTTCGGTTCCAGATCGGCACCATAGACTTTGCGCTCATTGGCACGTTTCATCTCGGCAATGGTTTTGCCGGACGTGATGCCCATATCGAGCATCTCCTTGGCAGAGCCAAAGGGGTAGGGAAAAGCCCGTGCCGCTTTTTCGTTGTGCAGGCTCTGGGTGTCGTTTTTCTGCGCGGCCAACTCTTCGGCGGTGACAACAAAGCCGCCACCAATGGAATAGAAGGTGCGCGTTTGATAGGCGTTACCGGCTTTGTCGAAGGCTTTCAGGATCAGCCCGTTGGCATGGCCTTCAAGCGGTGGGCCCCAGTCGAAAACGAGATCCACGTCAGGATCGAAAGCAAGCGCGCCCAGACCCTCCAGGTGCACAACCTTTTCGCGCCGGACCCGGTCTTCGATCTCGTCGATTGCGTTGGGATCAAGGGTCTCCGGCGTATAGCCGCAAAACCCAAGAAGGACAGCACGATCGGTGGCGTGGCCCTTGCCGGTAAAGGCCAGGGAACCGTGAAGGCTGGCGCCGAGACGATGAAGTTTGCCGGCGCCGGGAATATTGAAGTTCCGGTCGTGGAGTTCTTCGATGAACCGCGCGGCGGCGACCATCGGCCCCATCGTGTGTGATGAAGAGGGCCCGATGCCGATTTTAAAAACGTCGAAGACAGACAGGAACATGGGAAGCCTTCCGCAAATGGGGGCCTGCGTGATCTACGACAGGCCCCGGAGGTATATCGAGCGATCAATCAGGCGATCAATCCAAGATCAACATGTGTTCGGGCCGCGCGGCACCCCCCGGCGGGATGCCGCGTCTGGATTATGCGCCGTAGATCGGGAAATCGGCGCAAAGTTTGCGCACGTCTGCGAGAACCTCGGCTTCGACCGCGGCGTCCCCCTCGGGATTGTCCGACAAGGCGTTGAGCACGCGCAGGATCAGCGAGCCAATCTGTTCGAACTCGGCCTCTTTGAACCCACGTGTGGTGCCCGCAGAGGTGCCCAGACGCACGCCGGAGGTCACGAAAGGCTTCTCCGGGTCGTTCGGGATCGAGTTCTTGTTACAGGTCAGACCAGCCCGTTCCAAAGCGATCTCGGCCACTTTGCCGGTCACGCCTTTTGGGCGCAGATCGACGAGAACCATGTGACAATCGGAGCCGCCAGAAACGATGCCCAGACCGCCGACTTTGAGAACGTCCGCCAGAGCTTTCGCGTTCTCGATCACCTGACCGGCGTAGTCCGCGAAGGACGGCTGAAGCGCCTCGCCAAACGCCACGGCTTTCGCTGCGATGACGTGCATCAGCGGGCCGCCCTGATTGCCCGGGAAGACGGCGGAGTTCAGTTTTTTCGCAATCGCTTCGTCGTTCGACAAGATCACGCCACCACGCGGACCGCGCAGGGTCTTGTGGGTGGTGGAGGTGGTCACATGCGCGTGCGGCACCGGGTTCGGGTATTTGCCGCCCGCGATCAGACCGGCATAGTGCGCCATGTCGACCATCAGGTAGGCGCCCACTTCGTCGGCGATCTTGCGGAAGCCTTCGAAGTCGATGACGCGCGGGTAGGCAGAGGCGCCGGCCACGATCAGCTTCGGCTTGGTTTCGAGCGCTTTCTCACGCACCTTTTCCATGTCGATCAGGTGGGTTTCAGGGTCGACCTCATAGGAGACGACATCGAACCATTTACCGGACATGGTCACAGGAGACCCGTGGGTCAGGTGACCGCCGTGGGCCAGCGAAAGACCCATGATACGGTCGCCCGGTTGCAGAAGGGCGAGGAACACAGCCTGATTGGCCTGTGCGCCGGAGTGCGGCTGCACGTTGGCGTATTCGGCACCGAACAATTTCTTCAGGCGCTCAATGGCCAAAACTTCAACCTTGTCGACAAACTCACAGCCACCGTAGTAGCGCTTGCCAGCATAGCCTTCGGCGTATTTGTTGGTCAGCACAGAACCTTGCGCGGCCATCACGTCCGGGGACACGATGTTCTCGGAAGCGATCAGTTCGATCTGGGTTTGTTGACGGTCGAGTTCCTCACCAATCGCGGAAGCAACATCGGCATCGGCGATCTCGGGTCTTTGCAGGCGGTCAAACATGCGGAAAATCCTTCGGGGTCAAGCGAGTTCGGCGGCGAGTTCTTTCGCACCGGTCTCAAGGGTTGAGGCAAGGAAAGGGGCGAAGCTGTTCCAGACATCCATGCGGAAACTGGTCTCGGCATCGCGCCAGAGAACGACGGTGGCACCGTCAAAAAGCGTGCGGCGCGCCTGACCCACCTTGATGGTGGAAATGTCGCGCGGACAGCCAATGCTCATCAGGTCAGCGGCGTGCGGGCCTTCGATCTGAAAGGTGATCTCGCGTCCGGTGATTTCGGTCATCGAGTGCGGCAACGACGGGGCGAGGGTCGCCAAAGCGCCTTGCACCTTTTCGATCTGATCGAGCGGCACAAGCAGGGTCCACTCATCAGGGCCGAGGCACACAACCTCAATCCCGTCAGTTTTGGCGCAGATGCCAATTTGGGTCGGCAAGCTGACGCCAATGGCCTTGCCGATCGCCGCCAGATCGCCGCGCGCGCGCAGCGAAATCCGTCCGGTCATTGGCGTGACGGCCACATGGGCAGCCGCGGTATCCACCACGACCGATGGAGCCAGAGAAGAGATATGCTTGGACATGTCTGACCTCCAATCAGATTTTCAAACGAGCGTTTTCAGGATCGACAAAGACGGTCCCGGTGACTTTCGCGGCAATGGTCCGGTCGGGCATCGGGATATAAACCGTCTCGCCCATTTTCGAATGGCCACCTTCGACCAACGCCAATGCGATCGGGTGATCCGTTGTGCCCTGATGATAAGACGAGGTCACGTGACCGACCATTTTCATCGGGATGGGCTGGTTCGGATCCAAGACGATCTGGGCCCCTTCTTCGAGACAGGACTGGTCCTCGGTCACCAGACCGACAAGCTGTTTGCGGTTCTTCGCGACGAGATCGGGCCGCTTCAGCCCGCGCATCCCAACAAAGTCGGCTTTCTTGGTGCCAACCGCCCAACCCATGCCCGCGTCATAGGGGGTCACCGTACCGTCAGTGTCCTGACCGACGATGATGTAGCCCTTTTCAGCGCGCAGCACGTGCATGGTTTCTGTCCCGTAGGCGGTGATGTCATATGCCTGACCCGCGTCCCACAGGGTTTCCCAAAGTGCGCGACCGTAAGGGGCGGGCACGTTGATCTCGAAGCCGATCTCGCCGGTGAAGCTTACGCGCCACAGACGCGCGGGATAGCCCGCAACCTCAACTTCGACGCAGGACATGTGCGGGAAATTGTCTTCGGTCAGGGCGAAATCCTTGACGAAGGGCTGAAGCAGTTTCGCGGCATTCGGTCCGTTCACCGCAACGGTGGACCATTGCTCTGTGGTCGAGGTGAGCCAGACATTCAGGTCGGGCCACTCGGTTTGGAGGTAGTCTTCCATCATCGTCAGCACCCGCGCAGCCCCACCGGTGGTGGTGGTCACGTGGAACCGTTCGTCGGAAATGCGTGCGATCACACCGTCGTCGCGAATATATCCGTCATCGCCCAAAAGAAGACCGTAACGGCACTTGCCCGGTGCAAGTTTCATGAACGGGTTGGTGTACATGCGGTTGACGAATTCGGCCGCATCCGGCCCGACCACTTCGATCTTGCCCAGAGTGGAGGCATCAAAGATGCCCACGGAAGCCCGCGTCGCTGCACATTCGCGCGCCACGGCTTGATCCATGGTCTCACCCGCTTTCGGGAAGTACCGCGCCCGGCGCCACTGGCCCACGGGTTCAAACACGGCTGCGTTTTCTTCGGCCCAACCGTCGATCTGGGTCTTGCGGACCACTTCGAAATGATCGCCGCGGTGATAGCCCGCGAAGGCCCCAAAGGTGGTCGGCGTGTAGGGCGGGCGGAAGGTCGTGAGACCCACCTGCGGTTGCTTTTTGCCCAGAGCGTCGGCGGCGATGTTCAGGCCGTTGATGTTGGACATCTTGCCTGATCGGTTGCCATGCCGTTGGTGGTGTAGCGTTTCACATGCTCGATGGAGCGCATGCCCTCGCGCACGGCGAGACGCAGGTCTTTTGCGGTCACATCGTTTTGGAAGTCGACAAAAGCTTTCGCTTTGCCCGCGCTGCGATCGGTCGGCAATTCGCGCATGGTGACGCCTGTGCCGACGCGGTCGTCCGCGACGGTGTAGTCAGAGACCGTGGCCTCGACACCCAGTTTGCTCAGCGCTTCAACAACACGTACAGACCCGTCTTTGAGCGCGGCTTCGACGCCCCAAAGTCCGCGCGACGCGCCAGTGATGATGCAGTCTTCTGGTGTATCCTTGGGCAGGAACGTGGTCAGATCGTCGTCCCAGATCAGGCTGCCCTTGGTGTGCGAGAACAGGTGCAGCGACGGGGTCCAGCCGCCAGACATCAAAAGCGCATCGCATTTGATCCACTGGCCATTGCCGACATGGGTGCCGTTGAGCGGGTTCACTCGCACCGTGTTGATGCGCAGACGACCGCCGGTCGCCGTGACCGTGTGGCCAAGTTTGACCGGGATGCCGCGGGTGCGGGCCTCGGCCTGAAGATCCTGACGCACTTGCGGCCGGGTATCGACAATGGCCTGCACATAGGCACCAGCCGCCTGAAGATCAAAAGCTGCGTACCACGCGCTGTCATGCGAGGTGACGACGACGGGGCTTTCCCCGACTTTGACGCCATAGCGATGCAGGTAGGTCTGCGCGGAGCCAGCGAGCATCACGCCCGGACGGTCGTTGCCATGGAACACCAGCGGTTTTTCAAGCGCGCCCTGCGCCAGAACGACCTGTTTCGCACGCACGCGCCACATTCGCTCGCGCGGTGTGTCTGCGGGCAGGGTCGGCAGGTGGTCGGTCAGTTTCTCGACCATGCCGATCATGTTTTCGTGGTAGTAGCCAATCGCCGTGGTCCGGGTCATCAGCTTGACACCGGCCTCTTTCAGGGCGGCCAACTCGTCTTCTAGCCAGGTCCACGCCGATTTGCCGTCGATCTTGGACTGTGGTTCGGACAAAAGTGTCCCGCCCATTTCCGAATTCTCATCCACCAACACGACCGACAGGCCTTTGCCCGCAGCTTCGCGTGCGGCGGCAATCCCGGCGGGACCCGCACCCACGATCAGCAAATCGCAGTAAAGATAGCGCGAGGCATAGGTGTCCGGGTCTTCTTCAGACGGCGAGACACCGAGACCGGCCGCGGCGCGGATGAACGGCTCATAAACCTTGTCCCAAAAGGACCGCGGCCACATGAAGGTTTTGTAGTAAAAGCCCGCCGAAAACAGCATGTAAGCGGCGTCATTGACGGCGCCCACGTCCCATTTCAGGCTGGGGAATTTGTTCTGCGAGTTGGTCTCCAGGCCGTCCCAGATTTCCTGCACCGTGGCGCGGGTGTTCGGTTCGAACCGGCCCGGCCCGCGGCGCGTACCGATCAGCGCGTTCGGCTCTTCGGACCCGGCGGCGATGGCACCGCGCGGACGGTGGTATTTGAACGACCGGCCCATCAGGTGCACGCCATGGGCGAGCAAGGCAGAGGCGACGGTGTCGCCTTTCAGGCCTGTGTACGGTTTGCCGTCAAACGTGAAAACGACGGGTTGGGAGGCGTCGACGCGACCGCGTCCACGAAGGCGATGTTTGCTCATTTGCTTTCCTCCAGAAGCTTGGCCAAATCCGGACGCGGTTCGCCAGCTTTGTAGGTGATGTAGAAACGGTCGGTGATCGTATTGCGCACCGCGTTGAAGAACCGGCCACAGCCATGGGCATGGCGCCAGCGTTCGAAATGCGGGCCTTTCACGTTGTCACGAAGGAAAAGGAACGCTGCCCATTCTTCGTCTGTCTGCTCCGAGGGGGACTCCGGACGGACAATATGGGCTTCACCGGCATAGGCGAATTCCAGTTCGGGCAGGGTTTCGCCGCAATAGGGACAATGAATCTGAATCATTTTATGTCTCTCCTTAGTGGGCCACGGCGGCGGCGGCGGCTTCGTCGATCAGCCGGCCGGTGCGGAAACGATCCAGCGTGAAAGGCGCATTGATCGGGTGCGGTTCGTCTTTGGCCACGGTCCACGCAAGCGTGTGGGCTGCGCCGGGTGTGGCTTTGAACCCGCCGGTGCCCCAGCCACAGTTGACGTAGAGGTTTTGCACCGGGGTTTTGCCGATGATCGCGGAACGATCCGGTGTGTTGTCAACGATGCCGCCCCATTTGCGCAACATGCGCATCCGGTTGAAGATGGGGAAAACCTCGGAAATCGCGGCAACCGTGTGCTCGATCAGAGGCAAACCACCCCGCTGCGAATAAGACACGTATTGGTCGGTGCCGGAGCCGATCACCAATTCACCTTTGTCAGACTGGCTGCAATAGGCGTGCACAGCGTTCGACATCACCACACAGGGGAAGATCGGTTTGACCGGCTCGGAGACCAGCGCCTGAAGCGGCGTGCTTTCAAGCGGCAGACGTACACCAGCGGTTTCCATCACCATGGAGTTGTGACCGGAGGCAGAGACGGCAACCTTTTTGGCTTTGATAAAGCCCTTCTCGGTTTCGACCCCGGCGACGGACCCGTCAGGGTGGCGGCGGATCGCGGTGACGGCACAGTTTTGGATGATATCCACGCCACGCTCGGCGGCACCACGGGCATAACCCCAAGCCACGGCGTCGTGACGGGCGGTCCCGGCGCGTTCTTGCAACGCACCACCCATCACCGGGTAGCGGGCATCGGGCGCGATATTGATGGGCGGACAATATTCCTTGCACTCTTGCGGGGTCAGCCAGCGGTTGTCCACACCGTTCAAACGGTTGGAATGCACGTGACGCTTAAAGCTCTGCACGTCATGCACTGTGTGGGCCAGCATCAGACAGCCGCGGTTGGAATACATGACGTTGTAGTTCAGTTCCTGGCTCAGGTCCTGCCACAGGTCCAGCGCGTGGTCGAACAGACGCGCGCTTTCGTCGTAGAGGTAGTTCGAGCGAATGATCGTGGTGTTCCGGCCCGTGTTGCCGCCCCCGAGCCAGCCTTTGTCGATCACGGCGACATTGGTGATGCCGTGCTGTTTGGCCAAATAGTAGGCGGCGCCAAGCCCGTGACCACCAGCCCCGACGATGACGACGTCATATTCGGTTTTCGGCTGGGAGTCCGGCCATTGCTCGGTCCAGTTTTTGTGCCCGGTCAGGGCGTTCTTAACAAGGTTCAGTGCATTGAAGCGAGTCATCGTGCAACTTTCTCTGCGAGAGAAGGGATTGGACGATGATTGCGTCTTCAACGGGCGAATAATCGGATATTTGCGCCACAGATGGTGAAGGTATGCGTCATCGTCACGTTTTTGTCGTCTTAGTCGAAAATCCTAACGGGTCGGGCCTGTTCTAATCTGGATACTGCATAGAATTTTGGCATAATCTCCCTTAGTTTTATTGGTTTTTGGCCACAATTGAGATCGACTCGAGGCCAGTGTCCAAGGCGCGACCCATTCCGCGAGAAACATCTGTAGAGGGGCGTAACTCTGCGACGCAGCGGGGAGGGGCGGTCCTGTTTGCACGTGCCGCATTTGTCCTATGGTGGGGGCGTTATGGTTTTAGCGGCGGCGCAAGATTTCAATACCAACATGATCTAGGCTGGCCTGAATCGGGGCCGAGGGTTTACGCACAGTGACGCGCACCGAGTTCACCGAGCTGAATTGGCTCAGAACCGCCTGTGCAATGCGTTCCCCCAGCGTTTCGATCAGGTTGAACGGGCCGCTGTCTGAGGTGGTTTGCGCCAGTCGGCACAGGGCATCGTAACAGGTGGTGAGGTTGTAATCATCCGCCTCACCCGCAGGGGCAAGATCAAGTTCACAAGCCAGATCAATGTAAAACCTTTGCCCGATGCGTTGTTCCTCGGGCATTACACCGTGAAAGCCGTAGAGGCATAGATTGCTGATAAAAATCCGGTCAGACATGGGGGCCTCGACGAAAGAGCAGGGGGGAAGGAATGAAAACGCCGCCGGCATATACATCCGGCGGCGAGAGTGGGGCGGGGGAAAAGCCCTTTAGATCAGCGCGGTTCTGAGGCCAGACCACGCCAGATGGCGACACACATGACCAAAAGCACCACTGTAAAGGGCAGGCCAGTCGAGATCACCATGGACTGCAAAGTCCCAAGACCACCGGCTGAGAGCAGCAGGACGATGGCGACGATTCCTTCGAAAAGGCACCAGAACACACGCTGCGGCACGGGCGCATCCACCTTACCACCGGCGGCGATGGTGTCGATCACCAGAGACCCGGAGTCTGAGGAGGTCACAAAGAAGACGATGACCAGAATGATCCCGATGAAGGAGGTGATAGAGGTCCAAGGCATGGCGTCGAGCATGGTGAAGAGCTGTAATGGCAGAGCGGCTTCGGCCACGGCGGTGTAGCCGTCACGGACAACCTGGCTGATTGCGGATCCACCAAAGACGGACATCCAGGCCACACAAACGAGAGACGGCACGAGCAGCACGGAGATGATGAATTCGCGCACGGTGCGACCACGAGAGACGCGGGCGATGAACATCCCCACGAACGGTGACCAGGAAATCCACCAAGCCCAGTAGAAGGAGGTCCAGCCTTGAGCAAAGTTGACGTCTTCACGACCGATCGGGTTCGACAGCGCTGGCAGGTATTTAAGGTAGGCGCCAAGGAAGTCGAGCATGTCAGTGGCCAAGAGCAGCGTCGGCCCGGCGATGAGAACGAAAGCCCAGAGCAAGAAGGCGACGCCCATGTTGATCTCGGAGAGCAGTTTGACCCCGGCTTCGAGGCCACGGATCACGGAGAACAAGGCGACCGCAGTGATGCCACAGATCAAGATCACCTGAGACGTGTCGTTGATCGGCATTCCGAAGAGTTTGTTGAAGCCAGAGTTTGCCTGAGCAGCCCCAAGCCCGAGAGAGGTGGCGAGACCGAACAGGGTCGCAAACACGGCCAAAATGTCGATGATGTGACCCGGCCAGCCCCAGACGCGTTCCCCGAAGATCGGGTAAAAGGCGGAACGGATCGTCAGCGGCAGACCCTTGTTATAGGAGAACAGCGCAAGGCTCAGGGCCACGATGGCGTAGATCGCCCAAGGATGCAGGGCCCAGTGGAAAATAGACGCAGCCATGCCGAGACGGATCGCTTCGGCTTCGTTGCCAGCTGCGGCACCCAATGGGGCCCAGTCGGTGCGAATACCGTTTTCGCCGACGACGACGCCGCCCAGAGACGAGGAGAAGTGGCTCAGCGGCTCCGACACACCGTAGAACATCAAGCCGATGCCCATGCCAGCCGCGAAGAGCATCGCGAACCAGCTTGTATAGGTGAAATCGGGTTTGGCATCTGGGCCACCCAAACGGATTTTGCCGTAGGGGCTGATGACGATCACGAGGCAAAGGATCACGAAAATATCCGCTGCGCCGATAAAGAACCAGTCGAAACCTTTGGTTACGAAAGAAAACACCGCGCTGAACGTCGTGCCAGCCAGTTCGGGAAACAGCAGTGTGAAGACAACAAATGCGATGACAGTCAGAGCCGAAATCGGGAAAACCGGATTGTGCAGGTCAAAGCCGAATGGCCCGAGAGTGCCTTCGATGTTGTCCTGACCAATGTCGTAATCGGTGTCGATGGCGCTCTCTGGTGGCGCCTCGTGGGGCGTTTGTTCGGAATCATTTGGGGCAGTCATGGATATCCCTCCATTGTCGGTTATGCGGGTAGGTCCCGCCGTTAGGTCTCTTGATGGACCTTTGTTCAAAATTTACGGGCGCGCGTGCCATGTGGCGAAGCTCAGCAAAGCACTGACACGCGCGACGAAACGTGAAGTGTTAGAGTTCGACCTCGACATCGGACAACGGCGTCGAACAGCAAATCAGAATTTTGCCTTGATCAATTTCGCGTTTGCGAATGCCGCCACCGTGCTGCATGTCGACCTCTCCTGAGAGCAATTTCGACTTACAGGTGCCGCAGATGCCGCGCTGACAAGAGGACATCGGCAAAAGCCCCGCCTCTTTTGCCGCCGACAGGATGGTCATGCCGGGGCTGACCACGACAACATGTCCGGTTTTAGGGAAGCTGACGCGATAGGTGTCGCCGCTGATCTCTGGCGCAGAGCTCGGTTCCTCAATGGTCCCAGCCGTTTCGGCACCGAAATCAAAACTTTCCTCGAAATACTGGTCCATGTTGAACCCGACGTCTTGGAGCATGGCGCGCACGCCTTCCATGAACCGTGCAGGACCACAGCAGAAGATTTTCCGCTCTTTGTAGTCTGAGGACATCATGGCCAACATCTGAATGTTGAGCCGCCCGATATAGCCGCTCCAGCTGTGATGCGCCGAGGTGGTGTCACAGGTGAATGCAAGACGCAAAGTCGGGTTCTGGCTGGCCAGAAGCTCGAGTTCCTTGTGAAAAATGATATCTGACGGGCTGCGCGCGGCATGAATGAAATGCAGATCATACGGCTCTGACAAATCACAGGCGGTGCGTGTCATCGACATCATTGGGGTGATGCCGCTGCCTGCAGAAATGAACAGGAGCTTTTCTTCTGCGTTGGCGTCGGTGGTGAAATCCCCCGACGGGCCGATGACGTTGATCTCCTTGCCCGGCAGCATGTTGTCATGCAGCC
Organism: Roseobacter sp. TSBP12; assembly: GCF_009129705.1. NCBI lineage: Bacteria > Pseudomonadati > Pseudomonadota > Alphaproteobacteria > Rhodobacterales > Roseobacteraceae > Roseobacter > Roseobacter sp. TSBP12. Next base: position 30,717 of record NZ_PYIB01000060.1, read on the forward strand.
AGTTGGACCCCGGCCCGCCCGGAACACGTTTGACCGTGATCTCGATCCGGTAGGGGCGCGCCGCAGAGGCGGAAATCGTGTAGCTGCGCGTGACCATGCCGTCGACCGGCAGTTCAAAGGTCATGTGCTGACCTGGGTAGAACCGGAAATCGCGCGGTTCACGGGCAGAGAACACGAAAGTCTTCACGTCATGCGTTTCCTGCCGGACCTGGCGGCAAACGAGAACATCGTCCACCTCCGGGTCCCACATCGGTACGCCTGTCGCTTCGGTCAGGTTTTCGTTGCTCGGCGCGCTCATTCTGCCGCTGCCGTGGTTTGGGTCTGATCGAAATACGCTTTCAAACGCCCGATGTACCATGCGGCGAAAGATTCAACATGCGGTTCGGTGAAACGCGAATACGGCCCCGGCTGATACCCCAACTGTGCGCTGCCCAACTGCGCAAGGCGCACGAGATCGGCATCTTGTTGGTTGGTGTAGGTCCAGACCTGTGTGAGATTGTCGAGGTTGTAATCCTGACCTTCGATTGCATCTTTATGCACAAGCCAAGTGGTCCGCACCAAGGTGCGATCCGCGGACAAGGGGATCACAGAGAAGGTGACGATGTGATCCGACATGAAGTGATGCCAGGAATTCGGATGGGTCCAGAAGCTCAGGCCGCCAAGTTTGGCATTGTCAAACTTGCCCAGAAGTTTCTTGGAGGCGACCTTGGTGTCGACGGTATGGCTTTCGCCTTCCCACATCAACGGCAAACGCATGGTGCGGAACCCCGTGACATCGGACAGGTGTTCTTCCTCAGAGGAAGGCAGGCCGCATGCTTCCCACTTGGCATGGCTGTCCCGAACATCCTGCGCGTATTTTTCAACATCGGCGGAGCGGCGTTCGTCCAACTCGTCAGGGGAGAAACCAAAGCCGAATTCGGACAGCGGTACAGTCAACTGCGGGTGGTTGCCTTCGCAGTGGTAGCACTCGCGGTTGTTTTCCAGCGTCAGCTTCCAGTTGCCTTCCTCAATCAATTCAGATTGGAAGGCCACTTTGGTGTTCTTGATGTCATGCGGTGCGATGTATTTTTCCATCGTTTCCGCCATGCGGTCCATATCCGTCGGGGCGTCTTTGGCCAGACAGATAAAGATCAGGCCCGCAATGGAGCGCACATGGACTGTCCTCAGGCCATGGCAGGATTTGTCGAATTCCTTGCCCATGTGCTCCGCCAGGATCAGTTCACCATCCTCATTGTAGGTCCAGCCATGATAGCGGCAGACGATGTTGCCGATGGTGGTGGATTTCTCATCCACAAGCTTGGCTCCCCGGTGGCGACAAACGTTGTGGAACCCACGGATCTCTTCGTCATCGCCACGCAGCAGTAACACGGAGACTTTGCCAATCTCGACCGTGATGCAATCGCCCGGCTCGGGCAGTTCCGGTTCGGTGCCCACAAAAATCCAGTGGTTGCCGAAGATCACCTCAATATCGAGGTCCAGAATTTCGGGGGAGTTGTAAAACGGCGCTTCGAGGCTTTTGTAAGCCGCGCGACGTTCGACCAGAGCGGGGATATTAATGGGATCACGCATAATCATGGACCTCGGCTACAGTAGATGGCTGGGAGAAGGGGGATCGGTGGAGCGGCTGTGCCATGCGATCCGAATGAGAATTCAAAAGAGCGTTTGTGCCACCTGTTCTCTGGAAAACGTCGAGGCATAAGCTGGACAAAAGAGAGGCGATTTGTCTCATCTCGAAGGAGAACGAAGGCGTGTATGTGTTTCTACAGCTGCGTTGAACATGGCTCTCGCCAAGCTCTCGCGCTGCCGGGAGTGCAAGGCGATCTGCTCCCCCCGCGGTATGCAGGGGTGCCATCCGTATGAACGCATAGGATCTGCGCACCGCGCAGGCTCCGTCAAGGGTTGTCATCTGCACCCCGTGTCTCCCTGTTTATGATGGCAGGTAACCTGCTCTTACGTTTCACCCCCGTTATCTTTGGGTGATCTCGGTATCATTTGAAAATTGCAAAAACGCGGGGAGAAGAGGTAAGTCAAATTGCCGGTACTTTTGCGACAGGGGTGTCCGCGCCCTGCATTTCTTCGAAAACTACGTTCTTTTTATGGCTCCAAAATAAGCAAGTTTGGGGGCAGCAGCACTCTCCTTTCGTGTTTATGTGTTGTTCATCATATGCGCATATGAAGTGCGAATCACGCAAAGGAAAACCTAAGGCGTTCTCTCTCATTGCGCCTATTTGGATGTCATGCGCTCGTGTTGGCCCTTTGCGCTTTCGTATTGTCCCAGACGCTAGGGCAAGTGCACCTTGCACTTGAGGGCGATGGGCTGTTCTCACCCACAAGCGGTGGCGCGGTTGTTGTTGTACTTCTCGGCGACCTCCCCGATCTGACGCACAAGATCGCTTGTAAAGTGGTCATTTGCGAGGAGGGCACGGGTTTTCTTGGTTTGGTGTCAGTTCGAGCGTGTCCGTCACATCCTCAGCCCGCATATTTGTACTGAGTTTCCAAGCGCTGATAGAGTGGCCGTCATCGTCCAAGATGGTGGACAGATACTACCAGCCTCCGCCAATGATTCAGATATAAAAGACCACGCCTCATCAGTGCGTTTTGACGGCGAGTGCGCCTATGAACAAGGTGGGATCAGTGATGACACGATGCACACCCCTCTGAGACGTTCAGAAAGACCGAATATGGCATGTATCTCGCGGGGCTGATCAAAGCAAAGGCGGCGCACAGTCCGCGATAAACCCGCAGGTCGCACCGCTGGGGCGGTGCCAGGTTAGAGGCACATCACCACGCCCAGCACGAAAAGCGCGAGGAAAACGGTTTGCGCCTGCCGAGGTGGCCGTTGTGATTGAAGCCGGGGAACAACGCGAGTCGACGCTGGCCGCGCGAGCGCAAGCGAGGTTTGTTCAGCGCGCCGAAGGCAACTGGTATCTAGGGGATGGCGAGACGTCCGAACAGGAATGCAAGGTGCAATTCGAGCCGCGTCGAATGGAGCCAATTATCCGAGCTATTGCAGCCTTGGCGAACAACAGGGGCGGCGTCGTATTCATTGGCGTTGGCGATCCCGAATGCTGCGTGGTGGGAATGCCAGATACGGTTTTCCAAGATACAGACATCGTCAGGGTCACGGACAAGGCCAAGAGGCTCCTGACGCCGACCCCGAGGCACCTTCAAAACATTCCCGGCGCGCATTGTAGGCAGATGAGACCCTCGCTGCGCCAGAAGTCGACGACCGTGGCGCGATCGTCGAACACGATCCAGGGCTCGAAACCATCGCTGCGCATCCGGGTCAGGAGGGCATGTTTCACCTCAGGGTCACTCATTTCATCCGCGCCGTCAGGGCGCAGGTAGATGCCGTCAAAGGGCAGGTCATTGGCGTGGAGCCACTCGACCGTGCGGTTGACCCAGCCCTCGGGGCGGCCGGAGCACAGGACGATGGCCTCTCCCCCCACCTTCAGGTGACGCAGGACGCGGGCGACCGGGGCGATTTCCGGCGTGGTCGCCATGGCGTCGTGAAAGGCGTCCCAGTGTTTTTCCACCCCATGCACCAATGGGCCGAGGGTGTCGGCGTCGAATTCCGCCAGCGTGCCGTCGATGTCGAAGACTGCGCAGGGGCGGGTGAGTTTGGGGCTGTCAAAGCTCATTTAGAGTTTCCTCAAAGGTGTTGCCCGTCGGACCATGTGCCGGACGGTAGTGAAGGGGGCGGGCGTTGGGCGCACGGGAGCCGACGCTGGGCTGGCCGGTCAACAGCCGCGTGGCGCGAATCACACCGGAATGACAGATCACAACGGGGAGGTTGGATCTGGCCTCGATCAGGCAGGCGGTGAGGGCGGCGTGCACGCGTTGGATCATCTCCCGCCAACCCTCGCCGCCCTCTGGCGTGGCGTTGCGCGGGGGCAGCTCAGGCAGGGGACGGCCCTCATAGATGCCCCAGTCGCGTTCCTTTAGGCCAGGGTGGCTCGTGGCGGGCTGCGCAGGAAAGGCGAGCGTGGCGGTTTCACGCGCGCGGCGCATCGGGCTGGTAAAGAGCGCGAGCGGTTGCGGCCAAACGAGTTGGGCCAGTGCGCGCGCCTGATCCCGCCCCGCCTCGGTCAGTTCGACCTCCAGACGTCCGGCAATGATCTGATCGCGGTTCGCCGTGGTCTCGCCGTGGCGGATCAGCACGAAGGGACGCGCGGGCAGGCGGGGCAGGTCAGAAAAGAGGGGGCTCACAGTGTCACCGTGTCGTGCAGGAAGACCTGTGCCCCAAAGGCGTTTTCGACCAGATAGTCTTCTGGCAGGGTGCAGAAGGTCGGCGCAAAGCGCAGTGCGCCCAAGCGGCGGATCATCGCGATCTGGTCGGAGAGCGGCGGATGCACATTCCAGCGGCGGAAATAGCCGCCCTCGACGGTCTCGATGCCACGGGCGTGAGCGGTCATATGGCCCGTAAAGACCACATGGGCGTCGCGTCCGAGCCGTCCGCTCTCGCGCCAGGCGCGCACATAGGCCCAAGCGGCCCCGCCATCGGCGTTCGGCGTGTCGCAGATCAGGAAACGCGCGGCGTCCAGCGGGCCGCGCTCCAAGAGCGGTGCGATCTCCTGCGCGGATGCGGCGATGGAGTCGGAGGCGAGCGCCGCACGCAAGGCATGGCAGCATTCGGGGTCCAGCAGCACCGCCTCAGGTCCAAACCGACGCATCAGATGCAAGGCCAGCTCGCCCGCGCGCCCAGAAGGCGGCACCGGAAAGAGCACTTGACCAGACAGGGTGTCAATGAGCGCATCGAGATCGGCAAGGCGCTGGGATTGTGGCACGTCGCTCAGGTGATAGGAGCAGTCGATGATTGCGGTGGCGGCCTTTGGCGGCGTATCAAAAGCGAACCAATCGCTCTCCTCCGACCAATCGCCGGAATAGAAAAGCCCCTCGCCAAGATCGAAATGGAACCAGACGCCGCCAAGCGCATGGCCATTGCGCCCGGTGGTCAGGCGGATGCCGTCAATGAGGGTCTCGCCCCGTTCCGGCAGCGCGATCACCTGCGCCGAGGGCGGCAGCGCCTGCGCGGTGCGGCGGGTGGCGTGGATCGGCAGACCCGCCTCCACGGCATAGGCGGCACCGCCGATATGGTCGATATGGTCGTGGGTCACAAAGACCGCGTCGACGCCCTCCAACCACTTGGGGTCGAAATTGGCATTGGCCTCAGGGCCGAATCCACAGTCCAGCAGCCAGCGGTGACACGCGGTGTCGAGTCGCATGGCGGCTGGGCCCTTGTCTCCGATGCCGGAGAGAACGGTGATGGTGCTCATGATCAGGGTCCTGTCAGGCGGCGGCAAAGGCCCATGGCGCAGAGAGCGCGAGGCCGATTTGATCGCCGGGGGTTAGCCGGGTGGCGGATTGCGTGACCAAAGCCTCGCCACTCGCCGCGGTGAGGTTGAGGCGATAGCGCCCGCCGAGGTAGGTGACACGCTCCACACGCGCGCGGATGTCGCCGGTTTCCGCAATGGTGAGATTCTCCGGGCGCAGGCAGGCGAAGGCGGGCAAGGCGGTGTCGGTTTCCACCTTGAGGCGGGCGCCGAGCAGGGTGGCCTCTGCGCCTGTGTCACTCTGGGTCGCGCCGGTGAGGGGGACCACAGCACCCTCACCGATGAACTCGGCAACAAAGCGGCTGCGGGGGCGGGCGTAGAGCGCCTCCGGCGTGTCGAGTTGGACAATCACGCCATTGTTCATCACCGCGATGCGGTCGGCCATGGCCATAGCCTCGGCCTGATCGTGGGTGACATAGACCATGGTGGCCGTGGTGCGGCGGTGGAAGTCGGAGAACACCGCCTGCATTGAGGCACGCAGAGCCACGTCGAGATTCGCCAGCGGCTCATCCAGCAGTACGGCAGTGGGGTCGGAGACCAGACAACGCGCCAAGGCCACCCTTTGCCTTTGCCCGCCAGAGAGGTCGGAAGGCATACGATCACCGTAAGGCTCCAGCGCAGTGGCGGCGAGAGCGGCGTCGATGCGCGCCTCGCGCTCCGCTTTGGACAGGCGGCGGATTTCCAGGGGATAGCCGACGTTGCGGCGCACACTCATATGCGGCCAAAGGGCATAGGACTGGAAGACAAAGCCGATGTTACGGTCCTCAGGCGGCACGTTCAGGCGGCTTGCGGCATTGGCAACCTCGCGGTCTCCGATGCGGATGCTGCCTTTGGTGGGGTGTTCAAACCCGGCCAGCAGGCGCAGCAGGGTGGACTTGCCGCAGCCGGAGGGACCGAGGAGGGCCAGAAACTCGCCATCGCGCATGGTGGTGGTGACGGATTTCAGCGCCGCCGCGTCTCCAAAATGTTTGGCAATATCGGTCAGGGTCAGTTCTGCCATGGCACAACTCCTTTGGGCAGGCGGCGGGAGGTCGCTTGGATCACCGCCATCAGGAACATGACGACAAAGACGATGGTCATGGCGACGGCGGAGGCCATCACCGTCTCGCCGCTGTCGTCGAGGTTGAAGATCACCACGCCGAGCGTTTCCGTGCCCGAGGACCACAGGAGGGCCGAGACGGTCAGCTCGTTGAAGGCGGTGAGGAAGACGAGGATCGCACCTGCCGCCGCCGAAGGGGCGGAGAGCGGCAGGATAATATCGCGCAGACGGCGCGACAGGGGGGCGCCGACCGATTGCGCCGCCTCGTCCATCGAGGGGTCGAGTTGACGCAAAGAAGATTGCACGGGCCGGAACATCACCGCGAAGAACCGCGCCAGGTAGGCGAGGAAAATGATCCAGATGGTGCCGTAGAGGGTGGCCTCGGTGAAGGGCAGGTTGATCAGCAGCAGGATCATCGCGATCGCCAGCACCACGCCGGGCAGGGCATAGGGTAGGTCCAACAGGCTGTCGAAAGCGCGGCCGAGCGGCGTCTTGTGGCGGTCCATCAGCCAGGCGAGCGGCAGGCAGAGCGCCATCAGAAGGGTTGCGGCGCTGATGGAGAGCGCAAAGGAATTCACGAACGCGCGTTGGGTCACTGGCTGTCGGAACAGCACCTCGTGCCAACCAGACAGCGAGATTGTGTCGAGCCTGAGTGGCACGCCATAGGCGGGCACCAAAGAGGTCGCCAGAAGCCCCAACATAGGTAGCACCAGAATGGCGCAGATCACGGCCCAAAGGGCGATTTCTACCGGCAGGCGGGCCTTGCTCAGGGGGATCGCCAGTGGTTGGCCAGTGCTGCCCACCAGATGCACCCGTTGGCGGCGCTGGAAGAAGCGCTGCAACAGGATGCCAAGAGTGGCGACGAGGCCGATCAGGATGGCGAGCACCGCGACCTCGGCCAAGACGGTGGAGCCCATGCTCGCAAGGCGTTGATAAATCAGCGTTGGCAGGGTCGAATAACCGGCGGGAATACCGAGCATCGCAGGGATGCCGAAATTGCCAAGCGCGGTCACGAAGGTGATGGCGATGCCAGCAAGAAGGCTCGACAGGCTCAGGGGCAGCACGATCTGACCCCAGATGCGAAAACCCTTTGCGCCGGAAATGCGGGCGGCCTCGACAACCTCTTGCGGGATGGCGCGCAGGCCGGCGCGTAAAGTCAGAAAGATGATCGAGGTGTGCTGAATCCCCAAGAGGAAAATGATGCCGCCGGAGGAATAGAGAGGCTGCGGTGCGCCGATCGGGGGGGCAAGGCCGAGGGTCTTTAAGAATACCGACGAGGGCCCCAAGACTTGCGTCCAGGATAGGGCGGTGATTTGCGGCGGGATCATCATCGGGATCATCAGGCAAAAGACCAGCGCGCCCTTGCGGCGCAGGTCGGTCAGCGCCACGAGAAAGGCGAAAGTTCCACCGATCAGTACAGAAATCACCGTGCCAAGGCCCGCCGTCACCAACGAATGGCGCAGGGCGGAGAGCGTCGCAGGTTTCGCCACCACCTCGGTGAAAAACCCGGGATTGAGGCTGCCACCTGCGGTGATGCCCTCAAGAAACAGCCGCGCCACAGGGGCCAGCGTGATCAGCACTGCCAGCGCGAGGGCGAGCGACAGCAGCCGGCCCTCGGACCGGCTGCTGCTGGAGTTTGTAGCGACGAGGCTCATTCTGCGCCGAAAAGCTCGGTGAACTTGGCCTTGTTGGCTTCGGCATCCGCCAGCGCCTTGGCGGCGTCAAAGGACATCAGCTTGATCTCTTCGCGCGCCGGAAAACCAGAGGGGACGCCCATGTCGTTGCGCGCCGGGATGTAACCCATGTCGAGGACCAGATCCTGACCTTTCTGGGACAACACGAAGTCGACAAATTTCTGCGCGGCGTCGACGTTTTTGGCGCTCTCAAGGATGGCGACCGGCTCGGTCACGTAGGAAACGCCCTCTTTCGGGAAGACGAACTCGACCGGCGAGCCATCGGCTTTGCTGCGGATCGCGAGGAAGTCGACGACGACGCCATAGGGCTTCTCGCCCGAGGCAACCGCCTTGAACACGCCACCGTTGCCGCCTTGGGCGCGGGCGTCATGCGCAGCGAGGGTGCTGTAATAGTCCCAACCGAGGTCCTTGTCGCCGGTCAGGGTCGCAAGGTGGATGAGGGCCGCGCCGGAATAGAGCGGCGAGGGCATTACGACCTGACCCTTGAGGGACGGGTCGGCAAGATCAGCCCAGGAGGAGGGCTGCATCGCCGCGCCGGAGTTATAGATGATGCCCGTGGTGATCAGCTTGGTCGAGTAATAGTAGCCATCCGCCGAATAGAGCGCCGGGTCATAGGCGGTTGCTTCAGGCGACTGATAGGCCTTGAGCTGACCGGCCTGCGCCATACCCTCAAGGGTCACGGTATCGGCGATGAGCAGGACGTCGGGCTGCGGGCTGCCCGCTTCGATCTCGGCCATCAAACGGGCCATCAGCTGAGTGGTGCCATCGCGGACCCACTCGACTTCGATGCCGGGGTTGGCGGCCATAAAGGCGTCGACGGTCATCTGCGCGTCGGTGTTGGGCTGCGAGGTGTAAAGGGTCAGCGTCTCGGCAAAGGAGGCCGAAGCGGCGAGGGTCAGGGCGGCGGCGGTCAACAGGGATTTCATCCGAGGTCTCCGGTGTTGGTTTTCGTACGAAAGTAATGGCGGCCCTTATTCCCGGAGTCTGAAAACTTTTTATGACATTTTTCCAAATTTATTATTATCTTGCCCGTGGATCCTGAGTGCTGCTAGGAGGCAGAAAGGATTATTCACTTTCAAAGGAAAGCGAATGCGTAAAGAGGAGATGACCCGCCGGCGGGATGAAATCATCGGGCTGTTGTGTGACGTGGGCGAAATATCGGCGGCGGATCTGGCGGCACGGCTCGCAGTTTCGGTGCAGACCATCCGCACCGATCTGCGCGAACTCGATGAGGCGGCGCTGGTGCAGCGACGCAATGGCGTCGTGCGCCTCAGGCAGCCGTCCGAGAATATCGGCTATGCCCCGAGGATCAGTCAGGCGCGCGGTGAGAAGCAACAGATCGCCATGGCGGTGCGGAATCTGGTCAGTGATGGCGCGCGGGTGGCGCTGGGGACGGGCACCACGGTCGAGGCCTGCGCGCGGATTCTGGCGGCTCATCGCGAGGGGCTGTTCGTGGCGACCAACTCGATCCATGCGGTGATCGCGCTACAAGGGGCGCCGGGTGCGGTGGTAACGCTGGCGGGGGGCACGGTGCGGCTGCGCGATCTCGACATGATCGGCACGGCCTCGACCGCTTTTTTTGCCGATTATCTTGTTGATATCGCGGTGTTCAGCTGTGGCGGGCTTTCGGAGGCGGGCGAGGTGCTGGACTACAACACCGAAGAGGTCACCGCGCGAACTGCAATCGCTGGATGTGCCCGCAGGCGGGTCTTGGTGATGGACCGCGCCAAACTGGGCCGCGAGTTGCCCTGCCGCAAGCAGATGGTTTGGGACTACGACGTGGTGGTCACCGGGGCGGCGCTGGCGCCAGAGGTCCTGGCACGCTGCGCCGAGGCCAGTTGCCGGGTCATTCAGGTTTCGGGCGAGGAGTGAGGCCCCGGTGAGGGGGCACCGCCAAGGGTCTGCGCAGGTCCTCGGACAGATGATTTTCCGGCTGATTCTGATAACAGACCGGGCACAGGAATCGGCGGCTCGACAGGGTGCCTACCGAGGTCACGCCGAAGTTGGCCGAAGCCGGATAGGGGCCGCCTGCCAGATACCCGTAGCATGCCAGTTTGTGCGCGTATCAGTCGGCAATGACTTGGCCGCGCATGCTTTGACCGGATTACACGCCTCTTGAACAGAGATGGGGTTATCAAAATGAGACAGTTAATGATGGCGCAGCAGCGGCACGGATCGTGCTAGCGTCTCAAGTCGTGGCCACAGAGCGTGTGATCTGCACGATGGCGTGGGAGATCGGGTCACAGGCCATCTGGTTGCGGAAGGGCTGTGCGACAAGCGGATTTCACCTGCGTCCACGTTCAAAATCGCTATCAGTCTTATGGGATTCGACAGTGGCATCCTGACGGGCTCCGAGAGACCGGAATGGCCGTTCAAGGTCGGTTATCTGGATTGGCGCCCCATATGAACATCGATCAGACGAGAGGTTTTCAGTGTTCCAAGCGGCGGACATTGCATCGGATCGCTTCGTCATGGTCAGATCTCCACAGGCTGACACCAAGGAGACCGTGTCGCTACATGTGTCGCATGAACTGACCTATATCGGGCAGCTCGGGACGGCGAACGAAGTTCAACCCGGTATGGCCGCCGACATTCGGGCGCATCGTCGTGCCAAGCAGATTTATGCACTTTGTGCGACGGAATGCGCGTTTGAATGATTGCTTGGTTTCGCACAGCGATTGGTCTTTGAAGTAGGCGAATATGTGTTTTTCCACCCTTTGGCAGGCGAATGACGAGTGGGTTGCGCCGCGCGAAACCAAATTATCTAGGGCTTGTTGACGCTCATTTGAAGTGAACAAGGGTGGTCGCAGAGGGGTGAAGGCGCGGACGATTTGGTCGGTTTTTCAGGATCTTATCGCGATGCCGCTGTTTTCCCTTAACTTTCCGAAGGCGTTTTGGATCAAATGGCGCAACCTGACCGACAGCGCGGCGCGCAGCCGGTTTGTGTCAAAGGCCCGGTTTGCCAACAGGTGATCGGCGGCAGGCCCGTCGATCAACTCTGGCACGCCGCGTGGGCGCCCCATAGCTTCGCCCTGAGACCCCCTTAGTGTCCTGACCTGAGCGGTGGCCCTTGATGATGGAGCTGTCGATCATGGCGTATTTCAAGTCAGACTGACCGGACAACGCTTTGAACATCCTGAAAAAGCATCGGCCTTGACCCATCGCCGGAAGCGCTTGAACACCGAATCCCAATTGCCGGATTCCTCGGGCAACGTGCGCCATTGTGCCCCGGTTCTGACAATCCACAAAACAGCCTCAACGCACAATCGTGGATCGCGCCCTGTCTGCTTTCCCCTGTTTGCAACCTTGAAGCAAACGTTATGCAATGAGGGGAAGCCTAAACGTCAATAAGCCCTAGGCAAGAGGGCCCAACATGATAGTTTCGCCCGATCACATCCAAAGATTGGTCGGCAGATGATGCCTCATTGCGTTTTAATTATAGAAGACAGGCCAGACATTGCGGCGCGGTTGAAAAATGCTGTGGCGGTGCATGCCAATTTGGTCGTGGGCGATGTCTGTTGGACTTTGGATCATGGGCTGCAACGGCTTTTTGATCTCAAACCGCGGGTTGTTCTCGTTGATCTTGGCCTGCCGGACGGGTCGGGGATCGAAGCGATCAAAGCGGTTGCCGCTGCCGATTGGGAGGTCGATGCGCTGGTCATTTCGATCTTTGGCGACGAGGCCCGTGTGGTCGAAGCGATTCAAGCGGGGGCGCGGGGTTACATCTTAAAGGGGGGCGATCTCGGGCAAGTTGGCGATGATATCCAAACGTTGATTGATGGCGGCAGTCCGATCAGCCCGGCGATTGCGCGCCATGTTTTGAACCTTTTGAGCGATCATGCAGGCATAGCGACGAGCCAAATGGAGATGCTCACCGGGCGTGAAACGGAAATTCTTCGCGCCATCGCACGCGGCTACAAACGTCGCGAAATTGGTGATCAGCTTGGTATTTCTGGCGGTACAGTCGGCAATCACATCACGCAGATTTACCGCAAGCTCAAGGTCAGTTCCAACACTGAGGCCGTCGCACAGGCGGCAAAGAATGGCATGATCTGATGGGAGCGGGCGCGCGGGTTTATGGCGGTGTCGTGGTCTGGATTCTTGCCATGCTCACGGTGCTCTCCGTTGTAGACATCGGAGACATTCGACCGATTGAACACACGATGTTTTTTGATCGTGTTGCCTCTTGCGCGCAACCTGACTGTGACGACCCGGTGCCATTGGACCTGCCATTTTCGACGCCCGCGCGCTACACGCCGGGGATCGAGCATCAGGTTTTGCAGTTTACGGTCCCCTTGGATGAGGTGCCGACACAGATGCAGGCGTTTTTCATTCCCAAGTATAACCATCACCTACAGATCACGGTGAATGGGGCCTTGGTCCACGCGCTGCCGCATCAAAGGCATCCTTGGATGGCGCCTTTGCTGGTCGAAGTGTCGCCTAGCCTTTTGAAGCTGGGCGAAAATAGAGTGATGTTCGATCTGTCAGGTCCGGTACCGGGGCAACTTGATTTGCAGCCTTTTCATTTTGGCGACTTGGAGATGCTGAGCACGCCCTATGACACCCGATTTATGCTCACGCAGGGACTGACACAGTTGGCCTTGGGTTTGATGATCCTGCTCACCTTAGGGTATTTTGTCGTCTGGCTTGCACGGACCAAGGAGCGGATGTTTCTTTGGATTGCTCTGTCCTGTGTGTCGGCCTGTGGCTTTTTGGCTTTACTTGGGACGCATGTCACCGTTGGCGACTACCAAATCTCTCAAAGCCTGCATGCCCTTTTTGTCGCAAGCTACGTCTTGTTCATGTTGAAATTTGTGCGCAGCTTCCTTGGCATCGCGCCTTTGCGCAGCGAGCGGGTGCTGCCGTGGTTGATCTGTTTCGGTATTTTGGTCGCGTTTCTGTTGCCCATGCAATACGTCTATCCGGCCACCATGGCGGTCAATTTATGCGCCGCAATCGCCGGTCTCGTTACCGTTGCGGTTATGTGGCAGCATCGCCATTCGGTGCCAAAAATCGACTTTCTGATCTTTTTCCCGGCGCTGTCCCTTGCCCTTGCGCTTGCCTTTGACGGGTTGTTTTTAGTGTTGACCCACTCGCAGGCCCGCAGCATGAATTTGCTGCATCTGATGCCGCTTTTGACCGCGCTGGTCTGTCTCTGGCTGATCCTGTCGCAATTGATCCGAAGCCTGTCGGCGCATGCAGAGTTGGCCGCGACATTGCACAGTACGATCGCCGAAAAATCAGCGCAGCTTGAAACAAGTTTCAACGAATTGGCCACGGTGAGAAAGACCCAAACAATCAGTCAGGAACGCAGCCGCATTTTGTTGGAACTGCATGACGGGGTAGGGGGCCAATTGGTCAACACGCTGGCCTATATGGAAAGCCAATCCATCGACGACCCGACCCTGCGCACCGCTTTGGAGGACGCCCTGCGCGATCTGGCCTTGATGATGGACAGCATCGAAAGCCAGGACAGTCTGGCCACGCTCCTGGGCATGATGCGCACACGGCTTGAGGGGCTTTTGGCCAAACACGGTGTCAGCTTTGAGTGGCAAATCCAGGACGAGCCACTCTGGCCGACTGAAAACCCGTCTGACAATTTGCACATCGCGCGGATCGTGCAAGAGGCGATCACCAATGTGATCAAACACGCGCGTGCCAGCACGATTACGGTCTATGCCGACCACCGGCGGGTCGCGGTTTCGGATGATGGTCTTGGGTTTGACGTTGGTGCCGCCCAAAGTGCCGACAGGCCCCGTTATGGTCTGACGGGGATGCGGCGGCGGGCATCAAAAATTGACGCAAATCTGTCCATTCAAACCGGAGAAACCGGAACAACCGTTTCCATTTTACGCGTTGAAACATAAGGGCTTGGGTTAAATTTAGTGGCGCTCACGCACCTGTGCTTTCTGCGCCACATGTGTGAATCCACATATAGATCGACAGGCGAGATGGCGTATGTCGGCAAGAGGACTTTACGTTTAGGGGTGGTGATCATGACAAACAAAACAAATGGCATTTGCCACCGTCTCTGCGCGGGCTGGCGCGTGACGGTGATCCGCTGCGCAGTGATTGCGCTTTTAGGTCTAGTCATGGGGTCTCAAGCCGCCTTTGCCTTTGTCGGCGGCGGCGACATCAAGTTTCGCTCAACATCTACGATCGGTGCCTGCAATGTCATGGCAAGCACAACCGAAGACGGGGGGATATCGGCCGGTGTGGTCCTTAATGGCCTTGGGTCCTATGGCTATGCGGGGGGCAACTACGTCACAGCCGGCGATTCCACATACGGGATCACACCCGGGATCTATTCTGGTCTCTCAATCACCACGACCTTGATTGCAAACTGCCTTGGAACGACAGAGGCCAATATCGCGGATTTCGTGCAAGACGGCGCACAGCTCCCCTATGCCGATGAGACCTTTATGGGCTTTTCGTTTCGGCTTGTGTCGGATGCGGGTGGGATGAGCGCCGGGTTTTACACCTATTACATCAGCGAAGGCGCCAACACCGCCCCAAGCCTGTCCTTCACCGATGATGTCTCAGCCAGTGTCACAACCAGCGACCAAATCACCATCACCACCACCGACCCGGACAGTGGTCAGCTTGCCATCGCAAAATATGGCTTCAGCGCCGATGCCACCTGTAACGCCAGCGACGCACCCTCAATTGCCTTCACATCCGGCGTGTCGTTTTCGGTCACATCAGAAGCCAACAATGGCGACTATATCTGTGCCTCTGTCTTTGATGGGATCACGACCACATATCAATCCAGCGCAAATGCGCTGAATATTGATGTCACGTCGCCGGTCATCACCGCGCCCTCTAACCAAACGGTCGACTCCGATGCGGGCCTGTCCACCGCTGCGCTGGATGTGACGGGTTTGGGGTCTGTGACGGATAATTCGGGCGAGGTGCCAGCGATCACCTACAAGATTGGGGCAACTGTACTGACGGGCAGCTATGCCTTCCCCATCGGAAACACCACGGTGACGATGGACGCCACCGACAGCGTCGGCAATACGGCGACGCAGGCGAGTTTTACGGTGACGGTGAGCGATTCAGCGGTACCCATCGCGAATTTCACCGCGTCGGGTGTTTTTGGCTGTAGCCCGGTGACCACGCGTTTCACCGACACCTCAACGGCCGGAACCACGGGCGAGATCATTGGGTGGCTGTGGGATTTTGGCGATGGCACAACCTCGACAGAGCAAAGCCCAACCCATAGTTTCTCCCAGGGGTTGGCCACAGTTAAGCTGACCGTCACCACAGCGATGGGTTTGACAGATACCAAAACCGTCTCAAACTTGGTGCAAGCGATCGGCCCGGACGTGGATTTTACGGCGGATGTCACCTCTGGCGATGCACCTTTGGCTGTGACCTTTACAAACGAAACCGTCGCGACGTCCCCCCTCACCGGCATGGCGTGGGCGTTTGGTGATGGTGCGACCTCTTCAAGTTTCGCCTCCGTGACGCATACCTTCACCGCACCCGGCTCGTATACCGTCTCCCTCACGGCAAAAGATCTCGATGGCTGCAGCGGAACGGAAACGAAATCGACCTTTATCACGGTGCTCGACACCGAAGCGCCGGTCCTGAGCGCGCCGGTGGATCAAGTGGCAAACAGCGATGCGGGGTTGAACACCGCCGCCTTGGATGTCACCACCTTGGGGTCTGTGACCGACAATTCCGGCGAAGTTCCGGCGATCACTTATAAGGTGGGTTCGACCGTTTTGAGCGGGTCTTATGATTTCCCCACCGGTGTCACCACAGTGACAATGGATGCGACTGACAGCGCCGGCAATGTCGCGACGCAGGTGAGCTTTACCGTGACGGTGAGCGACGTCGAAGCCCCGGTGATCACAGCACCTTCGGACATTGCGCAGGCGGCGGATGCTGGGCTTTCGACCGCTTCGGTGAGTTTTGTGGCCACGGTTTCGGACAACAGTGACACAGCCCTCGTGCCGGTGTTCAAAATCGGCAGTACAGAGATCACCAGCCCCCATGATTTCCCATCGGGTGTGACCACGATCACCATCGACGCGACCGACAGCGCCGGCAATGCGGCGGCGCAAGTCAGTTTTACCGTAACAGTGAGTGACGCTGAGGCGCCTGTGATCACCGCACCTGCGACCCAGAATCTGGACACGGATGCGGGGTTGAACACCGCCGCCTTGGATGTCACCACCTTGGGGACTGTGACCGACAATTCCGGCGAGGTCCCGGCGATCACCTATGCAATTGGCGCGACTGTTTTGACTGGGTCCTATGATTTCCCCATCGGCGACACCACGGTGACGATGAATGCCACCGACAGCGTCGGCAATGCGGCGGCGCAGGTCAGTTTCACCGTAACCGTGACCGATGTGACCGCACCAGAGATGCCGATCATCGAGGCGACCGTGGTCAACTTCGGCGCGTCGATTTCTGTCTCTGGCTCCGGTGAGATAGGGACCACGGCCACGATTACCTTCCCGGATGGATCATACCAAACCGTCCTGTTGAGCGGCGGGATCTTTGATGTGACCTCACCCCTTGGACAGCCCAGTGGCACGGTTCGGGTCACGGTCATGGATGCGGCGGGCAATGTGTCCCCTGCGGCCACGGTTGAGGTTGAGACCGATTTGATCGCGCCAAGTCTTGTGATCAGTGGCACGACAGAGACGGCGGGGTTCGGGGATACAACTCTGCTGACCTTCACCTTCTCTGAGGATGTGACCGGGTTTGCGGCTTCTGACATCAGCCTCGCAAACGCCACGGTGGCCGGGATCACGGGTGGTCCGGCGGTTTATACGGCCTTGGTGACCCTGACCGGGACGGGAGATGCGTTTGCGTCGGTGCCGGAGGGAGCCGCGCAAGACACGGCGGGCAATCTCAGCACCGCCTCCAACAGGGTGACCATTTCCGACACAACTGTGACGGACACCCAAGAACAGATCGCCGCGTTTCTTCAGTCTCGGGCCACGCAATTGCTGGCCAACCAACCGGATTTGATCCCCTTCCTGACGGGCCAAACCCGAAGCACGTTCAATGCGCAGGTGAGCCGCGGGACGGGCCGTTTTGACATCGCAAGCCAAGCCGAACAGTCGGTTTGGATGGCTTTGACGGGGTCGTGGTCGGACGAGGAGGGGGCCGAGACGCGCTATGTCTTTGGCGCTTTGGGCAGCCATGCAACCCTGTCCCCGGACATGATGGTTGGGGCCATGCTGCAATTCGATTACATAGATCAAACAGACGGGCCGGCGAGCGTCACGGGGCAGGGGTGGTTGGCCGGGCCCTATGTCATCGCGCGCAGTCCCAATCATCCGCTCTATTTTGAAGGGCGCGCGCTCTATGGACGGACCTCAAACGACATTTCCCCCTATGGCACCTACGCCGATCAGTTTGATACAAAGCGGTGGCTGCTTCAGGCGAAATTGGCCGGGGAAATGGATTACGGACCAACCACTCTGCGTCCGAATTTTGACCTGTCTTATACCTCAGACACACAACTGACCTATCAAGATGGGCTGGGCAACATCATCCCCGAGCAAAGGGTTGGCCTCGCTCAGGCGGCGCTTGGGCTGGACTTTGAGCATGACGTGCCGCTGGCAAACGCGGATTTGCGGATCAATGGCGGTGTCTCAGCCATCTGGGCCCATGGCGAGGGCACCGGCGCTGCAAGCACCCTTGAGCTAAGCTCTGAGGGATGGCGCGGCCGCGTGGATTTGGGTCTGAGCTATGCCTTTGACGGCGGATCAAACCTAGCACTGACCGGGTTTTATGACGGGATCGGGGCATCGGATTTTGAAAGCTTTGGCGTGGGCTTGGCCTATTCCATCGCGTTCTAAAGCGGTCTGCCGTCACCACCTGTTTGCAAAACGCCGGCATGTCACTGAGATCGGCCAGGATGTGACGGTTCCGTCAGGAGGGGCTCTCTGGTTGGGCCGCCACAGACAACCAATTCCGGAATGAGACCAAAGGCGCGTGGTCGTCCTTTTGTGCCGGCCAAACCAGCCAATATGCCCCCCGAACAGGCACGGCTTGGCGCAGCACGGGCACAAGCCGGCCTTCGGAGATTTCGATCCGGGCAAGATAATCTGGTAGAAGCGCGATCCCAAGCCCGGAAATCGCCGCCTGAATCATCATTGAGAACTGATCCATCATCATCCCGTTCGTTCCTGCCGCGGAGCCTCCTTGCCCTTCGAACCAATCCGCCCAAACGCTTGGTCGGCTTTCAAGATGCAGCGTTGGCACGCCCGTTAGGTCCTCAAGATTTTGCAACCGATGGGAGGCCGCGAAACCGGGTGAGACACAAGCCGTTACAGTTTCATCAAACAGCTTCATAGAACGCGCCTCGGGCCAATTCTGTTGACCATAATAGATGGCGGCGTCGAACACTTCGCCGCCAAAATCAAACCGACCGATCCGCGTGGACATGTTCACGGCCACACCCGGATGGGCGTTGAGAAACCCGCTCAGACGCGGCCCAAGCCACCGCGTCGCGAAGGTGGGCAGGATCGCAAGCGACAGGGTGCCGCCATCGGGGTTGGTGACCACCGACATCGACGCCCGCTGAATCATGTCGAGGGCGCGCGCCACATCGCGTTGATAACTGATCGCGGCGGCATTGGGGATCAACCGCCGACGTTCGCGGGTGAAAAGATCTTTTCCCAGCTGCTCTTCCAGCGTCAGGATCAAACGGCTCACCGTACTCTGAGTCAGACTCAGTTCTTCGGCCGCCGCCGTGATCGAGCGGTGTCGCACCACCGCGTCGAGTGCCATGAGAAGTTTGACGGAGGGGAGGAAGCGTCTTTGCCTCATATCATTCTCTTTATGCATGAAGTAATGTGTAAATATCGCTTTATAACGGCGATTTCCATGCATATTTTCACTGAAATCCATAGAATCCATCCGGTCGAAATGAGGAGATCCAACATGTCTGCACCATCCCACAAAGGGAGTTCGTTTCATTGGGCTGATCCGTTCTTGCTCGACGAGCAACTGAGCGACGAAGAGCGCATGATCTCGGAGACAGCGCATAGTTTTGCGCAGGATCGCCTGCAACCGCGCGTCGCAGAGGCCTATCTTGAAGAAAGGACAGACCCGGAGATTTTCCGCGAAATGGGTGAGTTGGGGTTGCTTGGCGTGACCGTGCCCGAGGAATATGGCGGGGTCGGGGCCTCCTATGTGTCCTACGGTCTGGTCGCGCGGGCCATTGAACGTGTGGACAGTGGCTATCGCTCGATGATGTCGGTGCAAAGTTCGCTCGTGATGTTCCCGATCTATGCCTATGGCTCTGAGGCCCAAAAGCAAAAATACCTGCCCAAACTGGCTAGCGGCGCATATATCGGCTGTTTTGGCCTGACCGAACCCGATGCGGGGTCAGACCCGGCGGGCATGAAAACCCGCGCCATCAAGACCGACGGCGGCTATCGCCTGATTGGCTCGAAAATGTGGATTTCCAACAGCCCGATCGCCGATGTGTTCGTGGTTTGGGCCAAATCGGAGGCGCATGGCGGCAAGGTGCGTGGCTTTATCCTTGAGAAAGGTATGAAGGGCCTGTCTGCACCGAAAATCGGTGGCAAGCTTTCCCTGCGGGCCTCAATCACCGGCGAGATTGTCATGGACAATGTGGAGGTGGGTGAAGAAGCGATTTTGCCGAATATTGAGGGGATGGGTGGTCCGTTCGGTTGTCTCAACCGCGCGCGCTATGGCATTGCCTGGGGTGTGATGGGCGCGGCTGAAGACTGTTTTCATCGGGCGCGCCAATATGGGCTGGACCGCCATCAGTTCAATCGCCCTCTGGCCGCGACCCAGCTCTACCAAAAGAAACTCGCGGATATGGAGACCGAGATTGCGCTCGGACTGCAAGCGGCACTGCGCGTGGGTCGGTTGTTCGATGAGAGCCGGTTCGCGCCCGAGATGATCTCGCTGATCAAACGCAACAACTGTGGCAAGGCGTTGGATATTGCACGCAACGCCCGTGACATGCACGGCGGCAACGGCATCCAGATCGAATATCATGTGATGCGCCATGCGCAGAATCTGGAAACGGTGAACACCTATGAGGGCACACATGACGTGCACGCGCTGATCCTCGGGCGCGCGATCACTGGCCTGCAAGCGTTCGGCTGATCCATGATCAGCGACGCACCTCTCAAGGGTCTCAAGGTCGTAGAGCTTGCCCGCATTCTGGCCGGTCCCTGGATCGGCCAGACTTTGGCGGATCTGGGGGCTGAGGTCATTAAAGTCGAGTCCCCGGACGGCGACGATACGCGCCGTTGGGGGCCGCCTTTTATCGAACGTCCGCTGCCTGATGGCGGCACGGAAAAGGTCGCGGCCTATTTTCATGCTGCCAATCGCGGTAAGCGATCTGTCACCTGCGACTTTTCCAACCCCGAGGATTTGTCCCGGCTCAAGGCGCTGATTGCCGATGCGGATGTTTTGATTGAGAACTTCAAGGTCGGCGGGCTGGTGAAATTTGGGCTTGATTTTGACAGCGTGTCGAAACTCAACCCCCGCTTGGTCTATGCCTCCGTGACCGGGTTCGGTCAGGACGGTCCGCGCGCCAAACAGCCCGGCTATGATTTCCTCATACAGGGCATGTGCGGCATCATGGATTTGACCGGCGAACCCGGTGGCGAACCACAAAAGGTCGGCGTCGCATGGATCGACGTGTTCACCGGCCTTTATGGGGTGATCGGTATTCAGGCCGCCCTGGCGGAGCGGGCGCGCTCGGGTTTGGGCCAGCATGTAGACCTGTCCCTGTTGGAGTGCGGCGTGGGCGTGCTTGCCAATCAGGCCACCAATTTCCTCCTTGGCGGTGTTGCCCCCACACGGTTGGGCAACGCCCATCCCAATATCGTGCCTTATCAGGTGTTCCCCTCCGCCGACGGCCATCTGATCATCGCATGCGGCAACGACAGGCAATTCGCGGCACTGACCCGTGTGCTTGGCTTGAGGGGCTGGAAACCAACCCGGACTACGCCACCAACCCAGCGCGGGTCGCACATCGCGAGAGGCTTTGCGCGACGCTGGTCCATGCCACGACCGCGTGGTCAAGGGATGATCTGATCGCCGCACTTGAACAGGCGGGGGTGCCGGTCGGGCCGATCAACACGGTGGCCCAAGCCCTGTCCGAGCCACAGATCGAAGCGCGCAACCTGCGGATTGCGCCAGAGGGGATTGAGGGACTGCGTACGCCGATCCGGTTCTCACGCAGTGAAATGACCCTTGATCGCGCGGCCCCGCTGCTTGGCCCGCTGCTGGGGACGGACAAATCGGCCTTTTCTGATGCGGCGGGCGACACCGAATAAGCCCACATAAGCCCAAGGCCATTTTGCAATCTGTGGTCAGACAGGGGCGTGAGGCCCCTGTCATTGGACAAGCTGCGCCACGGCGCTGGCCGTTGATGACGATCAGATTTTTTGAACATCCTTCACATTCGCTGTTCAAAAACTGAACATTCTCGTTGATTTCCTGCATTTCAGGGTAAAACTGTTGGGATCAAGGGGAGGATCGTGCGCTTCATGAGTATGAAAACAGCATTTATGACAGCGCGCGCGGCGTTGGACGCCGGTGAACAATTTGCGCATGGCGCGATGCCTGAGGAGATTGCAAGCAGTTGGCAGCGGTGTCTGCGCGTGGGGCTGGACCCCGGTGGCGCGCCCGTGGAGGCAGTGATCTCGTATCAGGAGCTGCAAATCGCACGCCAGCAGAACGAACGGCTGATGGAAATTGTGCGACCCGAACTTGAGCTTTTGAGTTCGCAGATTGCCGGTACGAATTATATGACGGCTTTCGCGGATGCGAACGGCACCGTTTTGGACGCCATCATGGATGCTGAATTCCACGCCGCCGAATGTTCGCGCAGCGTGCGCCCCGGCTCGATCTGGCGCGAAGATTTGCGCGGCACGAATGCGCTTGGGCTGGCGCTGTTCACCGGACAGACCAGTATGGTGACCGGGCCTGAGCATTTTTTTACGCGTCACGGCGGGGTGTCCTGCGTCTGCGCCCCGATTTTTGCGTCGGACGGCAAGATTGTCGGATTGCTCGATGCGTCCTCGGAAGTGTCTGCCCGCCAGTATCACACCAAAGCTCTGGTCGGTCTGGCAGCGACGAACATTGAAAACCGATTGTTCATCGAAAGCCATCGCCGGGATTACATCATACAATTCCATCCCAGAGTCGAATATTTGCCGACGCAGAGTGTGGGCATGGTAGCGGTGAACGAAGAGGGTTATGTCACCGGCGCCAACAGAAGTTCGGCCAGATTGCTGTCGGGTCTGAACTGTGTGGCCACAAGCCGGTTCAGCGAAATTTTTAACGGGACCTTTCGCTCGATCCTGCGCAAACTGATCCGGGGGGACACGGTCGAGCTTTCGGATGGGTTGAATGCGAGCTATTTCGCCCGGCTGCGCCCAATGTCACGGCCGCGCTCAGGTGGTACGCCCGCGCAGGAAGTGACGCTACGTGCCCCGCGGCTTTACCGGCTAGAACCTCAGGACCAGGAGCTTGTCTTTGATGACGAGCTGGTGCGCGAATGCTTGCGTGTGGCGCGCCGGGCGGCGGATGTGGGCCAGCCAGTGTGCATTCACGGCGCAACGGGAAGCGGCAAAACCGCCATGGCCGAGGTCATACATCGACATGTGCATCCGGCAAAACCGTTGATCGCCGTAGACTGCCGCAGGCTGATCCAAGACGCGGATATGCGCGGGGTGATCGGGGAGTTGATGCAGGCCACCGCCCCGTCGGGGCTCTCCCTGGCACAGGGCGGCACATTGGTGCTGGAGCATGTTTCTGCGCTGAAGGGTCTGGCCGCAGACGATTTGAACGTGCTCCTGGACAGTGTGCGCAGAGATGTGGCGGCGGGGCATTGGTATGTGGTGGCGACGGATCAGCCACAGCAGGATGAAACCCATATACGGACCAGAACGATTGCGGGTGTCAACATGCTGACTGTTGATTTGCCGGGGCTCAGGGCGCGCACGGATTTCGACAAATTGGCGCGTATCATGCTGGCGGATTTATCGCCGCAGCATCAACTGTCGGCCAAGGCCCTGCGCAAGCTGGCATCAATGGAACGGTCTGGTAATTTGAACGATTTGCGGCATCATTTGCAGGTCTTGGTGGCAAGCTGTCCCGCCGGGATCGTACGCGAGACGCAGGTGGACCATTTCTTTCCGGCGCAACAGAGCGAGACCAGGGCCTGTGGTCGCTGTTTGGGGGTTCCGATGCGAGAAAAGCGATGCCTCGAGGTGCGGCGTGTCTTTCAAATCTGTCAGTGCAATGTGGCACTGACCGCCCGCCGTTTGGGCATCTCACGCAACACGGTTTATTCGCATCTGAAAGACTGAACAGCGCTGATACCTTGCGCCAATGCGGTGCTGACGTGATCATGGTGGCGGGCTGTGTCTTCTTCTGACAGAAAGCGCAAAGCGG
This sequence comes from Roseobacter sp. TSBP12, assembly GCF_009129705.1. Lineage (NCBI taxonomy): Bacteria > Pseudomonadati > Pseudomonadota > Alphaproteobacteria > Rhodobacterales > Roseobacteraceae > Roseobacter > Roseobacter sp. TSBP12. The sequence continues at coordinate 54,203 of NZ_PYIB01000060.1, forward strand.
GCGTGTTTTCTGTCAAAAGCGCCATGCCTAAGCTGCGGCGATGCGCGTCGAGTATGACGAAAAGGCCCCTTGGCGGGCCGCGAAAGCGGTGCGTTTCGATAAAGTCGCGGATCGTTTCCGGCGTTGGCCAGATCGGTGATCCGGTATGGGGCAACATATGCACCAAGGTCGCGGCGTCCTTTTGCTCCGCCGGACGCAGGCTGACGTCATTCACGGCAATGAGCGGCGGGTGCAACAGATGCCATTGTTCGGGCGTCATCACAAAATCACGGCAAAGCTGCGCCGACTGTGCGCTTTGGAAAAACATTTTGCGCAGGGTTGGGGCAGGTGAAAAACCCAGCCGTGTCAGCAGCGCCTGCGACGCCGCATTATCCATGTGGCACGTGGCGATCAGCGGTGGGGCGAGCGTGGCGAAATGGGTGGCAACGGCGACCTGTAGCGCGTGATGCATCAGCCCGCGACCCCAAAACGCTGGATCGAGCCAATACCAAAGGGAGGCCCCGATGCACAGGCATCCCGCCACTGCGCCGCCTTGTTCGACAATGAAGAGATGTTCGCCGGGATGCTGGCCATGGGCCAGCAGCGCATCGACCTCGGACGGGCCAAAGGGCTGTGGCACGGCGGCAAGCCAAGAGGCAATCCGGGGATCGTTTAACTGTTGGATCAGGGTCGGCAGATCCTCTTGCCGGACCTCCCGAAGGGCGAAATCTTGCGGTGCCGGATCGGTGGAAAAGCGGGTCATGGGGCTCTCTTGATTGGCCTGAGATGACCCAGAACAGCGCGAATCATCGGACGAAATCAAGAGGGTGATTCGGAAATAATCGTGATCTGGAAAATATACTGCACTGCAGAAAAACCTCTTTTGGAACAATATGTTCCAACCGTGAAATTAAAACGTAAAGCTATTTTACACCTTTTCCAACGCGCCACGAATTTGGGCAAAAAACCACCTGTTTAAAGCGGATTTCATTGCGTCATCCTGTCGCTTCGATAGCCTGACCCATACGAAAGACCGGATGTTCAGGGGAGGGGATAGCCGTGCACGAGACATTGCAAACAGGGCCGTGTGGTTTGTACGATACGGGCTCAGTTCGGGCGCTCTTTGGTTTGCCCCGAGGCGTAGGACATCACATCCCATATCGCAGAAATATCGGTGGCCATCCGCCGATGCACCTGCTGCAAAATCTGATCTTTGAGCACATCGTCCAGCGCATCAACGGCGTGGCGTGCCGCGCGCATGTCTTGCGGATCACGGGTGTCAAGCGCCTGCTGGATGGCGTTTTGACAGTGCGTGTCCACGCCATCGGTTTGGTGACACACCAACGCCAGCGTTTGGAAAAATCGAATGTCGGTGGGATCAATCATCGTGTCGGCCCTTCAATGCGTCAAACAGCACTCATTTAAAGGGGGTCTCAATGACAGGTCAATCACGCAGCATTCAAGATATTCTCATGGATCGCCTGAAGGTCACACAGGACATCGCGGCGGCGAATGTCGAGCATATGCGGCTGAACCAAAAGGCCAGTGGGATGATGGTGTTGGACATGAAGGACGAAGAGGACGGCGTGGTTGACGAGGCCCGCGAGGTCGCGCGCCGCCAAAATGAGGCCGCGTTGGAGCGCAGCGCCGACAGGATCAATGCATTGGAAGGGCGTCTTTCTGCACTGGATGCGGAAATCGACACCGTTATGAAAAAGGAAAACTGAATGACACAGCATATGCCGCCTCAGGCGCTCTCGCTTTTTGATTTGTTGGCCCGGACATGGGATTTGGACCAAAACATCCGGCAGGTTCTGTTCAACATGGACGGAACGGCGCTTGCGGTGGTTCAGGCCGACGGGCGCATGACCTTTGTCGGCGTGAAGGATGCCGAAGGCCCGGAAAAACGGATACGGCAGGAACTCGACACCGGCCGGATGACCATTCGGGCGCGGGAAAAACCACTGCCGATGCCGCTGACCAGCCGGGATGCCACGGCGCTGCCAGACAGTAAAATGTGCCCGCTTGGGCCACAGGGATTTGCCTTTGTCCATAGCGAGGGAGAAGAGCTTTGGCGCGCAACGCCCCGCGGCCAGCTTCTGCGGTTGCTGCCCAGTGAGGGCGTTGACATCACGGCACTGACTGCGATGCCGGGCGCGGCACAGATCGTGGTCGGGCGTGGCGATCAGATATCGGTCGTGAGTGCTGAGGGCGGGGAACCGCTGAGCAGCACAGAGCTGACGCATGATGTGCGTGACATCGCGGTGTCAGACGATGGGCGCCTGTTGGCGTGTTGGGGGGCGGGGCATATCAGTGTCGTCAAAGCCGAAGGTCTTGAGCTTCTGACGACACTGCCCTGTCAGGGTCAGGTTTTGGCGATGCGCTGGTCGCCCTGCGTGCGTTGGTTGGTTGCGGGGTGTCGCGACAAATCTGTTCTGGTGGTGGATGCCGTTGCCGGGCAAGCGGATCGGATCGTTGATTTTCCGCAGGCGGTGCAGTCGGTGGATTTCAGTGCAACGTCACGGGCCCTGGTCGCGTCCGGGGCCTTCCGCGTGGTGGGTTGGGCGCTGCCTGAACTGCCATTTGGCGATCACGAAGGGGACCCGATCACGACGGGAAAACCGGGGTTGACGATTGTGGATCGGCTGTCGGTTCACGGGAAACGTGACCTCTGCGCCGTGGTTTATAGCAATGGTTTGGTCACGATTTGCCGGGTGGGCCAACCCGAGGAAATGATGCTGCGCGAAGGCACCGGCGTTGCCGTCACGTCGGTCGCGTGGTCTGGGACCGGCACACATCTGGCACTGGGAAGTGAGGATGGCACGGTGTCCATCGTCACGTTCCCGGACGACATGTTCAAATAACAAAACCAAGGGAGGAGGATCAATGACACAAGCATTGACCACAGAAGAACAAAGCAAGGATCGTTTTTTCCAGGCACTGGCGAAAGTGGCCGAAGAGATGGTCGAAGAGCACGGCAAAGATTTCGCGGCAGGGGCGCTTGTTCTGGCCGCGCGCTGGGTGGCCGAAAACCGCCTTGGCCAAGCCGAAGACCTCAAGCACTAATGGAGCTTTGACGCCTGCCGCACTCCGGTGGGCGTCGTTCCGGGGGCCGCCAGCCTTTGAATCTGGCTCACGAGTATACTGTTCAACGGTCCGGCCAGCTGCGCAAGCGGGTCGGTTGCAGAGGGTGTATTGGCGGCTGTTGCGCCCGCCAGATCCAATATTTTCGTCAAATCCGGCTCCACCAGTTGAGCGAAGGCACAGAGTTCATGAATCCGAAACGTGGCAAAATGCAAGCTGTCGTCATTCACCAGCACGTTGTCGTGTTGGCGGGTCGGAACATGGGTGTTGAGCGCGTTGCTGTGCACCGCCGCGCCCAGCGTGGTCAGCACCGTCTTGCGCCATTTCGCATAGTCGGTGTCGGCGGAGTGATCAATGCCAACGGTATAGAGCTTTTCGGAAATGGTCCGAAAAACCCGCCCGCCCGCGATGTGACGCCGCCAAAATTCATTCGCCTCTTCAACGCTTTGGCAGTCGGCAAACCGTTGTGCAAGTTTGGGGCGGATCAGCAGGACCAGAGCCATATCCACATCTTCGGAAATCGACCGGGCGATTTGCATGGCGGGCATCGGCAGGTCGGTCAATGCCAAAAGCCGCAGGGCGCTGAGTTGTTCGGTCAGCCGCGCAGACAGGGCAGCAAGCCCGTGCCATTGCGCCGGGGTCAGGCCTTCGATGTGATGAGTGCGTCCGCAACTTGTCCCCGCGTGCAACGCCCGGACCCAGAGAATGCATTGGTCAAACAGAAAGACCAGATCCACCTCGGTGCTGTTGGGCGCGTTCTCAACGCGCGGCAAGGCCCGGAACCCCGGCAGGCTGCGCACCCCGTCGCGCCAGTGGCGATCGAAGTCCAACCCTTGCGCGGCCCAAAGCTGTTTCACCCGTGCCAAAAGCTGTGGCGAGAGGCCGGGATAGGACAGTTCGGGTGGCGCGTATTCGAAAGGGAGTGTTCCGCCAGTCGGATCGGTCTTGTGCATCGGGCTGCGTGTCCGGGTTTCAGTTAAGCCACGATAACCCGGCCATCGCGCACATGGCCAGAGTTTTGTCCCAACCGGGACGGAGGAGTTGTCCCGAGAGGGACAGAGGGAGAATGAGATGACGCTAGCCATACGTATGCGCGCCAGACAGACACAGGTGTTCAAAATCGGTCAGGTGATCGAGGTGTTGAACATGTCGTCGGCCGAGTTGGATGATCATATTGCACAGACCGCGCGGGACAATCCGATGATCGTGCTGCGCCCGCGCAGCGCGGGCGGTGTCAGTGCGACGGATGTTCTTGAAATGACAGCCGTAGAAGAGGCCTCAAGCCTCTATGATCATGTCTTTCGCGAGCTGGCCGGGTTGATTTTACAAGGCGGGCAGTTGGAAAAACTGGTCACCGCCTTGATCGAGGAACTTGATCCATCCGGCTGGCTTGGCCGGTCGGTGGCCCAGATCTCCGAGACGCTGGATATGCGGGCTGAGGTGGTCGAAACGGCGCTGAAGATTATCCAGAAACGTGTCGAACCGGCGGGGCTTTTCGCCCGGACTCTCGAAGAGTGTTTGCGGCTTCAGTTGGAAGATCAGGACGCCATGACCGAGACCATGGGGCGGGTTTTGGCCCATCTGGGGGCGTTTGAAAAAGGCGGTCCCACCTGTCTGGCGAAAGCGACCGGGCTTGAGATGGAGGAGGTGATGTCCTGCCTGTCCGTGATCCGTCGGCTGAACCCGAAACCGGGTGCTGTTTTCATGACGGATGCGACGCTTTTGCGTGAACCGGATGTCAGGGTGACCTTGTCCGCGACGGGGTGGGAGATCGAATTTCTCTCCGCGCGCGCGTCCGAAGTGTCGATTTTACCGATGCCAAAAGCCGGGCAGACCCCCGCGTTGCGTGAAGCGCTTGCACGGGCGCGAGCGTTGAAACAAGCCCTGGAGTTGCGTCAGTCCGCGGTAAAGCAGGTGGTGCGGGTTTTGGTGGATCGACAAAGCGCGTATTTTCACACCGGGGCCGAAGCTTTGGAGCCGATGACCATGTCCGAAATCGCCCAGATCGCCGGGTATCATGCCAGCACCGTGAGCCGGGTGTTGAATGGGCTGTTGATCGAAGGCCCCCATGGCGTGATCGCGGCGCGGGTGCTTTGCGCCGGGGCGGCTTCGGTCGGGATGACACATTCCAAAGCTAAAGTTCAGGCGCGCATCCGGGCTCTTCTTGCCACCGAGGATTCCGCTCATCCGCTGTCTGATCGTCGCTTGACGGCGCTGTTGCAGGTGGAGGGCATCACCGTGTCCCGACGTATTGTGTCGAAATATCGTCAGGAAATCGGTCTTGCACCCGCCGCGAAACGGCGTCTTTACGCCTGAGGTTTCAGCGAGATTTTGAGGCGTCGAAACCTCCCGCATCAGCGCGAAATCTTCGAGGAATATCCACACAACGTGCCGGGCGAATGCTCGGCATATTGCGTTTTGAGCACTGCTTTTTTTCGTCTGCCTGACCCTGTCCGGGCAGAGTGTAAAATGCGTTAAGTGTAACGTGTAACGCTTCGTAACTGTGCGAAACGTCCGAGTGACACAATATGCGACAATATGTCCGTTTCACTCAGGGCGCAGACACGGCTGATTTTGAGTGTGCAAAATAAATTAACAGAAAATATACATTATAAACAAATACTTAAATATTTTTAACCGCGAGATCTGCGGTTTTTTCGAATTGTGGAACGCCGTTTGCAACAAGACCTGCACAAGACGCGAGCAGCTGCTCCACGCGGGGCAGCCTCAAAGAACGAAGGATAGGGAGTGAGGGCATTCGGGTGATGGGCCAAGGCACATGCCGGCCATCGTAAGGATGTCGATCTTTTCAACCTTTGCCGAAAACCGGCGCCGCTGGAGATTGAACACCGGCGCTCAAACGCAACGGCAAAAGCCGCCAACAGGTGACCGGGGTTCCGGTTGCAGAGCTTTAAGGAGGCTCATGGCATGACTTTAACGCTTAATAAAATCACGTCTCAGCGTGGGATTTCGGTGGGGGAGGCCACCAAGAAGATTTCCGATCTTGGTTGGAACCCTTCTTATGTGCAGGAAGCCAGCACCTTCCCGACAGACTACAAAATCACCAAGGCACCGCGCGACCCGATGAAACAGGTTCTGCGCTCCTACTTCCCGATGCAGGAAGAAAAGGACAACCGGGTTTATGGCGCACTTGACGCCGCTTTGCGCGGTGACATGTTCCGCAATGTTCAACCCCGTTGGGTCGAATGGATGAAGCTCTTCTTGGCCATCATCCCCTTCCCGGAAATTTCGGCGGCGCGCTCCATGGCGATGATTGCACGCCTGGCTCCGGGCGAAGATCTGCGGACCGGGTTTACCATGCAGATGGTGGACGAATTCCGTCACTCCACGATTCAGATGAACCTGAAAAAGTGGTACATGGAAAACTACATCGACCCGGCCGGGTTCGACATCACCGAAGAAGCGTTTGGCAAATGCTATGCCACCACAATCGGCCGCCAATTCGGCGAAGGCTTCATCACCGGGGACGTGATGACTTCGGCCTGTATGTATTTGACCGTGGTTGCTGAAACGGCCTTTACCAACACGCTTTTCGTGGCCATGCCGTCGGAAGCCGCCCGCAATGGCGACTACGCGCTGCCCACCGTGTTCTTGTCGGTTCAGTCGGACGAAAGCCGTCACATTGGCAACGGCCACTCGATGTTGATGGCCGCGCTCAAAGAGCCGGAAAACCACCTGCTTTTGGAACGCGATCTGCGTTACGCGTTCTGGCAAAACCACGCCATCGTTGACGCTGCCATCGGTACGCTGATCGAATACGGCACCACCAACCGCGACAAGGACAAAGAGTCCTATGCGGAAATGTGGCACCGCTGGATCTTTGAAGACTACTACCGGACCTACATGCTTCCGCTTGAGAAGTATGGTGTGAAAGTCCACCACGATGACGTCCAGGAAGCCTGGAACCGGATCACCAAGAAGAACTACGTTCACAAGATCGCTCAGTTCTTTGCCGTTGGCTGGCCTGTCAACTTCTGGCGGATCGAAGCTCAGACCGAAAAAGATTTCGAATGGTTCGAGCACAAATATCCGGGTTGGTATGCCGAGTTCGGTGATTTCTGGAAATGGTACTCCAAACTGTCGAAGCCGGGTGAAACGGTCGTCACCTTCAACGAAGACACCGGCTACGTCTATCCGCATCGGTGCTGGTCGAGCTTGGTGCCATGTGTCGTCCGTGAAGACATCGTTGTCGATCAGATCGACGGCCAGTGGCACACCTTTGCGCATGAGCTGGATCGCTGGACCGCAGTCTCTGCGTTCTCGGATGAATACGAGGGCCGCCCGACGCCTGCGATGGGCAAATTCTCGGGCAAACGCGAATGGGAAAGCGTCTACGACGGTTGGGATCTGGCGGATGCCATCAAGGATCTGAACTTCGTCCGCGAAGATGGCGAAACCCTTGTCGCTCAGCCGCACCTGCGGTTCGACAACAAGGATATGTGGAAGCTCGAGCATGTGCGTGGTCACACGCTGCGGTCGCCGCTGAACATGTTGCGCGCAATGTCGGATACGGATCGCGATGCGCATATCGCCAAGTATCGCGAAGGCTTCACCATCAACCCCTGCAACTAAACCAACACGGCGGGGGCCGACTGACGGCCCCCTCCACCCGGTGTGCAATGTCTGCACGCTGTGGATAGGGAGGACACAATGACGGATATTTATACTGTCCGGTTGGAACCGGTCGGAGTGGAGTTTGAAGTCGAGGAAGACGAAACCATTCTCGACGCCGCGTTCCGGCAGGGGATCGCGCTACCTCACGGGTGCAAGGAAGGGCAATGCTCGGCGTGTAAATGCGTCAAGCTGAATGGCGAAACGGAGATGTTGAAATACTCCACCTTCGCGTTGAATGACATGGAGAAAGACAGCGGGCATATCCTGATGTGCCGCGCGCATGCCTACAGCGACATTGATATCGAACTGTTGAACTATGACGAAGAGGTTCTGTCCAAGTCGATCCCGGTGAAGCAGTATTCCGGCAAGATCGTCGATTTCCAAAAACTGACCCATGACATTCGCGCTGTTCAAATTGAACTGGATGCGCCTCTCAAATTTTGGGCGGGTCAATATGTCGACATCACAGTCAAAACGGAAAAAGGGGAGAAGATTACACGCTCGTTCTCCATGGCAAATCCGCCGAGCGAAGCCCAAAAACTCGGCTTCATCATCAAAAAATACCCTGACGGACGGTTCTCCAACGAACTCGACGATGGTGGCATCAAAGCCGGAGCCGAAGTCGAAATCGAAGGGCCCTACGGGATGTGCTTCCGACGCGAAGGACGAGACGGGCCAGTGATCCTTGTCGGAGCCGGGTCCGGGATGTCGCCTGTTTGGTCGATTTTGAACGATCAGGTGGTCAGCGGAGAAGAGCGCCCGATCTATTTCTTCTACGGCGCGCGGTCTCAAAGCGACCTTTTCAAACTGGACGAGATCAAGGCGTTGACCGACGCCCACCCGAATGTCGAGTTCATTCCGGTGCTCAGCCATGAGGCTGACGACAGCGGATGGGCCGGCGAGCGCGGCTTTGTTCATGAATGCGTCGATGCGCGGTTGAAGGAGATCGACTGCGACGGGGAGGGGGACGTGTATGCCTGTGGACCGCCGCCGATGATCGACGCGCTGACACCCGTTTTGTTCATGCGCAACTTCGAAACAGACCGCATTTTCTACGACAAGTTCACGCCCACTTCCGGTTCTTCGGGCCATTGAACCCGGCTCGAACGCTAGTGACGTGAAACCAACCAAAGGGAGGCTACAATGGTAGCAACATCAAGCTCAGTAGGATCCGGCGCCGCCGGTGCAGCAACATTCGTCGGCTCAACCAGCCGCCGCTACAACTATTTCGAACCGCGCGGCAAACGGGCAACCCATTACGAAGACGTCACAGTTGACGTACAACCCGATCCCGAGCGCTACCTGATCCAAAACTGGATCATTGAATTCGAGGGCGGAAAAGGCGGCGGGGCCTACACGAAAGACAGCACGGCCGCGCTGTCGAGCAACTGGCACGCTTTCCGCGCCCCCGACCAAGAATGGGAACGCACCCACTATCAGCGCCAGTCCAAGATCGAGAGCATGGTGCAAAGCGTGATCACCAATGCGCGCCGCGCCGGTGCACCGCGGTCTTTCGACAAAAACTGGCAGATGATCCTGCAAAAACATTTGGGCGCATGGAAACATGCCGAATTTGGTCTTGGCACCTCGCTGATGCAGGCGCAGCGCTATGGCTACTCCCAGATGATCAACAACGCCACCTTGACGAACTCGTCCTACAAGATGCGCCTTGCACAGGACATCACCTTGTATCTGGCCGAAATCGGCATGGATCTTGAAGGGTGGGACGATGAGCTGGGCAAAAAATGCTGGCTCGAAGATCCGATCTGGCAGCCGACCCGCGAAGCGATCGAGACGATCATGGGCTGTGAGGATTACCTCGAGCAATATTTCGCGATCAACATCGTGTTCGAACCTCTGGTCGGCGAATTGATCCGGTCCGGCTTCTTCATGCAGGCCGCAGCCGCCAACAACGACTTCATCACGCCGCCGGTGATCTCGGCCGCAGAAGCGGATTACGAACGCAACCTCGCGAACACCGTGGACCTGATTTACCTGTTGGCAAACGACGAACAATACGGCGATCACAACCGGAAGCTGTTCAAAGGCTGGCTCGCGAAGCACCGCGACCTGGCCGACAAAGCCGCCATCGCGTTGCAGCCGATCTGGTCGCAGCCGCATTCCAAGCCGGTATCGTTCGAAGATGTCAAAGCTGTTTCGCATGAGCGGATCAGCCAGATCGTCACCGAGTTGGGCCTCAGCTAACTTTCTGAAAAGGAATGAGAAATGTCTATCAATGCCCGTGATGCTTCCAAGCAGAACATTTTCAAATCTATGAAGGACATCACCTTCGATCAAACGATTTCACACCAGTGTGGGATCACCATGAATGACTCGGTCGAGGCCCGTGCCATCGCCGAATTCATGGGGCAGGATCCGAACGTGACGGTCACCTATAACCCGGCGACGATCCGGGTGGATGGCGAAGGCAAGCTGATCTTCAAAATGGATGAGATCAGCGAATTCTTCGGTCGTGAAATGACCGCTGAGATTTTTGAGGTGAACACCTCCACCCACTATGGCCGCATGGTCCGCGTGGATGACAACGTGGTGATCCTCTTCGGCAACATGGATGACGTGTTCGAATACATTTGATGACGCAAGGACGGGAGGGCGCGGTTCTTCGCGCCCTCTGACCCAACATCCAAATCAACACAAACGCACCACGACACTTTGGGAGGAAACCATGTTCAAGACACCTGAGGGGAAAGAGATTTTCGTACTCGACGGGCACACCCATTTTTGGGACGGCAGCCCTGAAAATCAGGCGAATATCCACGGCAAGCAATTCATTGATTGCTTCTACGCCTATCATACCAACCTGAGCCCATCCGAGGAGCTTTGGGAAAAATCGAAGTTCGAAAAATACAGCGAAGATGACGTCTATCGCGATCTCTTCGTCGATGGCCCGGACGACATGGCGATCATCCAATCGACCTATCTCAACGATTTCTACAAAAAGGGCTTTTCCTCGATCGAGCGCAGCTCGTCGATGGCCGCCCGTCATCCTGAGCGCTTTATCGTCAACGGCTCGTTCGATCCGCGTGATGGCGAAAAGGCTCTGGAATACATCCACTACATGAAAGAGACCTTCGACATTAAGGGCGTGAAAATGTACACGGCCGAATGGAATGGCGACAGCAAAGGCTGGGCGCTGAATGATCCGGCCGCTTACAAATGCTTTGAACTCTGCGAAAAGCTGGGCATCAAGAATGTTCATGTCCACAAGGGCCCGACAATCACACCCCTGTCCATGGATGCGTTTGATGTGCGCGATGTGGACTATGCGGCGACGGATTTCCAGAACCTGAACTGGATCATCGAACATTGCGGACTGCCGCGTCTGGATGAGTTCTGCTGGATCGCGACGCAGGAAACCAATGTCTATGGTGGTTTGGCTGTGGCGTTGCCGTTCATTCATTCGCGTCCGCGCTATTTCGGCGAGATCATGGCAGAGCTGTTGTTCTGGCTGGGTGAAGACAAGCTGTTGTTTGGCTCGGACTATGCGATCTGGACGCCGAAATGGTTGGTTGAGAAATTCTGGGACTATCAAATCCCCGAAGACATCGCCCAGGAACGGGGTGTGCAACTGACCGATGAGATCAAAGAAAAGATCCTCGGCCTCAACGCTGCACGTCTTTACGACATTGATGTAAATAAGAAAAAAGTCGAATTGGCCGGGTCTCCGGTTCAGATTGCGGCGGAGTGATCCGATGCTGGTGTCCACTCTCAAAACAGAGCTGGAACTCGACGTCTGGGACTGTCTCGAAGCGGTGACAGACCCGGAACTCGACGAACCCATTACAGACATGGGGTTCGTCGAGACGGTCGAAGTTTCGGATGCAAGAACGGTGCGAGTCGAATTTCGACTCCCCACCTACTGGTGTTCGCCGAATTTCGCCTTTCTGATGGCCTTTGGCATCCGCAAGGAGATCACCTCGCTGCCTTGGGTCAAAGAAATGACCGTTCAACTGAACGACCATTGTTTTGGCGATGAGGTCAATGAGGGTGTGAACAGCGGGCGAAATTACCACGATATCTTTGCCCAGTATTGCAAGGGAGAGCGACTGGACGACGTGGTTGCGAAGTTCATGTCCAAAGCCTTTGACAGGCGGCAAGAGGTTGTTTTGCTGGGTCTTCAGGCGCTTGGGCATAGGGCGGAGGATATTGTGTCGATGCCGCTGGCGGCGCTTCAGCGGATTGAATTCACAGGGGAAGAGGAACTGCGGCAGACACCGCGGTATCTGGACTTGCTCCTGTCTCAAGGTTTGGCGGTCAACCCGGATGATCTGGCTTTTCCGACTTGGGACGGGCAACCCATCCATGCCGCCGCGCTGACCAAGCATCTTACCCACCTCCGCAGCACCCGCATCAACATGGAGTTCAACGGCGCGATGTGCCGGGGGCTTGCCAAAACCCGCTACAAAGAAGTCGAGATCGGCCCCGAGGGGCCAACGCTGGTTGACTTTATTGCCGGGCGTGTGCCGCCCCGCGACGGAGCCAACCCGGGGCGATAAGTCTCTGATAAAATAAACGTTTTAGGAGGAAGCCCGAGAAATCTCTTGGGCAGAAGGAGGAAGATATGGCGAAACTCATGGTGCATGGAACGACCGCCAGGGACTGTCTGGCTCGCGGTGTGGCGCGGCTTGCCGCTGCGGTTGAGCCCACGCTCGGGCCGAAGGGTCTCAATGCAATGATCGACCGCCCGGTGGGAACGCCGCTTGTGACCCGCGACGGGGTGAGCATCGCGTGCGAGATCGAACTGAGTGATCGGTTTGAAAACATGGGCGCTCAGGTGGTGCGTGAAGTGTCGATGCAGACCAACGATGTCGCAGGTGACGGCACCACGACGGCGATAGTTCTGGCGAATGCGTTGATCCAAAAAGGTGTGGAGCTGGCCAACACCGGTGTGAAGCCGGTCGATCTGTGCAAGGGCATCGATCTGGCTGTGCAAGAGATCGTCAAGGCGATTGATGCCTCCTCGCGCGATTGCGAGGCGCATCCGGAGTATCTTGAAGCCGTGGCGCAGGTGTCCGCGACGGACCCGACCCTTGGCGCATTGGTTGCCGAAGCATTTCGTCGGGTCGGTAAAAGCGGTGTCATTTCCGCCGATTTCGGGGTGACCATCGAAACGACGATGGATGTGGTCGAGGGCATGTCCATCGAGCGCGGATATATCTCGCATCACATGGTCACGGATCGTGAAAACATGGAAGCGATCTTGCGCCATCCGCTGATCTTGATGACCGATCAGAAAATTCTTCAGCCTGAAATTCTGGACACAGCCATTTCCATCGCGGACGGCGAAAACCGTCCGCTTATGATCATCGCCGAAGAAATTGCACCCGAGGTAGTGATCCGGTTGCTGGAGGGCGGCGGCGCAGGGAAATACCTGATCGTCCACCCACCCGAGTACGGCCATTGGCGCACCGCGATGATGGATGATCTCGCCATCCTGACCGGCGGCGAGGTGATGGCCCGCGATCTTGGCAAGAAGATCGAGAAGGTCACGCGCGCACAACTTGGCGGGGCGGAAGTGGTGCGCTCACATGCCTCTGGCACCTCGATCCTGCGGGGAGAGGGCAATTCTGAGGCGATCACAGCCCGCCGCAATCAGGTGAAGCGGCAATATGACGTCGCACCACCGAACGTCGAAAAAGACAAGCTGCGCGAGCGGTTGTCGAAACTGACGGGGGGTAGCGCGATTATCTATGCGGGCGGGTTCACCCCGGTCGAACAAAAGCGGACGATCCAGTTGATCGAAGATGCTCTGTGCGCTGTGCGTGCGGCGGCCGAGGACGGTGTTGTCGCCGGCGGTGGCACCGCCTTGGCACAGATCGCGCCCTGTCTGGATGGGGTCAAAGCCGAAGGTGACATCGCCAAAGGCGTGGCCTTGGTGCGCTCAATCCTGACGCAACCTGTGCGCCGCATTGCCAGCAATGCTGGCGCAGATGTTGACGCTGTGGCGAAGGCTGTCGTCGAGGGGGCCACGGGCCAGGGCTTTAACGCGGCAACCGGCGAGTTTGGCGACATGTATGCGATGGGGATCATTGACCCCGCGCGTGTCCCGGCATCAGCCTGGTGAACGCCGCATCCGTCGCTCAGCTGATCCTGACAACCGAAACGCTTGTTGGGGATCTTGCGGAAGGCGAAGCCGATCCGACCGCGGGCCCTGCACGCGGTGGCGGTGCCGAGCTTTTGGGCCGTCCCTGACCTCGTTTGTGAATGAAATGGTGGCCGACCTCGTCACGGGGTCGGTCTGAACAGTCGGAAGGAACCTGACCATGAAAGCAGCAAGACTCTACGAATATGATCCCACAATGAAGGTGCAGCTGAAGATTGAAGACGTACGTCCTCCCACAATCACAGCGCCGGATGAGGTGATCATCAAAGTCGGTGCAGCCGGCTTGTGCCGCACCGACCTGCATATCATCGAAGGCGTTTGGAAAGACATCATGGATACCGGGGGCAATCTTTTGCCTTATATCATGGGCCATGAGAACGCGGGCTGGGTCGAAGACGTGGGCAGTGCCGTCACCTCGGTGAAACCCGGCGATGCGGTGATCTGTCACCCGCATCGCAGCTGTGGCATCTGTCTGAGTTGCCGGTATGGGCATGACATGTATTGTGACCACGGGCTGTTCCCCGGTCTCGGGTTGGACGGCGGCTTTGCCGAATATTTCAAGACCAGCGAAAGTTCGGTCATCAAGCTGAACACCGGCATCACCCCGCTCGAAGTTGCGCCCATGGCGGATGCGGGTATCACGGCCTACCGCGCGGCCAAAAAGGCGGCCAAACTCCTGAATCCAGGGGGCTATGTTGTGCTTTTGGGGATCGGTGGGCTTGGTCATATTGCGCTGCAAGTGCTGAAACACACAAGCGGGGCGCGGGTGATTGCGGTGGACCGTGAACCAGCCGCGCAGGTGCTTGCCAAAGAGTTGGGCGCGGACATCGTTCTCGACGGCGGACCGGACCTGATCGAACAGGTGAAAGAAGCGACCGGCGGCGGCGCACATGTGGTGATCGACTTTGTCGGCGAGCATGGCACCCAAAACATCTGCTGGAAGCTGCTTCGTCAGGGCGGCGAGTTGATCATGGTCGGCTATGGCGGCACCGTCGAAGTGCCAACACTGGACTTGGTCGCGAACGAGATCAAGATCGGTGGCAGCCTTGTGGGCGATTTTGTTGAGTTGGTCGAACTCATGGAAATGAATGCCGACGGCAAGGTGAAGATGCACCAGACCGAATACAGCCTCGACAACATCAACCAAGCCATCGTCGATTTCAATGATCGCAAGTTTACCGGTCGCGGGGTGATTGTCCCCTGAGGCCCGGACCGGTGAGTCAACGTGCAAGGGATCGTCCCATTGACCTTGCCGATGACATCGGCCCTGCGACCGCATCCTCGCTCTTGGTCGCAGGGCATTTAAAACTCTCAAGCGTAGAGGACTGAAAATGGCAAAAGCAATTCACTCCATGATCCGGGTGCTCAATGAGACCCAGTCTGTCGCCTTTTACCGCGCGGCCTTTGGGTTGGAGGTCGCGGAGCGGATCGATTTTGACGATTTCACGCTCGTCTATCTGTCCAATTCAGAGGCCACATTTGAACTTGAGTTGACGGTCAACAAGGGCACAACCGCGCCTTACGATCTGGGCAACGGTTATGGGCATCTTGCGTTCAGCGTTGAAGATCTTGAGGCCGAACACGCCCGGTTTGAGGCGGCGGGGTTTGCCCCGCGCAAGGTGGTTGATTTCAAAAGCAATGGCAAAACGCTGGCGCGGTTTTTCTTTGTTCAGGACCCGGACGGGTACCAGATCGAAGTTCTGCAACGCGCTGGCAGATATCAGTAAAATTGAAAAGGGAGGAAAACATGTCTCTTCGCAAGCAAGGTATGACGCGCCGGCAATTGTTGTCGCAAAGCGCAGTGTTCGGCGCCAGCTTCGCCATCGGATCCGGTTTTGTTGCGGGCCGGGTGGAGGCCGCAAATTGGGCTTTGGAGGTCGAGTATTTGTCGTCCGAAACCATGGCAACGCTGATCCAAATGGCACGAGATATCTATCCGCATGATCAGGTCTCTGATGCATATTACGCCATTGCCGTGAAAGGTTATGACACAGCTGAGGCCGCCGAAACCATCGAAGCGAATATCGCCGCTTTGGATGCGGCGGCAAAGGGCATCGGCTACGCGCGCTACATCGACGTGGGTTGGGAACGCGACCGGGTTGATCTGTTGCGCGCAATGGAAAACAGCCCGTTCTTTCAACAGGTTCGCGGTGGGTTGGTGACCGGCCTGTACAACCAAAAAGCCGTCTGGCCGATCTTTGGCTACGAGGGCGAGAGCTTTTCGCAAGGCGGATATATTGACCGCGGTTTCGATGACATCAATTGGCTTTGAGGGGTTTGAACAATGACTGCACCTTTTGATCTGAATGACGACAGCGTTGTCGTCATCATTGGCACCGGAGCCGGTGGTGGCGTGTTGGCCAATGAACTGGCACAAAAAGGAATTTCGGTTGTCTCGCTCGAGGCGGGTGGCCGGTATTTGCCCGAGGATTATATCAATGACGAATGGGACAGCTTTGGTCAGCTGGCCTGGACCGACCCTCGGTCGACCTCGGGCGACTGGCGCGTAGCCAAGGATTTTTCGGGCTTGCCTGCGTGGATTGTAAAGGCCGTTGGCGGCACCACGACCCATTGGGCGGGCGCGTCTTTGCGGTTTCAGGACCACGAATGGAAGGCCAAAACGACCTATGGCGATGTGCAAGGCGCGAACCTTCTGGATTGGCCGATCGACCCGCGTGAGATGGATGATTACTACACCAAAGCAGAAACCAAGCTGGGCGTCACACGCACGGGTGGCCGGGCGGGTTTGCCGGGCAACAACAACTACAAAGTGTTCGAAGCCGGGGCAAAGGCTCTGGGCTACAAAGAGGTCCACACGGGACGGATGGCGATCAATTCGGCCGAGTATGATGACCGCATGGCGTGCCAACAAACCGGGTTTTGTTTTCAGGGCTGTAAATGGGGCGCGAAATGGTCGTCGGCCTATACGGACATTCCCAAGGGGGAAGCGACCGGACATCTGGAAGTGCGCGAGCGGTGTCATGTCATGCGGATCGAGCATGACAAAAAGGGCAGGGTGAGCGGCGTTGTCTATGTCGATGCCAAAGGCAAACAGCACGAGCAAAAGGCGCGGATCGTCTGTGTCGCCGGGAATTCAATCGAAAGTCCGCGGCTGTTGCTGAATTCAGCCTCCTCCATGTTCCCCGATGGTTTGGCGAACAGTTCGGGTCAGGTCGGGCGCAACTACATGCGTCACATGACCGGATCGGTTTATGGCGTGTTTGATCAGCCGGTTCGTATGTGGCGTGGCACCACCATGGCCGGGATCATCCAAGACGAAGCCCGTCATGATCCGTCACGGGGATTTGTCGGCGGCTATGAGATGGAGACGCTGTCTCTGGGTCTGCCGTTCATGGCGGCCTTCCTTGATCCGGGCGGCTGGGGTCGTGAATTCACCACGGCGCTGGATCATTACGAGAACATGGCTGGCATGTGGCTTGTCGGCGAAGATATGCCACAAGAAACCAACCGGATCACGCTGAACCATGATATAAAGGATCAACATGGGTTGCCGGTGGCGAATGTGCACTTTGATGATCACCCGAACGATATTGCAATGCGCAGTCACGCCTACAAACAGGGTATTGCCGTGTACGAGGCCGTGGGCGCAACCCGCGTCTTCCCGACGCCGCCCTATCCTTCGACCCATAATATGGGCACGAACCGGATGTCTGAAAAGGCGAGTGATGGTGTGGTCAACAAGCATGGTCAGTCGCATGACATTGCCAACTTGTTTGTCTCGGACGGCAGTCAATTCACCACAGGTGCGGCGGAAAATCCGACGCTTACCATTGTGGCATTGGCGATCCGGCAGGCAGATTACATCGCATCCGAAATGGGCAAAAAGACGCTCTGACACCGTCTCTTGCTTTACAATAGGGCCGCTCGGGAAACCGGGAGGCCCGTCCCGTGCTTTAAAACGTATGGGCTCAAACTATATGTTCCACTTTAAAGGGAGGAAACCATGGACGGAAACAATCAGCATCGCGCGGGCAAATGTCCGGTTATGCACGGCGCCACCAATGCTTCGGGGCAAGGCAACCGGGACTGGTGGCCCAATCAGCTCAATCTGCGGATTTTGCACCAACATACCCCGGCTTCGAACCCGATGGGGCCGGATTTCAACTATGCCGAAGCGTTTCAAAAACTTGACCTGAAAGCGGTCAAGGCCGATCTGACCGCCCTGATGACCGACAGCAAAGACTGGTGGCCTGCGGATTACGGTCACTACGGCCCGTTTTTCATCCGTATGGCGTGGCATTCTGCCGGCACCTATCGGACCGCTGACGGGCGTGGCGGGGCCTCAACGGGCACTCAACGTTTTGCGCCGCTGAACAGTTGGCCGGACAACGGCAACCTTGATAAGGCCCGCCGTCTGCTATGGCCAATCAAGGAAAAATACGGCAACGCATTGTCTTGGGCCGATCTGATGATCCTGGCCGGAAACGTCGCGATCGAAAGCATGAACGGCAAGACCTTTGGCTTTGGCGGCGGTCGCCAAGACGTGTGGGAACCCGAAGAAGACATCTATTGGGGCTCGGAAACCGAATGGTTGGGCGACAAGCGCTACTCGGGCGACCGCGATTTGGAAAATCCGTTGGCCGCCGTGCAAATGGGTCTGATTTACGTCAATCCCGAAGGTCCGAACGGCACGCCTGATCCGATTGCCTCGGGCCGTGACATCCGCGAAACCTTTGCGCGGATGGCGATGAACGACGAGGAAACGGTTGCTTTGGTGGCGGGCGGCCACACGTTCGGTAAGGCACATGGGGCCGGTGATCCCGCGCTCGTGGGGGCGGAACCTGAGGCGGCCCCGCTGCAAGAGATGGGCTTTGGCTGGAAAAACACGCATGCGTCCGGCAAAGGCGTGGACACCACCACCTCGGGCATCGAAGGCCCTTGGACCGCGAACCCGATCCAGTGGGACAATGGCTATTTCGACCTGCTGTTCGGTTATGAGTGGGAACTGACCAAAAGCCCGGCTGGCGCGCATATCTGGCATGCCAAGGACCTGTCTGAGGGTGATCACGCGCCGCAGGTTGACGGTTCGGGTACGACGGTTCCGGTCATGATGACAACCGCCGATATGGCGATGCGGATGGACCCGATTTATGGGCCGATCTCGAAACGGTTCCATGAGGACCCCGAAGCCTTCGCCGAAGCCTTTGCGCGCGCCTGGTTCAAACTGACCCACCGCGACATGGGACCGAAAGCACTCTACCTTGGGGACGAGGTTCCCGCCGAAGATTTGATCTGGCAAGACCCGATCCCGACGGCAGATCATCCCCTGATCACGGATGCAGATGCCGCCGCCCTCAAGGCGGAAATCCTGTCCTCGGGTGTTTCGGTGTCGGATCTGGTCTTTGTTGCCTGGGCCTCGGCCTCGACATTCCGTGGCTCTGATAAACGCGGCGGTGCCAACGGGGCGCGTGTCCGACTGGCTCCGCAAAAGGATTGGGAGGCGAATGATCCCGCCCGTCTGGCCAAGGTGCTGGACAGGTTGAGCGCGATCCAAACCGCCTTTAACGGTCAGCAAAGCGACGGGAAAAAAGTCTCCTTGGCGGATTTGATCGTGTTGGGCGGCAATGCGGCCATTGAAAAGGCGGCCAAAGACGGCGGGACGGTCATTGCGGTGCCCTTTACGCCGGGTCGCACGGATGCCTCGGCTGAACAAACGGATGCAGACTCCTTTGCGCCGATGGAACCTGTCGCAGATGGATTCCGCAACTACGAGAAAGCC
Organism: Roseobacter sp. TSBP12; assembly: GCF_009129705.1. Lineage (NCBI taxonomy): Bacteria > Pseudomonadati > Pseudomonadota > Alphaproteobacteria > Rhodobacterales > Roseobacteraceae > Roseobacter > Roseobacter sp. TSBP12. The sequence goes on from NZ_PYIB01000060.1 coordinate 73,765, forward strand.
GCCTATACCTATCCGGCCGAAGCACTTTTGGTGGATAAGGCACAGCTTTTGACCCTTAGCGCGCCGGAAATGACCGTCTTGGTTGGCGGGATGCGGGCACTGGCAGCCAATCAAGGTGGATCGGAGCACGGCGTTTTGACCAAACGCCCCGGCACGCTCAGCAACGATTTCTTCGTCAACATTTTGGACATGGACACCGAATGGGTGCCGGTCGATGACTCCGAAACGCTTTTCGAAGGGCGTGACCGGGCGTCGGGGGCGAAGAAATGGAGCGCGACGCGCGTTGATCTGGCGTTCGGATCGAATTCGCAATTGCGGGCTTTGTCCGAGGTCTATGGCAGCCGCGCAAATGCGCAAGGCTTTGTGAAAGACTTCGTTGCGGCATGGGTCAAAGTGATGGATGCGGACCGTTTCGATCTGCGTTGATCGGAGTTGAATAAGAATGCCAAAGGCCGGATTTCGGCCTTTGGCAGACCTCGGTCTTGGCCTTTCCTGCGTCGGAAATGCGCCTTTGGCACAGGCCACCCCGTGTTCTCGTCCGTATCTGCGGAGAAAACGTTGTTCAGTTTTTGCACACTCATGCTCTGAAAGCCGGGAAATGACGTGTTTTGCAGAAGACTGCATCCATCTGATCCGTGGCGTCTTTTTCCAAAATTCGACGGGTTTCAGCCGTTTTTACCACGAAACCGATGATGTGTTCCGCTGGACGAGGCCGGTCTTTTCTCTTGGAGAGACGAGACAACTGCTGCTAATCTTTTAATCAGGGAGGAACTGAAATTGGATATTTTCTCGAAGAGGGAAGGTCCACGCGCGGAAGATGTGAAGGCGAAACGCCTGATCTCTGAAAATATGCCCGTGATCCGCAAACTCGCAGACCAGCTCAGCGGCGGTGGCTACACCCGTATGCGCCAGCAAGAGGCGAAACGGCGGGAGCCGCCCAAGCTCGACGGGCTGATGATCTATGATCTCAAAGCCTCTGTGCGCAATGATGTTGCCGACCCCTACGTAAAAGTCAGCCTGAACAACCGCGTTGTGTTGGCGGACAAATCCAGCGGGTTGCAGATTCAGATGCTGGGCGAAATTCGTGGCAATTTCATGTCTAAAAAACTGGTTCTTGCGACCAAGGAAAATGGATTCCTCTCCCCGTTGGATGACGATCTTTACGCCCTGCTGAAACATTTGGAAGGCGTTGAGATCACGCGTGACTTTACCGAGAAAGATCTGGCGAATGAGCTTGAGATTGTGTTGGACCTGAAAAGCACATGAGGAAAACGGCGCTTTTTGAATCATCAGCTATGAGAAAGGAAGGCGTGTCCCCTCATCATGACCCGTTCAAGTTATTACAACATGCAAAATGACAAGGCTGCGGGGCTGATATGCGGTTCCGATTATTCGGAACAGCATACCCGCGAGGCGTGGGAACGCTTTGTGTCCTCTGGTCAAAATACTGAGACCCGACCTGACACTGTGCGCGAGGAAATCCTTGCCTCGTGGCGACGCAGCCGGGAACTCGGGGTCAATGCCGGTGGGCAGGCGTCGCGCAAGATCATTGACGAGAACGGGGTGTTCCTGCGTCAGGAGCGCAACGCCGCTTTGCGCAAGGCGGCATCAGCCGCCTTTAAGCGTCTCGAACCCTATCTGAAAGAAGCCAAGACGATCCTGATCCTCGCGGATGATCAGGGCGTCATCATCGACGCCATTGGGGACGAGTTGATCCTGGACGAGGGTCAGGGCATCCATCTTGAGATCGGCGGGGATTGGAATGAACAAACCATCGGGACCAACGGGATCGGCACCGCGCTGAAGACGGGAAAGCCCGCCTATGTGCATGCTGCCGAGCATTTCGTAGAAGGTGTGCAGGCCTGGACCTGTGCGGGGGCCCCAATCCGCGATCCGTTTACCCAAGAGATTATCGGGGTCGTTGATTTGTCTGGCCCGCCCCAGATTTTCCGCCAACACAATATTGCTCTGGTGTTGGCCTCGGCGCGTGAAATTGAGATTGCCCTCGCGGAGCAGCAGCAAGAAGAGCGCGCCATGTTGCTCGAAGCCTTCATGATGTCCGAATACAGTCGGGTGGATCGCGGTGTGATCCTGTTGGATAAGAACGGTCACGTTCTGTTTCGGCGTGGGGTGGATGAAAAAACCTTGTTGCGGTCCAAGGAGTTAGAAGTCGGTCACAAGCTTTTGCCAAAGCTGTTGGAACTCTCAGACAGAGAGATCACGAACCTGCTGCCCCTGAGCCTTGAGACGGACGGTGTCGAGCGGCTGAAGCTGGAAGGCGTCTATCGTGGTGCGGCGTTGTTTTTGAAAAATAAGAACAATTCGACCCGTATACCTGCGTCGTGTACGATCAAACCGCGCAGCAATGTGAACGAGGCTGAGATCCAGATTATCGGCAGTTCGCCCAAGATGGTCGATGCGATCGAATTGGCCGAGCGAGTGGCGCAAGCCAATGTTTCCGTGCTGATCCATGGGGAAACCGGCGTCGGCAAAGAGCTGTTCGCGCGGTTGATCCATAGCCGCTTGCCGCGTGAAAAAGCCCCCTATGTACCGGTGAACTGCGCGGCGATTTCCGGCGAACTGATCGGGGCCGAACTCTTTGGCTATGAGGACGGGGCCTTCACCGGGGCGGTGCGTGGCGGACGCGCGGGCAAGTTTGAATTGGCCGATGGCGGCGTGCTGTGTCTTGATGAAATCGGGGACATGCCGATCGAATTGCAACCCTATCTGCTGCGGGCGCTTGAACAACGTGCGATCTATCGAGTCGGCGGCAGTCAACGCCGTCCGGTTGACGTCCGGCTGGTGGCGATGACGAACCGCGACCTGCGGCAAGAGATCGAAAAAGGCAATTTCCGGCGTGACCTGTTTTATCGCGTGGGCGTGGTGACCATCGAAGTCCCGCCCCTGCGGGATCGTGCGAATGACGTGCTTGAACTGGTCGCTCATTTTTCGCAAAGCTATGCCAAGGAAACCGGACGCCCGCCGATGACCTTCTCCGACGAGGTGATCAAACGGCTTATGGCCTATCAATGGCCGGGCAATGTGCGTGAATTGCGCAACGTGGTGCAGCGTGTTTACCTGATCAAGACAGATGATCTTGTGCGCCTGAGGGACTTACCGCCCGAATTGCAGGACGATTTCGCCAGTTGCGAAGAAGATCCACTACCAAACATTCTCAAAGGCCATTCCGGCGATCTCGAAAGCATTGAGGCCTCGGCCATCCGCCAGACGATGATTTCGGAGAATGGCAACCTGACGCGGGTTGCGGCGGTTCTGGGGATTTCTCGCCCGACGCTTTATCGCAAGATGAAGCAGTACCATATTCGCAAGGCGCTCTCTTCCGACGCCTAAGAGTTTTGCAACATGCAAAGCAGTCACTCCAAATGAGGACGCACCCGCTTGCGAACCCCGGCTTTTCGTTGTTGGATCAGTCGTATATTCAATGAGATAGCCCAGAAAATCTGTTGCCCGCATCAGCGGGTGACAGGCGCGTGTGCAAGCCGGTCTACGCCTTCGCCGTAACTTATCGGTTGACAGGACGCCACGGCATTTCGTTAATACCACTACGTCAGGGGAGTCCCGCCCAAGGGACTGAGAGGCTGATTGACGGCGGAAACCCCGCCCGAGGTGACGCGACCCTTAGAACCTGACCCAGTTGATGCTGGCGTAGGAAGACCGAAGGGCAATTCCGTACACCTCTGTCACGAGGGCGGTCCTTTCGGGCCGCTTGGCCCATTTGCGTTTGGCGCATGGGCGGTGGTCCATGTCTGCTACCCGTTTCACTTGGGTCTCATCGTTATGAGGAGACCGAAATGAAAGACACGATCCCAACAATCACCACAGGCGCTTTGCCTGCCTCACAAAAAATCTATGTTCATGGCCAGACCCATGAGCTGCGCGTGCCCCTGCGCGAGATTTCGGTGACGGGCGAGGCGCCATTGCGAGTCTATGACAGCTCCGGCCCCTATACTGACCCCGCAGCGCAGATCGAGATTTCCGAAGGGTTGGCCGATGTGCGCGGTGGCTGGCTTCAGGCGCGCGGCGACATCGAACAATATGAGGGGCGGGTGATCACAGATGCCGACAACGGCTTTGCGACCGGCGCGCGATTGACGCCCGCTTTCCCGAAACAGCGCGATCCGCTGCGCGCTGTTGGCAACCGGGCCGTGACGCAGCTTGCCTATGCCAAAGCCGGGGTGATCACGCCGGAAATGGAATTCGTCGCCATTCGTGAAAATGAAGGCCGGATGGCGGCCTATACCCGCGATGGCGATCCGATGGGGGCGGAACTGCCTGACCTCGTCACGCCGGAATTTGTCCGCCAGGAAATCGCCGAAGGCCGCGCGATCATTCCCGCCAACATCAACCACCGCGAATTGGAACCGATGATCATCGGCCGCAATTTCAAGGTCAAGATCAACGCCAATATCGGCAATTCCGCCGTCACTTCCTCGATGGAGGAAGAGGTAGAGAAAATGGTTTGGGCGATCCGGTGGGGCGCGGATACGGTGATGGATCTCTCCACCGGGCGCAACATTCACAACATTCGTGACTGGATCATCCGCAATGCGCCGGTGCCCATCGGCACTGTGCCGCTCTATCAGGCGTTGGAAAAGGTCAACGGCATTGCTGAGGACCTGACATGGGAGGTGTTCCGCGACACGCTCATTGAACAGGCCGAACAGGGCGTCGATTATTTCACCATCCATGCAGGCGTCCGACTGCACATGATCCCGATGACCGCCAAGCGGGTGACCGGGATTGTGTCGCGTGGTGGGTCGATCATGGCGAAATGGTGCATGCATCATCACCGCGAAAGTTTCCTCTACGAGCATTTCGACGAGATTTGCGACATCTGCCGCCGCTATGACGTGTCATTCTCTTTGGGCGATGGTTTGCGCCCCGGCTCCATTGCCGATGCCAATGACGAGGCACAATTTGCCGAATTGCGCACGCTTGGCGAGCTGACGAAAATCGCTTGGGCCAAGGATTGTCAGGTGATGATCGAAGGGCCTGGCCATGTGCCGATGCACAAGATCAAAGCCAATATGGACGAACAGCTCAAACATTGCCACGAAGCGCCGTTTTACACGCTCGGGCCACTGACGACCGACATCGCGCCGGGCTATGATCATATCACCTCCGCCATCGGTGCGGCGATGATCGGCTGGTTCGGCACGGCGATGCTATGCTATGTGACGCCCAAGGAACACCTTGGCCTGCCGGACCGAGACGATGTCAAAACCGGGGTCATCACCTACAAACTCGCCGCCCATGCCGCCGATCTGGCCAAGGGGCATCCGGGCGCGCAATTGCGTGACGACGCGCTGTCTCGGGCGCGGTTCGAATTTCGCTGGGAAGATCAGTTCAACCTTGGCCTTGATCCCGACACGGCGCGCGAGATGCATGACGAAACCATGCCAAAAGAGGCGCATAAAGTGGCGCATTTCTGTTCCATGTGTGGGCCGAAATTCTGTTCGATGCGGATTTCCCATGACATTCGCGCCGAGGCCGAAAAGCAGGATGGCATGGCGGCTATGGCCGCAAAATTCCGCGAGGGTGGCGAACTTTACCTGCCGACAGACGACAGCGCGAAGGAACCGGCGGAATGATTTCAGTTCTGGGATCAGGCGTGGTGGGGTTGTGCGTTGCCACCGCGCTGCATGAGGCGGGGCATGAAATCGAAGTGATCGCGCCCGAACACAGCCCGCCCCCCGCCTCCTGGCTGGCGGGGGGGATGCTTGCGCCCTATTGCGAGGGCGAAAGCGCGCCCGAGGTGATCGTCGCGCGCGGACAATCGGCGGTGGATTGGTGGGCGGCCCATGTCCCTGATGTGACGCGGCGCGGGACGCTTGTGCTCGCCGCTCCGCGTGATGCGGGGGAATTGGATCGCTTTGCGCGTGCAACACGCGGGCATGGCTGGGTGACGCCCGATGCATTGGAACCCGCAATATCTGGACGATTTGCGCGCGGGCTTTTCTTTGCAGCCGAGGCGCATCTCGACCCCCGTGCTGCGCTCACGGCCTTGCGCATGCGGCTTTTGGCGGCGGGGGTGGCGTTTCGCGACGGTCCCGCGCGCGGGCGCGTGGTGGATTGCACAGGGATTGCGGCCCGCGCGGCTCTGTCCGATCTGCGCGCGGTGCGTGGCGAGATGTTGGAACTGCACGCCCCCGATGTGACACTCACCCGGTCGATCCGCCTGCTGCATCCGCGCTTTCCGGTCTATATCGTGCCACGCGGCGCGGGGCGGTACATGGTCGGGGCGACGATGGTCGAAAGCGATGATGCGGGCGGTATCACGGCGCGGGCTGTGATGGAATTGCTGTCGGCGGCCTATACCGTTCACCCCGCTTTGCCGAGGGCGAGGTGATCACAACGGCGGCGGGGCTGCGGCCGTCCTTTCCAAACAATCTGCCTGCCATCCGGCATGTCGGTGATGTGATCCACGTCAATGGCATGTACCGCCACGGGTTTTTGATGGCCCCGGCACTCGCCCTTGATCTTGTCTCCGTTTTGGCAAAGGAGCCTGCCCATGCGCATTGACTTGAATGGTGCATCCCATGAAACGGCTGCGCCGACACTGGCCGATTTGATTGTCGAAACCGGTATTGAGGCGGCCGCAGTCGCCACCGCGCTCAATGGGCAGTTCGTGCCCTGCGCGGCGCGGGCATCGACCCCGCTCACCCCAGGCGCAAAGGTTGAACTCCTCGCGCCGATGCAGGGAGGATAGAATGTTTTATGGCATAGACCTCAACACCCGTTTGATGCTCGGCACCGCACAATACCCCTCGCCCGAGGTGCTGCGTGCGGCCATTTCGGCCTCTGACGCGGAGGTCATCACCGTCTCGTTGCGCCGCGAAGGGCCGGGGGGCAGCGGATTCCGTGATATTCTTCAGGACAGCGGTTGCCGGATTTTGCCCAACACCGCAGGGTGCCATACGGTCCGCGAGGCCGTGACCACCGCCCATATGGCGCGCGAGCTGTTTGGCACGCCTTGGATCAAGCTCGAAGTGATCGGCCATGCCGACACGTTGCAGCCCGATCCCTTTGCTTTGGTTGAGGCCGCACGCATTTTATGTGCGGATGGGTTCGATGTTTTTCCCTACACGACCGAAGATCTGATCGTGGGGGAGAAGCTGATCGAGGCCGGGTGTCGCGTGTTGATGCCATGGGGTGCGCCGATTGGGTCAGGGCAGGGGCTGCGCAACATCGGTGGGCTGCGTGCCATGCGGGCGCATTTTCCACAGGTGCCTTTGGTGATCGACGCCGGGATCGGCGCGCCGTCTCAGGCCATGCAGGCGATGGAAATGGGCTTTGACGCGGTGCTGTTGAACACCGCCGTGGCCAAGGCGCTTGACCCGGTGGCGATGGCGCGGGCCTTTTCGGATGCAATCACGGCGGGACGTTTGGCGCGAGAGGCGGGTTTGATGCCCGCGCGCGACATGGCCCATGCGTCCACGCCGGTGTTTGGCATGGCGGAGTTGTTGGCATGAAACTTGATCCGTTTTACCTAATCGTCGGCCATGTCAGTCAGATCGAATTGCTCGTCCCCCATGGGGTTCGCCTTGTCCAGCTCAGGATCAAAGACCAGGCGGAGGCAGAAATCCATCGTCAAATCCGCCGTGCCCGCGACTTTTGCGCCGTGCATCGCGCCCAGCTTGTGGTCAACGATCACTGGCAAGCGGCGCTTGATCTCAATTGTTCCTTTGTCCATCTGGGCCAAGAGGACATGGACAGCGCGGATTTTGCAGCCCTGCGTCGTGCGGGCATCGCCGTTGGCCTGTCCACCCATGATGAGGCGGAACTGGAGCGCGCCCTGTCGTGTGATCCGGCCTATGTCGCGCTTGGCCCGGTCTATCCGACGCTCCTCAAAAAGATGCCATGGGGTCCGCAAGGGCTGGAACGTGTGACCAAGTGGAAACGCGCGGCGGGTGACGTGCCGCTGGTCGGGATCGGCGGGCTAACGACCGAACGATTGCCGGGGCTGTTTGCCGCCGGGGCGGACAGTGCCGCGGTGGTGACGGATATCGCACAGGCGGCTGATCCCGAAACGCGCTGTTGCGACTGGATCAGGGCCACGGAGGCTTGGCGATGAACCGCTATGCACGGCAGGAAATCCTGCCCGAAATCGGCGCGGTCGGGCAAGCCCGGTTGGCCGCTGCGCGGGTTTTGGTGGTGGGGGCGGGCGGGCTTGGCTCCACCGTTTTGCCGCTTTTGGCCGGGGCGGGCGTCGGGCGGATCGACATCGTCGATCCCCGATCATGTGGAGGAAAGCAACCTGCACCGTCAGACCCTGTTTCGGATGTCTGATTTGGGGCGCTCCAAGGCCGAAGCTGCCGCGCAGAGTCTCAGTGCAGCCTCAACCCCGACCGGGCGATTCATTC
>NZ_PYIB01000061.1:0-100867 GCF_009129705.1 Roseobacter sp. TSBP12
TTGCCCGACCCGGACGGGCCAACGATGGCCAAAGAGCGCCCGGCGGGCACGACAATATCCACGCCTTTGAGGATCGGACGGGCCGGGTCATAATGAAATTCAACTTCTTTGAGTACCACGGCCCCGCCCGCCACCTGAAGCTCGGGCGCATTGGGCGCGTCAAGGATTTCTGCGGGTTGATGCAACAGATCAAACATCGCCTCCATATCGACCAGCCCCTGACGGATTTCACGGTACACCGTCCCAAGGAAATTCAGCGGCATGGTGATCTGCACCATATAGGCGTTGACCATGACAAAATCGCCCACGGTCATCGTGCCGTTTTCAACCCCAAGCGCGGCCATGACCATCACGATCACAAGCCCCGCTGTGATCAAAAAGCTTTGGCCAAAGTTGAGAAACCCCAGCGAATAGGCGGTTTTGACCGCCGCCGTTTCATAGGCTTCCATGGCTTTGTCATAGCGCGCCGCTTCGCGTTGTTCGGCGCCGAAATATTTCACCGTTTCAAAGTTCAAAAGACTGTCGATCGCCTTTTGATTGGCGTCGGTATCCTGGTCGTTCATCTCCTTGCGCAGCTTCACCCGCCATTCCGTGACCTTAAAGGTAAAGACCACATAGGCGAGGATCGTCCCGGCCAAAACGGCCATATAGGAGGCACCAAAGGCAAAGGAGACGACCACCAAAATCATAGCAAGTTCAATCGCCAAAGGCCCGATACTGAACACCAGAAAGCGCAGCAAAAACGCCACGCCTTTGGTGCCACGCTCAATAATCCGGCTAAGCCCCCCGGTTTTGCGGGCAATGTGATAGCGCATGGAGAGGGCGTGAATGTGATTGAAGGTCTCAAGCGCCAATTTGCGCAGCGCCGATTGCGCCACCGGAGCAAAGACCACATCGCGCAACTGGTTGAACCCGTTCGACATCAGCCGCGCCATGCCATAGGCGACGGTCAACCCAACCGCCCCCATGCCCAACATCCAGGCCGCCGATTTGGCGTCCCCGGCCAAAGCATCGACGGCGGCTTTGTACAACACAGGCGTGCCAACGGTGACAACTTTCGCCGCCATCAAAAACACCAAGGCGATGATCACCCGGATTTTGGTGGCACGGACTTCGGCTTTTGGACCTGCGTTGGGCCAAAAATACGGGATCACGGCACGGATCACCGCCCATCCATTTTTCGGGCCTTCGGTGGTGGTCATCGGGCGGTTGCCGCGCATATGGGCTGCCTTTCGGTGGCATGTTTCAAAGCGAGCGACACAATCGCGCAGACCACCGCCGGGCACAAGCCCCGATGCCGCACAGCCTGCTGTGCCTTCGGTCTCACACCTGATCGGATCACTCAGGTAAAACGAAAATCTGCCCCGGATAGATCAAATCAGCATCGCGAATTTGGCTTTTGTTGGCATCAAACACCCGCACATACATCACCCCATCGCCATAGGTTGCCGAGGCAATCCCCCAAAGCGTATTGCCGGGCTGAACGGTCACAGACATGATGCGTTTGGCCGGGGCCGGGGCCGGAGTTGGGGCCGGGGTTGGAGCTGCGGCTGGGGTCGGTTTGGAGAGCGGGGCTTCAAGGGGCGCGCTCGTCTGCCCAATCGGTACCGCCGCATCCCCCGCGGACGTCCCCGCCAAAACCGCCACATCTTCACGATGGAACGGGATTTCGGCGCGCTGTGTGACCTGCCCTGTCGCGTCCACCTGATCGGCGCGCAACCTGTAGCGCCCCGGAGCCACATGGCTCAGTTCCTGCCGCCATTGCCCATCCGCGCCAATCGAAGCCTCGGCCTTGAGCGCCTCCATGAGATAGAGCCGCACACTCTGCCCCGGCGCGCCACGCCCAGACACAAACACCCGCCCCTCGGGATCGTAAGTCACCGCATCAATGCGCAAGTCTCCCGCCTCAGTGCCCGGCTGTTGCAACACTTTGACGCCCTCATCGGTCGCGATCATCACTGTGGGGGCAACTGGTGGGACACTTGCGTTTTCTGCTGTGCTTTCTGCCGTGTTTTCTGGTGTGGGATCGGTCTGTGACTGTTCCCCCGGTTCAGCAGTCTCACCAGTCGCCCCAGCCTCGGCGGTCCGCAAAATCGACGTTGCCACGGCACCTCCCGTGGCGGAGGCTGCGGCCGCATCCCCCGGTTCGCTTTGTGCCGCGCCCGTTTCCGCCGGGACGCCATCCACCGCCACAGCGGCACTCTCGGTGCTGACATCAAGGTCCGGCACCGCAGCAAAGGGTGCAATGATCACACTTTCGGCGCTGTCCAACACGTTTTCGCTGCCGTCTGGTGTGTCCGCATTCGCCCCGCTGCGCAGGCGCATTTCGCGCGGGCTATCGCTCCCGGCGAGATCGAACAAGGCGACAAATTCGCCGCGGCCGTTGGCCGATGTGCGCGCCACCTCTTGACCATCGACCAAGATTGCCACCTCAGCCCCCGCCTCGGCGCGTCCGGCCACCGTGGCCAAGCCATCGGGAGGAATGCGCACAAGATCGAAGGCCGGATAGCTCTGTACCATGCCTGCGGGCGCGATCTCTTGGTCCGTTGGCGCTTGGCTTTCGGGGCTTTCGGGCGCGACCGTGTCCGCCGCCTCCCTCCCTGTCCCACCGTCAGAGATCCCGATCTCAGAGGTCAACGCCGCTGGCGCGCCCGGCGCACCGCCGCCGGGATAGGCCACATATAATGTGTACCCGATCCCTGCCACCAACCCGATCGCCACCACTGCGGCGACGGGCATCATCCATCCCTGCGTTTTGCCCATTGTGTCCTTCATCCCCATATCCCACGCCCAACACGCCAAGCAGAGTTTGGCCCGGTCAGTATGACCGCGCGACCAAAGCACCACCACATTGCTTTTGACAAGGGTTGAGACAGCCTAGCAAGGGGGCTAACAAGGGTCAAAGACTTCCTTTTTCAAAGCGTTTCAAGCAAAGCCCGTCCGCACTGGCTTTCGGCGCCCCCCTGACGAGGCTGACATGTCCCACAGCGTTTCCAGTCAAACCTGCCTCAGATGTTCCTGGAAACGCTTTAGAAAGTACGCGTCATGACAACCGCCGCCTCTTCAACAACCTCGCTCTTTTCCGTCTGTGTCTATTGCGGCTCGCGCGCGGGCGGCGCGCCCAACTATGAAGCCGCCGCCACCGCCTTTGGCCGCGCTTTGGCCGATGAAGGCTGGCGTTTGGTTTATGGTGCGGGCGATGTCGGATTGATGGGGGCCGTGGCGCGCGCGGCGCAGAGTGCGGGGGCTTTGACCTTTGGCGTGATCCCGACGCATCTTTTGCCCAAAGAGGTCGGCAAACGCGATTTGACCACCTTCGTGATCACCGAAAACATGCATGAGCGCAAAAAGGTCATGTTCATGAACTCGGATGCCATCGTCGTCCTGCCCGGCGGCGCGGGCTCTTTGGACGAGTTTTTCGAAGTGCTGACCTGGAAACAAATCGGCCTGCATGACAAACCGATCTTTCTTTTGTCCACCGACGGCTATTGGAAACCGCTCGAAGGCCTGATTGAGCACATCATTTCCGAAGGCTTCGCACCGATGTCGACATCAAGCTATTTTGAAACGGTCGAAACGGTGGAAGAGTTGGTTGCGGCATTGAGGGCGGTTCGGGGATAAGGCGGGCCACGCGGAGCAAGGCCCAGACCAAGCGGATTGCGCAGGCCGGACCGCGGCTCTAACAGCAGCCTCAGATCAAAGCGCTTGCAGGACGTGAGCAACGCGACAAAAGCACCTTCGGTGCGCGGCGTCCAAAGGCCCCTACGTCGGTGGTCGCGCACTGCACACAGGTCATCGGCACACACGCAAAGGTGTCGGCCTTGCCAGTTGCTCCCCCTTTCAGTCCCGCGCGATCTGGGAGATACTGTGATGACACGCCAAAACGAATGGCCCCGATGCAACAGCCGATAGAAAACACCGCGCAGGCCATACAGGAGAGGGTCGATGCCTTTGTGCGCAGCCACTTCCACTTGGCCGCGACCCTCCGGCTACATCGCGTCGCATTCGGGTGGGATCTGTTGCGTGCGCCCATCAACGTGGCCCTTGCGCCGGTGTTCTTGTTGGTCGGATTGGCGGCGGTCGCCTCACGTCTGGCGGGGTTTAGCCGTTTGGAGGCTTGGCTGAAGGCGCGGCAGATTTTCCTCAAAACCTCTGTGGCACGCGTGATCGAGGCGGACATCGCCACCGACCTGCTTGAGGGCGCCACTCTGACGCCACACAGCCGCGCATTGATCACCGATTATACCGGCGTCCGCTCTGCCGTTGCCGAGATCACAACATCGTTGTTTGTCCTCTTGGCCGGGCTGTTGCTCTTCGGGACGGCCACGCCGGGTGTGACCTCGCTGACCCCGAAAGTGTCGGAATATGTCGCGCATGCCTCAGCCGTCGCGCATTTCCCACTTGGATCAGGATTGGGAAGCCTTTGGTACGGGGTCTTCCCCCTGAGCTTGCCGATTTGGTTCGTCGTGCTGACGGGGGTGGCATTGGCCATGACCGCCTCTCTCGTGACCACCTTCGCCGGGTGCATCGCCGACCCAATCCAAGCGCGGCTTGGCATTCACCGACGCCGCCTGATACGGCTTGTTGAAAGAATTTCTATGGCGGAGGGGCAAACATCCGGCCTCGCACCGGAACACATTCTGGCGCGCCTCGCGGATTTCACGGATGCGGGCATCAGCCTGCTGCGATTTTTTCGCTCGTGATGCGTGGGGTGAGGAGGAAAATGACTGCGGCGCGCAGCAGGCTTGAACATTTGGCCGCCTCATTTTCCAATGACAAACCCACTTCAAATCAAATAGATGCCGTAGCAGATCGCATTTCCGAGTGAGGCGGGGTAACCTGAGCATTTCCGTGACCTATCGTGACCAATTGAACCATCGCTTTGGCCAAGCCATTCGGGACGCCGTTTTAAAAGACGTCTCACAGGATCGCAGCACGGGCCGCAGCATAGGCCGCCCCATGGGCCCCGGCAAACTTCGGTGGACTGTGATGCTTCTGTCGCTGTTGATTGTCAGCACCCCCTTTTGCGTGGCCGCTTTGGGCCTCGTGCTTATCGTGGTTCACCACGAGAGTGTCGTGGCGATTGGCGCGGGCGTCCTGTTTGTGGCTGTCGGATACTATTTGCGCACGCCAAAGCATAAAAACACGAAAGCCACACTGCGACGCCCCGATGCGCCAAAGGTGTTCGGTGTGCTTGATGACATCTGTGCACAGATGAATGCGCCCAGGATCGACGGCGTTCATGTCCTTGCTGAAGTGAACGCCTATATGGCCGAATATAGCAAGACGGAGCGGATCTTGGGCCTCGGCGCGCCGCTTTGGCTGGCGCTTGAGCCCGCTGAACGCGTGGCTCTGCTTGCCCATGAAATCGGGCATTTGATCAACCATGATCCGGCGCGGGGGCGGCTGAGCTATGCCGCCCTTGGCACGTTGGCGCGCTGGCAGGATCTCTCTCACCCGCCCATGCTCATAGATGGGGCAACCAACAGCCGTTTCTATTTTGAAGACCGTGGTCTGATCGATCAGGTGTTTGGCTTTCTGTGTGGCACTGCGATTGCGGCCCTGTCGCGCGGGTTTGAAACCCTGATGTTTGCCGACAGTCAAAGGGCCGAATATTTGGCCGATCTTGCGGCCGCATCGGTGGCAGGGACAGCGGCCAAAACCGAATTGTTGCGAAAGCTCATTCTCTCGCCCTTGGCCGAAGAGGCGCTCACGCAGACCTATTTTGATGGCTCAAAACACATCGCGGTCTTTGACAAAATGGCCCGCGCCATAGCGGCCCCCATCTCTGAAAAAGCCAATGCCCTCAATGCGGAGGCCATGATGTTGCTACACCGGATCGACAGCACCCACCCGCCCACACGCTATCGTCTGGATGTGGTGGCGGCAGCGGGTCACCCTGCCCCGGCTCTTGACGCGGCTCAGATGGATTGGGCGGGGATGGACCAAGAGCTGTCCGCCTTTTTCCAGCGCATGGAACGGGCGCTTCTGTCCGAGATCATCGTTCAGTAAACAACCCGCGCATCGGCCAAAGCCAGTGCGTCCCCCTCACCCTGCCCGCCGCAGCTTTCGCGCTGCAGACTCCGCCCGGATCGCTTGCACCGAATAGAGCGCCAGAGCGCTCCAGATCAGCGGCATGGCGATGGCGTGCCAGTGGGTGAAGGGTTCGCCAAAGATCAAAACGGCCAGTCCGAATTGGATCGTGGAGTTCCAATATTGCCCCATGCCGACCACCGTCATCGGCAAACGCCGCGCGGCTGTGGCGAAAAAGATCAAGGGCACGCCGGTGGCCAACCCGGCCGCGATCAACAGGAGACTGCCAGACAGGGAATGGCCAAACGCCCCCGCCGGTTGCGCCACACTGCCGCCCCAGCCGAACAGTTCCGCCCCGATCAAATAAGCCAAGGCGATGGGCACCAAAAGCACCACCTCGCCTGTCACCGACAGGATCGGCCCGGCGTCGAGGGATTTCTTGATCGCGCCGTAGCTGGCAAAGGTGATCGCCAAGGACAGCGCCAACCACGGCAAAGCCCCAAGCCCGATCCCCAAGACAAGCACGGCCAGCGCCGCCAAAAGAATAGCCGGAACTTGTAACCCGCGCAGCCGCTCGCGAAAGGCCAGCATGCCGATCAACGTGGCGACCAGCGGAAAGACGTAATAGCCAAACGAGGCCTCAAGCGCCTGCCCGGATTGGATCGCATAGATGAACAGACCCCAGTTCACCGAGATCAAAAGCGAGGCCGGGATCACATAGCGCAGCTTTGGCCCCCGCATCAGGGTCAGCAGGTCGTGCAAACGGCCCTGATAGGCCAAATAACCGCCAAACAACACACAGGTCCAAAGCGTGCGATGCGCCAGCACTTCAAAGGCTGGCACATCCGCCACCGCTTTGTAATAGAGGGGCGACAGGCCCCAAAGGGTCTGTGCGAGGATCAGGGCAACGAGGCCTTTTTGAGTGTCGGTCATGGGCCTCAAAAAGCGTGGATTTTGCGCGATGGCAACGCTCTAAATCCGCACAGGGGCTAGGATTTAGAGCGGAACAGAAAACGCTTGGATCGCACGGAGGAAAATCTCTGCCCCGATCGGGATCAGAGCATCGGGGAAATCGAAATCCGGGTTGTGCAATTCCGGTTGATCGACGCCTGAGCCTAAAAACAGCATGGCGGCGGGGATTTGGGTGCCAAAGAGGCCAAAATCCTCGGACGGGCGCATCGGGATCGCGCCTTTGACGCGCGGCAGACCCTGCGTGGCACTCTCTAAAAGCGCTGTGGCGGCGGGCGCGTTGACCGAATGGCTGAACGGGTCATGCACGGTGATCACCGGGGCGAACTCTGCGCCTTCCGCCTCAATCAAGGCCCGCGCTTCGGCCTCAAGGGTCTCCATTTCCGCATTAAGCAATGTGCGCAGCGTGACCTGTAATTCTGCCTCGCCGGGGCTGATGCCAAAAGACGGCACGCCAAGCCGGGCATGGGTCACGGTGGCGAGGCGAAAGCGCGGGTCTTCTGTCGGCACATCGCGCGACAGGGCCGCAAGCGCCGGGATCAGCCGCGCCAAAGCCAGCCCCGGAGAGCGGCCATTCTCGGGTCGGGCCGCGTGGGAGGTTTGGCCCGTGAAAGCGACATGCAGCCCTTTGGAGGCACAGGCCACCGGGCCCTCTTGCAATGCGACAGCGCCCAAAGGCAGCTTTGGCAGATTGTGCAGAGCAATTGTCATATCAGGCTGCAAGGCGGCAAATTTGGGATCGTCCAAAACCGCCCGCGCCCCCGCCCCGGTTTCCTCGGCGGGTTGAAATAATAACACCACGCGGGTTTCCGGAGCGTGGCGCGACAGAGCCGAGGCCACGGCAAACAAGATCGCCATATGACCGTCATGACCACACAGATGCCCGACGCCCTCAACCTCTGAGCGATACTCCGGCCCTTCGGCCTCCAAGATTGGCAAAGCATCCAGTTCAGCCCGGATCATCAGCGTTGTCCCGCCCTGCAAATCTTTCGGCCCAAACACCGCCGCCACGCCGGTGCCGCCCAAACCCTCGACCACCTCGGCCCCGAAGGCCCCCATGCGCGCCGCGATCCGCTTGGCCGTTTCAAATTCGGTGCCAGACACCTCTGGGAAACGATGCAACTCATGGCGCAGCGCCACGGCCTCGGCCAGCGTGTCGGGATCAAGGGTCCATGCGTTTGGCAATGGGGTCATGTCATGCGCTCCTTCGTCATATTGAGCCTATGTGACAAACTGCGCAGCACCTGTCCACCGCCCCAAAGCAAACCCGCCAAACGCAAAAGGACGCCCCGAGGGACGTCCTTTCAAATCCATGATGAACGCAAAGATCACATGCGCCGATCACATCCGGGAGGCAACGTTTTCCCAGTTGACCAGTTTGTCGAGGAAGTTCGACAGGTAGACCGGGCGTTTGTTGCGAAAGTCGATGTAGTAGGAATGCTCCCACACGTCACAGCCGAGCAAAGCGGTTTGACCGAAACAAAGCGGGTTCACGCCGTTTTCGGTCTTGGTGACTTTGAGAGCACCATCAGTGTCTTTGACAAGCCAGGCCCAGCCGGAGCCAAACTGACCTGCGCCGGCGGCGGAGAATTGTTTTTTGAACTCGTCAACCGAGCCAAATGCCTCAACCAGGGCTTTTTCAAGCTCGCCCGGCATTTTTTTCTCGCCCGGACCCATCATGTCCCAAAATTGGCTGTGGTTCCAGTGCTGGGAGGCGTTGTTGAAGATGCCGGATTGGGCCACAGCAGAGGCATCGTAAGTGCCTTTGATGATCTCTTCGACAGATTTGCCTTCCCATTCGGTGCCCGCAACCAGCGTGTTGCCAGTGGTCACATAGGCGTTGTGGTGCATGTCATGGTGATACTCAAGCGTCTCTTTGGACATGCCGAGATCGGCCAGAGCGTCGTGAGCGTAAGGAAGATCGGGAAGTTCGAATGCCATTGTAGGGCCTCCATTTCAGAAGTTGTGCGTTTCTGTCGGACATATACCTGAGCCGGGAGCGGTCCGGGGTCAAGGGCGAATGTTTAGACTCATTTGCAAAACCGGCGAACACCCGCTGTGAAGCAATGATCAGAGGCGCATAGAAGGTCGGATTTCGGGGATTTGGGTTTTCTGTTATGTCCCCGTGATGACGCGACCTATTCAGTATCTTACGTCACAGCCACCGCAGGATCAGAACATCCCCTGAGCCATCCGGTCACACCTGCGTCATTGGGGGTTTCACGACAGGCAGCGGACGGGTAAAGCTGGGCATCACATCTGCCTTACATGGACCCTGACATGACCTTTTGGATCATCGCCACTGCCATAGCCCTTTTGTCTATCGCTCCCATCGCTCTTGTGCTGCGCCGTGGCCGTGGAATGGGGGCGCAAAGCACCTCGACCGCCGAGATCGAAATGAAAGTCTACCGCGACCAGCTCAAAGAGGTGGAACGCGATCTGGCGCGCGGGGTGCTCTCGCTTGATGATGCCAAACGCGCCCGCACCGAAGTGTCGCGCCGGATGCTTGAGGCCGATAAAGAGCATCAGGGCGGCAAAGCCGGTGCGCCCAAAGGCACGCTTTGGGGCGCCATCGCTTTGGCCGTTGCCCTTTTGGGCGGCGGGGTCTGGCTCTATGGCGACCTCGGGCAACCGAAATACGAAGATCTGCCCCTTGCGCACCGGATTGCCTTGGCCGACGAAATCCGCGCCACGCGGATGAGCCAGGACGAAGCCGAAGCCAAAGTCCCGGCCACACCGATGGCGCAACAGGCAGACCAGCAGTTGGTTGATCTTGTGATCAAATTGCGTGCGGCGTTGCAATCGCGCCCGGACGAGCTTGAAGGCCACATGTTGTTGGCCCGCAACGAGGCCAATATCGGCAATTTCCGCGAGGCTTATTTGGCGCAAAGCGAGGTGATCCGCATCAAAGGCGCGGAGGCCACCGCCGAAGACTATGCGCAAATGGCCAATATGATGATCTTGGCGGCCGGTGGCTTTGTCTCGCCAGAGGCCGAAACGGCCCTGTCCAACGCGCTCAAACGCGATCCAAACAATGGCATCGCCGTGTTTTTCTCCGGTCTGATGTTTGCCCAAAACGACCGCCCGGATATGACCTTTCGCCTCTGGCAACCGCTGTTGACCCGCTCTGAGCCGACCGATCCTTGGCTGCCACTCATTCGCGAGCAAATCGAAGCCGTGGCTCAGGCTGCGGGCATCCGCTACACCCTGCCGCCCGCCAACGATGGTCTGAAAGGCCCCTCGGCAGAAGACATGGAAAACGCCGCCGACATGACGCCGCAAGAGCGCCAAGAGATGATCCGCGGCATGGTCGAAGGCCTGTCTGCCCGTCTGGCCAATGAGGGCGGCACGCCGGAAGAATGGGCGCGGCTGATTTCCTCGCTGGCGATGCTGGGCGACACGGAACGAGCCAAAGCGATCTGGGGCGAGGCGCAGGTGATCTTTGGTGCCGACCCGGCCAAACTGGCCGTGGTGCGCGGCGGGGCCGAACGCGCGGGATTTGTCGAATGAGCGCGCTGATCACCGATGATATGGCAGAGTTTAAAACCGCCCTGCCCGTCATGGCCCCATTGGCGGGGTTGGATTTTGGCGACAAAACCATCGGCGTTGCGATCTCGGATCGGCTGCGCTCGGTCGCCTCACCAACGACCACGATCCGTCGCAAGAAATTCACCCTGGACGCCGAGGCGCTTTTGGCCCTGTTCAAAGAACGCGAAGTCGGCGGCATCGTTTTGGGCCTGCCGCGCAATATGGATGGCTCCGAAGGCCCGCGCTGTCAAAAAACCCGCGCCTTTGCCCGCAATCTGGCGCAGCTGACCGAGATTCCGATCACCTTTTGGGACGAACGCCTCTCATCCGTGGCTGCAGACCGCGCCATGTTGGAAGCCGATATGTCGCGTGCCAAACGGGCCGAAAAAATCGACCAAGTCGCCGCTGGCGTGATCCTTCAGGGCGCGCTGGACCGGCTCGGGCATATGTGAGGCTGCGATGAGCGACGAGATTTGGCGCCGTGACGAGATCGAGAGCCCTTGCACCAAGGTCTGTCAAATCCATCCCGAGACACGGCTGTGCCTCGGCTGCGCGCGCTCGATTGAGGAAATCGGCGATTGGTCACGGCTGACGCCCGAGGCGCGGCAGGAGATCATGGCGGATTTGCCGAACCGCACCCCTGCCCCGACCACGCGCCGTGGCGGCCGGGCCGCGCGACTGAAACGTCAGATTACCTGATTTTTGGAGAGTATTTGGCCTGCAATGAAGACGGGCTTCATGACAGCGAAAATACTCACCCCATCATCGCCTTACGCAGCATATTGAGTGCAACGAGGATCAGGAAACCACCAAACACCCGCTTGAGCGGTTTGGGGTCCATCGCATGGGCAATTTTCGCTCCCAAAGGCGCGGTGATGAGTGTCATTGAGATCACCACAAGAAAGGCCGCAATGTTTACGGCCCCGATGGTGAAAGGCGGTGTGACCTCCGCCGGGATATCGACAAAGAGAAAACCGATGACTGACGGGATGGCAATGATCGCACCAAAGCCCGCCGCGGTGGCAACTGCGCGGTGGATCGGCACACCGTAAAGTGTCATTGTCGGCACGCCAAAAGACCCGCCGCCAATGCCCATCAGCACCGACAAGAACCCGATCAGCGGCGAAATGACCCCCCGCATGAGGCCTTTGGGCATCTCGGAGCCCAACCGCCATGCGGCATTGCCAAAGGCCATATAGAGGCCGATGAACACGGCGACACCGCCAAAAATCATCTGAAGCGTGACGGTGCGCAGGCTTGAGGCGACCAAAACGCCCACCACGGCGCCGATGGCGATGCCGGGGGCGAAACTTTTCAGGATCGACCAGTCCACCGCACCCTTTTTGTGATGCGACAGCACCGAGCGGATCGAGGTGACAATGATGGTGGCCAATGAGGTCGCCAGACAGATTTGCATCAACTGTGGCGAGCCATAGCCGAGGCCCGCGAAGGCATAATAAAACGCCGGGACCAAGACGATGCCGCCGCCGACGCCCAAAAGCCCGGCCAGGATACCGGCAAACGCGCCAATGACGGCGATCAACAGCGCGAAGGGCATCAAGGTTGCAAAGTCCATCATGATCGGGTCCCATATTCTACATTTTTCAACAGGCTTACCGACAGTTTCGCAGATTGACCAGAGGGGCAAAGCGCCCGAAACTTACAGGTGGCTCAGGCCAGTTTCTCCTATTTTGACCCGCGACCGCTCTCACACAGCACCCTCGCCCTCCCGAATGAAGGTCTCCCCATGTCTCCGCTGTTCAAAAGCGCCCTTGTTTTGGGCCTTCTTTCTGCCGTTGGGCCTTTTGCCATCGACATGTTTCTGCCCGCGCTTCCGGCGATTGCGGCGGATCTTCGTGCCAGTGTCGGCACGACGCAGGGCACGATTTCGCTTTATTTCATGGCCTTTGGTCTGTCGCAGTTGATCTATGGCCCCTTGGCCGATCAGGCCGGTCGCAAAGTGCCGATCTATATCGGCTTGGCTTTGTTCATTGCGGGGTCTGTTGCGGCCACGCTTGCGCCGACGATTACTGCGCTGATCACCGCCCGGATGATTCAGGGGGCGGGCGCGGCTTCGCTCATGGTGGTGACCCGCGCGATCATTCGCGATCAATATCGCGGCTATGAAGCGACCCGGTTGATGTCCTTGGTGATGTTGGTGTTTTCGGTCTCGCCAATGTTTGCGCCGCTGGCAGGCTCTGGCTTGATTCTCATGACCGGGTGGCGCGGCATCTTTGCGGCGATGGCGGTGGCCGGGATCGTGGCCTTTGTCATCACGGCCCTGTTGCAGCCCGAAACCTTGCCGAAAGACAAGCGCGTCAAGGTCAGTCTGAGCGCGATGGCGCGCGGGGCCCGGACGCTGTTTCACGATCCGGTGTTTTTGGGCCTGACCTTTATTGGCGCCTTTTCGATGTCGGCATTTTTCGTCTTTATCGCCTCGGCGTCTTTTGTCTACACCGAGAGCTTCGGCCTGACACCGGCGCAGTTCTCTTTGGCCTTCACCGTCAATGCCATGGGCTTTATTGGCGCGTCACAGATTGCACCGGGGCTGATGCGCAAACATGGGGCGTTGAAGATCATCAGTCTTGGCGTGTTTGGTTATGCCGCCTCGATGCTGGCGCTGTTTGCACTGGTGCTTGCCGGCTTTGGCACGTTTTGGGTCATGGTGGCCGGGCTTGTCGCCACCTTTGCCTTTGTCGGCCTGATCATCCCAACCGCCATGGTTGCGTCTCTGGACGATCATGGCGAGATTGCCGGGCTGGCCTCCTCATTGGGCGGCACGTTACAGATGGTTGCGGGCGGGATCATGACCGCCGCCGCAGGGCCGTTCTTTGACGGAACGCCCCTGCCGATGGTGGCGGCGATGATGGCCTGTTCGCTGATTGCGCTGATCCTTTTGCTGGTGGTCACACCGCGAGCGCGGATGCGGATGACACCGTTTTGAGGCCTCCGCCGATCAGCCGTTCAGATCGACCACAACCCGACCTTTGACCCCGCCTTTGAGGATCGACGCCCCAAGCTCCGGCAGGTCTTCGAGCCGGGCAGGATGGACCATCTCTTCGAGTTTCTCCATCGGCAGATCGGTGGCGATCCGTGCCCAAGCCCGCAGGCGGGCCTCTTTCGGTTGCATCACACTGTCGATGCCCAAAAGGTTCACGCCACGCAACAGAAACGGCATCACTGACGTCGGCAAAGCCGCGCCGCCCGCAAGGCCCACAGCGGCGACGGAGCCACCGTATTTCATCTGGCCCAAGACCCGCGCCAACATCTCGCCGCCGACGGCATCGACGCAGCCCGCCCATGTCTCGGTCTCGAGCGGGCGTTTGACCACCTCGTTGATCTCTTCGCGCGCCACGATTTGGGTCGCGCCCAGATCGCGCAGATAGTCCGCGCTCTCGGGGCGTCCGGTCACGGCGGCGACCTCATAGCCGAGATGGGCGAGGATCGCGGTGGCAACCGAGCCGACACCGCCCGACGCCCCTGTGACCAAAACCGGACCCTGCCCCGGTTTCAACCCGTGGTCCTCCAATGCCATCACCGCCAACATCGCGGTAAAACCCGCCGTGCCGACCGCCATGGCTTGGCGTGTGCTCAGATCTTTCGGCAGCGGCACCAGCCAATCGGATTTGACCCGCGCCTGTTGCGCATAGCCGCCCCAATGCACCTCGCCAACGCGCCAGCCGGTCAGAACCACCGGATCGCCGGGTTTGAAATCTGGGCTGTCAGAGCTTGCGACCGTGCCAGAGAAATCAATGCCCGGCACATGCGGATATTTGCGGACCAAACCGCCGCCTTTGGGCGACAGGCACAGCCCGTCTTTGTAATTGAGGGTGGAATAATCAACATTGACCACCACATCGCCCTCAGGCAGCGCGTCCGTGTCGATCTGTTTGATCTGGGCCGTAGCCAGCCCGTCCTCGCCTTGTTCCATCACCAGAGCTTTAAACATATGTCTCTCCCGTTTTGTCGAAATGGCCGTTTTGCACCGCTGGGCGCGCCAGAGGCTCTTGCACGCGGCGCTGAGTCTCCCCATAAATGTCAGACAATTAAATCGTGAGCGCAAGACAAATGTCTGACAATTCAAAATCGCAGCAAAAAACGGCTGAAAAAGACCTTTCCGCCCAAATCGCGCAGGCCATTCGCGATGCGATCCTGTCCGGGGATTTGGTGGCGGATGATCGGTTGCCGTCTGAGGCGGAGCTGTCGGACACCTATGGCGTCTCGCGCCCAACCGTGCGCGAAGCGTTGAAACGGCTGGCGGCCCAAAGCCTGATCCGCACCAAACGCGGCGCGTCCGGTGGGGCCTTTGTCCATCGGCTGTCCTATCCCGAGGCCTACAGCCAATTGGCCACCACAGCGACGCTGCTGCTCAGCCTCAATGAGGTGGATTTTGCCACCGCCTGCCGCGCCCGGTTTGCGCTTGAGCGCGGCTGCGCGCCGCTTTCGGCGCAAAACCGTGACGTCGATCATTTGGCCGCAATGCGGGCTGAAATCACCCGCCAATCACAACCTGGCCTCTCAGACGAAGCGTTTTGTGCCTCGGATGTGGCGTTTCACCGGGCTTTGGTCGATGGCGCCAGCAACCCGGTCCTGTCCTGGCATTTGGCGGGAGCTGTCGAAGGGATGCAGCCCTTGATGAATATGATCACTTTTCGCAACCGCGACAGGGCAGAAATTGTGGCGCTGCACATTCGGATCACGGATGCTCTTGAGGCCCGCGATGCGGCGCTGATCGACCAGCTTTTGAACGCGCTTTGCACCGTAACGCTGCGTCAAGCGGAAGCCACCGAATCGCTGCACGCGCAGAAAAACTCCGGCGCCCGCATCTAATTTGATCAAATTATCAGCAAAGCGATAGAAAAAGCCCAAACCGGCCCTCTCTCCCCCTTGCACAAGTCAAAACCCGTGATAGCGTCGATCACTGAAATTGGTCCACTTTAGGGAGACGACCCAATGAACAGCTTTAAACTTCTGTGCGCCTCAACGGCCCTTGCCACGCTCGCGGGCGCGGGGTTTGCGGAAGACGCAGATCTGCTTGTGTTTGATTACTCCGGTTTTGAAAACGCCGACTTCCACACCAAATATATCGAGAAAAACGGCGACGTGCCGTCGTTTGCCTTCTTTGGCGAGGAAGACGAAGCGCTGCAAAAACTCGTCTCCGGCTTTAAGGCCGACGTCAGCCATGTCTGTGCCGGATCGGTGATGAAATGGGTCGAAAGTGGCATTCTGGAAGCTTGGGACACCTCCAAAATCACCGATTATGCCAACCTCGACAGCAATCTGTTGGGTGCAGATACGGCGGCGGCGACGTCCTATTTTATCCCGTCCGATTTCGGCTCCACCGCCATCGCCTATAACATGGATGAGGTGCCCGCCGAAGACGTCGCCTCGCTTCAGGTGTTCAAAAACCCGAAATACGAAGGCCGCATGACCCTGCCAGACAACGTCGATGACGCCTATGCACTCGCCTATCTGGCGACCGGCACGACCAATTGGCAAAACGCCACGGATGAGCAATTTGAAGCCGCCTCTGACTGGCTGCGCGAAGTCCACCCGAACCTGCGCACCTATTGGACCGATCCGGGCGAATTGGCTCAACTTTTGGCCACGGGCGAAGTGTTGGTGGCCTGGGCCTGGAACGAAACCTACCCGACCATGGTTGGAGAAGAGTTCCCGATCGGCTTTCAACGCCAAGCCACCGAAGGCTCGTCGCTGTGGCTGTGCGGTTATGTGAACCTCAAAGACGCTCCCGGCTCGGAAGACAAGGCCTATGACTTTATCAACGGCTTCTTGGATGTCGCCAACGCGGCCCCTTTGATGGAGGCGGGTTACGGCACGCCGAACCTTAAAGGCCTTGCCACTTTGGGCGATCAAACCTTGATCGATGCTGGCCTTGAGCCGATTGACGCCCCGATTCTGGCCCAATTGCCGATGTCCATTGAGTTGCGCGAAAAGCAATCCGAGGCCTTTGAGAAAATCAAAGCCGGGTTCTAAGCCGGTCTCAGCACCCCCCAAAAGAAACGCCGCTCCTTTCGGGGCGGCGTTTTGCGTTTGATCGAGGCCATCCCTCTTCTGCCCCTCTTGAACCCGGCCCCGGAACCGCTTAGGTATGAGGTGTTCGGGCAACCGGACTATGGACATAAACGCGCTCGTAATACGCGGATCGGACCCGGGGGCGGTACCCGGCGTCTCCACCATACACCCATCGGTTTGGACCTTCATTTGAGGCCTTGGCGATTTGGATCATGGGGACGAAATAGGATCGACGGACGTCTAAAGGGGTTTGCTTTGTTTCGGTGAGTTACCACCGTTATCGGTACACTAAAGCTAGTTGCAAATGACAACAAAGCTCCGATGGCTCTCGCAGCGTAAGCTGTGCGAAAAATCGAAAACTAAGTCCTTAGGTTTAGCGACTTAAGGCGGGGTTCGCAGGTACCTGGCAACAGAAACCTGCACTTTCCCCCTCTCTGCCGGATAAGAAACTTGACGTTAGGTCAATTTGTAAATTCGTCTGGATTTAAACCAATCCTTTAGGGTTTGCGCCCATAGTTTTTAAAGGTCATGGACAGAGGCGGATGAGAAAATGAACGGCGTTGAACTGCTGAAAGCATGGTATGAACGGGTCTGGGTTCAGGGCGATTTATCCGCCATTGACGACTATTTCGGCATCTCTGGTGCCGCCTCCGGGTTGATGACCGATCTTGCCGCCGAGCTTGAGGATTTTCGCGTCCTCGTCCCCGCCGTCCTTCATGCGCTGCGCGATGTGTCCTGTGACATTCTTGATTCGATGGAACAGGGCGATCGGGCGTGGGTCCGAATGCGCCTCAACGCAAAACGCGCGATGGACATGAAACCGGTCTCCATTTCGGGTCAGGTGATGATCCGCACCAAGGATGGCAAAATCTGCGAAGCCTATAACAACTTTGATTTTGTCAGCTATTTTGAACAAATGGGCAACCTTCCGCCCAACACAGTGGCGCTCTGCCTTGCGGGTGAATCTTTAGGCTAAGCCTGAGCTGCTCAGAAGCTGCGCAGAGCCCAGAATACGATTTTTCTTGCCTTGCGCGAAATTTGATCAAAAGTGATCAAGCCGGGCCCTTTGTCTACCCTAAAAGCAATGCTCAAACGCGCCATCTCTATCAGGCGCATCCGGGGTAGATCATCGCCTGTCCGGCGTCTTTCCATAGGTGATCCATGACCAAATTCCTTGCTCTTCCTCTGGCTCTTGCAACGCTCGCGTCCCTGCCCCTGAGCGCACAAGACGCACCGCTGCCGAAACTCGGGCCAAACGCGACCCCCATCACGCAGGCCACGGACTATCTGCGCCAAACGCCCGCGCCCGATTACTGGGCCTTCGCGCCCTATGTGAAAATGCAATTCACCACCTCCGCCTGCTCGGTCGCCGCCATCACGGGGGCGGTCAACGGGCTTTCCGGCCTGCCCACCAATGCCGAAGACACGGTGATGACCCAGCCTGACCTGTTGGAACGCGTTGGCGACGCCCATTGGTCCGACATCTCCGCCGAGGGCGGCGATGGTGTGACCTTTGCCGAGCTTGAGACCTATGCCGGAAAGGCGCTCATAGCGGCCGGTCTCGACAGCTATACGGTCAGCGCCTTTAAACCCACTGACGCCTCGGAAGCCACGCTTGCCACCGTGCGCGAGTGGTTGACACTCAACGAACAGAGCGCCGAAGACGCAATGATGATCTATTTCAACCAAGGCGTCGTCACCGGCGATTGGGACGGCCCGCATGTCTCCGTCATCGGGGCCTATGATGCGGCCAAGGACGAGGTGTTGATCCTGGAGGTCGATCAGGAATGGTACATCCCCTATTGGACCTCGGTGCCGGTCTTGGTTGAGGCGATGTTGAAACCGACCTCGGCGGAGCATGGCGTGCTTGAGGGCGAAACCGGCGGTTTGGTGCGCCTGGCACTGGCAAATTGAGCATCTAACTCTTGACCCAAACGCAGGGGCGTTTACCAAAGGCGTGCCGGACATGACGCCCGGACTAACGCGAGCGCCCGGATGACGCCCCTGCCCCAAACACCCCTGCCCGACTTTCTCAAAGCCTTTGCCCGCATTGGCCTGTTGTCCTTTGGCGGACCGGCGGCACAAATCGCGGTGATGCACCGCGAAGTGGTCGAGAACCGTGGCTGGATGGACGAGGACGGATTTCTCTCCGCCCTGTCCTTTTGCATGATGTTGCCCGGCCCAGAAGCCATGCAGCTTGCCACCTATTGCGGCTGGCGTTTGCGCGGCGTGCCCGGCGGTGTCATTGCGGGGCTGTTTTTCGTCCTCCCCGGCGCATTGGTCATGTTGATTTTGGCCGCGCTTTACGCCCATTTCGGCCACCTGCCCCTCTCCGAGGCGCTGTTTTTAGGCGTCAAAGCCACAGTGACCCTGATCGTGCTGCAAGCCCTGTTCCGCTTGGGCAAAAAGGCCTTGGGGCGGGTGGATCGTTGGGCTTTGGCGGTGATGTCTTTCGTGCTGATTGCGGTGTTTGCCGTGCCGTTCCCGGTGATCGTCTTGGCAGCCGCGCTCGTCGGCGCGCTCACCGCTCCCCCCGCAGAGGTCCAAATCCACGCCGCGCCCAAAGCCCACCACCTGCCCCGCACGCTCGTCATTTGGGGGGCGCTGTGGGCCGCGCCCTTGCTCAGCCTTTGGGCCACGGGCCAAGAGCGGCTTTTGGCAATCGGTTTGTTTTTCTCCCGCCTTGCCGTGGTGACCTTTGGCGGTGCCTATGCGGTTTTGGCCTATATGAGCCAAGAGGTGGTCAACAACCAGGGCTGGCTCACGCCCGAGGCCATGCTTGATGGCCTGGGGCTGGCCGAAACCACGCCGGGACCGCTGATTTTGGTCACCGAGTTTGTCGGCTATATGGCGGCCACCCCTTTGGGCCTTTGGGGCGGCGTGATCGGCGCGTCTTTGACGCTTTGGGTCACCTTTGTGCCTTGTTTTCTCTGGATTTTCGCGGGTGCCCCTTACATCGACTGGATCAGCACCCGCCCAAGGCTCTCCGGCGCGCTCAAGGCGATCACCGCCGCCGTGGTGGGCGTCATCGCTTCGCTGTCATGGTGGTTCACCCTGCATGTGCTCTTTGCCCAAACCACACGGGTACAGGCCGGGCCTGTGCGCCTCGATCTGCCGATGCTGCAGAGCCTCAACCTCAAGGCCCTCGCCCTCATGGTGCTGGCGGCGGTTTTGCTCTTTGCGTTCAAGCGCGGATTGATGACTGTGCTGGCCCTCGTGGCCCTGACAGGCCTCGCGTTTCATATTGTCCTTTGATGACCTCTTTCCTTAGCCGCAGAATCTCGTATGCTGCACCACAGGAGACACAGAAAGGATGCACAGATGGCCAAAACCATCGACTACGGGAACCTCATGCATGACGCGATGCGTGGTCTGATCCGTAAGGTGCTGGACGGCGTGGCCAAAGACGGCCTTCCGGGGGACCATCATTTCTTTATCACCTTTGACACCATGCACCCGGATGTGGAATTGGCTGATTGGCTCTCGGATCGCTATCCCGAAGAAATGACCATCGTCATTCAGCATTGGTTCGACAATCTCGACGTTACCGACGATGGCGTGGCGATCACATTGAATTTCGGCGACAGCCCGGAGCCTTTGTACATCCCCTATGACGCGATCCGCACCTTTGTCGATCCGTCGGTGGAATTTGGTCTGCGCTTTGAGACCCAGGATTATGATGTCGAAGAGATGGAGGGAGACGAGATCCCCCATGACGCCGAAGTCAAAAGTTTCGAGCGCAAAGATGAGGCCGACACATCCGGCACCGCAACGGACGGGCCGAAAGAGGCGGAAATCGTCTCGCTCGACAAGTTTCGCAAATAATAGACCGGCCGCGCGGCCCCTTTTTAACAGCCGCGAAACAGCTTCGTGAATTTTACGTAACGCGATCGGCTCCCCCCTTGTCAGATTACGCGGCGATGGGCACTGCTATCTCAGCATCACGCCAGAGGAGAGCCACATGCCACGCGATTTTGCTGTTTTCCTTGGAGAGATGATCCGCAACCCCGACGATGTGCGCGCGATTGCGCCCTCCTCTTCGGCGATGGCGCGGGTCATGGCGGCGGGGCTTGAAGACATTGACGGGCCTATCGTTGAAATCGGGCCGGGCACCGGCGTGTTCACCCGCGCGATTTTGGAACGCGGCGTGGCGCCCGAGCGGCTCACCCTGTTTGAACTGAACGCCCGTTTTTGCGACGATCTGCGCAGCAAATTTCCCGGCGTTCAGGTGCTCAACCGCTCCGCGACCGAAATCCATCACGTTCTGTCCCCCAATGTCGGCGCGGTCTTGTCCGGCGTGCCGTTGCTCAACCGCCCTACCTTGCAAGACGGCATCCTCGCCTCAGTCTTCGCCTCCCTGCGTCCGGGCGGCGTCTTTACCCAATTCACCTATGCATTCAGTTCGCCGATCGAACCGGACATGCAGCGTCAGCACGGCATCACGGCGCGCAAAAAGGGCACGATCTGGGCCAATCTGCCACCCGCGCGGGTGTTTGAATACACGCGTCAGCCAATTTAGACGTGTCACCTCCCAAACCCGGCGATCTTTTAGCGCTACCATGGGGATGTATGCGTCCGTATACATTGCATGAGCCCCCCTGAGCGCGTATAGCCGAGGCAATATTTGGCATTGCACCAAGGGAGATCCCCCCATGTCCACCCCCGTGACCACCACCCGCACCGAAACCGATAGCTTTGGCCCGCTCGAAGTTCCAAGCGACAAATATTGGGGCGCGCAAACCCAGCGCTCGATCCTGAACTTCCCGATCGGTTGGGAACGTCAGCCGGTGCCAATCATCCGCGCGCTGGGTGTGGTCAAAAAGGCCTGTGCGATGGAAAATATGGCGCAGGGCAACCTGTCCAAAGAGTTGGGCGATGCAATTGTCGCCGCAGCGAATGAGGTGATCGACGGCAAATTCGACGACAACTTCCCGCTCGTGGTGTGGCAAACCGGGTCCGGGACCCAGTCCAACATGAACGCCAACGAAGTGATTTCGAACCGCGCGATTGAAATGCTCGGTGGCGAAATGGGGTCGAAAAAGCCGGTTCACCCGAACGATCATTGCAACATGGGCCAGTCCTCGAACGACACCTTCCCGACCGCGATGCATGTCGGCATCGGCATGCAGGCGCGCGACGTGTTGCTGCCGGGTCTGACCAAATTGGCCAAAGCGCTTGAAGTCAAAGCCGACGCCTTTAAAGACATCATCAAAATCGGCCGCACCCATACCCAGGACGCGACCCCGCTGACCTTGGGCCAGGAATTCTCCGGCTACGCCCACCAAGTCCGCATGGGCATCAAGCGCGTTGAGATGTGCCTGCCCGCGATCTACGAATTGGCACAGGGCGGCACCGCCGTGGGCACCGGTCTCAACACCCAAAAGGGCTGGGCCGAAGCCGTGGCGAAAAACATGGCCGAGATCACTGGCCTGCCGTTTGTGACCGCGCCGAACAAATTCGAAGCGCTGGCCGCCCATGACGCCATGGTGATGTTCTCCGGCGCGCTCAAAACCGTCGCCGCCTCGCTGTTCAAAATTGCCAATGACATCCGCCTTTTGGGCTCTGGTCCGCGCTGTGGTTTGGGCGAATTGATCCTGCCGGAAAACGAACCGGGCTCGTCCATTATGCCGGGCAAGGTCAACCCGACCCAAGCCGAAGCACTGACCATGGTCTGCGCCCATGTCATGGGCAATGACGCCGCCGTCGGTTTTGCGGGCTCGCAAGGTCATTTCGAATTGAACGTTTACAACCCGATGATGTCCTATAACGTCTTGCAATCCATGCAGCTTTTGGGCGACAGCGCCTCCGCCTTTACCGACAACATGGTGGTGGGTATCGAGGCCAACGAACCGCGCATCGAAAAACTTCTGCACGAGTCCCTGATGCTGGTCACCGCCCTGGCCCCGACCATCGGCTATGACAACGCCACCAAAGTTGCCAAAACCGCGCATAAAAACGGCACCACATTGAAAGAAGAAGCCATTGCTTTGGGCTTTGTCGATGAAGCCACCTTTGACGCCGTGGTGCGCCCGGAACAGATGATCGGCCCGAAAGGCTAATGTCAGCGAGCAGGGCATCGCGGAAAGCGGTGCCCCGTGCCCAAGCTGGGCGCAGCAGCGGCGGATGTGAAAATCTGGCGACGTTATAGGCCGCCAGACCGTCATAGATTTTGTGGTGATTTCGCGATGATTTCGCGGTTTTAGGACTCACGCGCGATCACAGTCCCGCGGGTCATCCGGCAGGCGGCTTTCGCTTTGCCGTTAGTTTTGAGGCGCGTAGGAGCGCATCACCTCTTCGTATCGCGCAGTGGTGATCTCCGGGTTATGGGTCTGCACGCAGGCGACCATTTCCGGACGTGCGCCCTCGGGGGCGACGACCTCGCCGGCTTTATAGCGTTGTTTCGCGGCTTTCATCTCTTCGCGCGAGGGACGGTTGGCTTTGAAACATTGGGTCAGCTCTTGCTTGGTCAGGCCCAGATCCTTGGCGATGTCCTCGACCGGAAAGCGGCCCTGCGCCGTGGCGGGCAGAGCGAGGGTGATGAGAAGCGGGGCGGCAAGAAGGGTTTTCATGTGGTTCTCCTGTTTCATGGAGCCTCTGATACGCACGGCGCAGCCGCCTTCCGTCGCCAAAAACGAAAGGCGACCCGAAGATCGCCTTCACTTTATTTTGTTGGGGTTTCTGCGTAGGGAGTCGCTGTTTCGCGCGTAGCGGATCAGCCTTGCGCCCGATCATCTGTTCCGGCCGGACCACGGCGTCACAGGCGGACGATCGGATCGACCGAGCTTTTACCCTGACGAAATCAACATTCTGTGCAATATTCCACAGCAGGCAGGCATTCTTTCCCGCTGTTATGCAACTGATGCATAGGTGATGCATAAAAGACAATGCATGCAAAAATGCAAATCTCTATCAAACAACATTGTTTTACATTGATCGGCATCAAGGTAGTTTTACGCAAGTGATCTATGATGATGATATCGTCCAAGGCAAGAAAGAGTGGACAGCGCTCCACATCTGTATTGGACATCATATGACTCCGGGGAGGATAACATGACATATTTTGCCACATCCAAAAAATCTAAACTTATGAGTGCTTTGTCCATTTTGGCATTGAGTGCGGCTTTGGTCGGTACCACGGCCTATGTAATGAGTGTAGATATTGTGACACCCGCCTATGCGGCCGAAGACGGGGAAGACGGTGGACAAAAAGGCCCACACGCTGGCTCTGGCGATGGCGATTCCGGCAACAGCGGGAAAGAAGGTCATGGCGGCCAATCCACCGGTGCACAGGGATCTGGCCAAGGCGGGCCGGGCGAAGACTCTGAAGGTGCAGGCCCGCGCGCCAATCAAGACAGTTCCAACGCAGGGGCTGGTGGGCCGGTTTGGGCCAACGAAGGCATCCCAGAAGTTGAAATTGGTCGCCTCAACGTGGCCCGTTCACCCGAACATGTGTTGGATCGTGCGCTGACAGAGGCGCTTGCGGAACTGTCGAGCGATGCGGTTGAGTTCTATAATCTCAACCTCTCCGACATGATCGCCGAGTTGTCGCTCAATTGGGATGACACCGTGATCATCGACAGCCCGCTGCAAAGTCTGGCCTTGTTCCAGGCCTATCTCGAAGGGGACTCCCCATTGGCCTCCAGCGGTGTCACAAACAATGTCGATACGGTTTTGGCCGCCCTTTTGGGGGTCGCCTCTGACAAGACCGTCCCGATTTCGACCGACACTGTGATCGCCGTCACGACCATTCTTGGTGTGCCGATGAGCGCCGCTGATGCCGCCGATCTTGCGGCCAATGCCGAGGCCATTCGCATCGCAGTGCTTGCAGGTCACGGTTAAACCCCGTCGATCTGATCACAAACAACAAAACAGAGGCCCCCATTGGGGGCCTTCCCCAAAGACAGACATTGCCCTTAATGAACAGATAAGAGTCTATGGAGCACCTATGAAACCGATCACGCACCTATCCCGCCTTGCACCGCTCGCTTTGAGTGTCGCGTTGACCACCGCCATGACGGCCCCACTGACCGCCGCGCCCGACAACCTTCCCGGCGCAGGTCTTGCCAGTGTCACCTACGGTCCCTATCTGCGTGCCGAATTTGGCATGGCCACCACGGATATCAATGACGGATCGTGGCAACCCCACGGCTATCCCTCTGACCCACAAGTCAATTTTGACCTGAGCGGCGAAGATGGCAGTTTTGGCACCGTGGCGATGGGCTTTGACTGGATGAATGGCTATCGCTTCGATCTGGGGATGACGTTTTCCGAATCGATGAGCGTCAGCGGCCCCTGCGCCTCGGCCTCCGACGGGTCGGATTGCGCCACTCATGCCGATATCACCTCGGCCACGCTGGACACCAGCGCTCTGATGGGCAGCCTCTATTATTCGCCGCTTGAGGCGCCGGCAAAAACACCACCTTCAATCCGTTTGTCGTCGTCGGGCTTGGCCTTGCCAACAACAAAGTCGGAGAGTGGACCCGGACCAATGACAGCCTGTCGACCGGGGTTGATCGCAGCTTTGAGGGCGACAGTTCCACCAGCCTGGCCTACTCCTTGGGCTTTGGCGCCAGTTGGCAGGTCACCAAACCCGGCCAATGGCCCGTCATCCTGGAAGCCAGCTATCGCTACTATAATTTTGGCACAGCTCAGGGTGGCAGCACCCCGATTAATGGTGGACAGTCTCCGGTCACCCCGCTGAAATTCGACGTGGACAATCAAGTCGTGAGCATTGGTGTGCGCGTGCCGCTTCAGCGCATGTAAGTCATCAGCCATCGAAACACGCCAGCCCCGTTCCTCCACCGCGTTGAACGGGGCTTTCGTATCTGATCTTGGCGATGACCTGCGCATGGGATAGATTGCCGCCATGAGCACCGAAAAAAACGTCGCCAATCTCAATCAGTTCCGCAAGGCCAAGGCCCGAGCGGACAGGCGTGCATTGGCCGATGAAAATGCGGTGAAATTCGGGCGCAGCAAGGCGCAAAAGGCGCTCGAACAAGCGCAAACCGCCAAAGCCAAGGCCCTTTTGGACGCCCACAAGAAAGACGACAGATGAGTGCGCGGCCTGTCAAACGCTCGCTGACGCTGCACGGTCACCGCACCTCTGTGTCGCTCGAAGATGCATTTTGGCGTGCCTTTCGCGCCATCGCCAAAGAGCGTGATCTACCGATCAATGTGCTGGCCGCCGAAATTGACGAAACCCGCGGCGTGGACAGTGGTCTGGCCTCCGCGATCCGGGTCTATGTGTTGGACTACACTCAGAAAAAATTGCTTTAGAAAAAGCCCCATGTCGGCGACTGAGACGCAACTGCCAAGCGCAGGGATTTGCGCGCGGGCCCCTGCCCCAAACGTCCCTCCAAGACCACGCTTGGGTCTTTCGCCGCTTGCCGCAGGACTGGCAACATCATCACCGCGTCGATCATCGGCGCGCGCGCGGATTTGCCAAGGTTTGAAAGCTGCTGCGCGCCCCAACGGGCCTGTTCCAACGTGGCTTTCGCCAATGTTGCCACCGCCTCTGGCCGACCATCTAGCAAAGGCACCCGTCCCGCGTCGACAAGTGCCGGGATCGCCATGAAATAGCGCGCCAAAGCCCCGCCTTGGCCCAGACTGTTGAGTGCTTTTGACGCCGTATCGGGTGCCCCCAAAAGCCGCGCCGCGACATGTAGCGGGATCGTGTATGTGGCGTGGAGATAGCGGTACAGCGCCGCCGCGTCTTCATGCGGATCGCGGTAAATATCCCATTGCCGCGCCGTCACCGTGGCGTCCAGCGCCTCAGCCGACGCCGCATCCAACACAGCAGCCAAAGGCGCGGCGACCTCATGGGCGCGCGGGGCTTTGCCTTCGGTTTTCTCGGTCAACACATCGCGCCAAAATTGCAGGCGCATCTCCGCAATCATGCTTTCTTTCGTCACCCAGGGCGCTTTTGCGACCTCCAGACAAAAGGCATGGATCGGAAACAACACCTCGCGCGCGGCCACAGGCGCGGCCATGGTGGCGCGAAACCGGTCTTCGTCGCCCTTTTGGACAATCTCAGCACAGGCTTGTATGGACATTATTTCGCTCTCATTCTGCACCAAGCGCCTGCGCGCCATCGCGCGTCAGTTTCCACAGCACCGCATCCAACAGCGCCTCAAACGACGCATCTATGATGTTGGACGACACGCCGACCGTCGACCAACGCCGCCCCAATGTGTCCTCGTGATCAATAATCACGCGGGTCCGTGCCTCTGTACCGCCATTGGTGATTCTTACTTTAAAATCAACCAATTCCATGTCGGAAATCAGGTCCGAATAAGGTCCCAAATCCTTAACCAGCGCCTTTGAGAGCGCGTTGACCGGGCCACCATCAGAGCCATCCGCCATGATGCCTTCAGACACGGACAAATGCCGCTCGCCCGCGATATTGACCACCACCGTGACCTCGGACAGGTGGATCACCCGGCCCTTGGCGTCCTTGCGGCGTTCGACCGTGGCGCGGTAGCGCTCGACCTCGAAAAACGCGGGCATCAAGCCCAATTCGCGCCGCGCTTCCAACTCGAACGAGGCTTGCGCGGTGTCATAGGAATACCCCTCCGCCTCACGCTCTTTGATCCGGTCCAAAATCCGCCCCAGATCGGCCTTTGTCGACACGTCCAATCCCATATCCGCCAAGCGGGAGCGCAGGTTGGATTGCCCGGCCTGATTGGACATCGGCACGATCCGGGCGTTGCCGACGATCTCCGGCGGGATGTGTTCATAGGTGGTTGGGTCTTTGAGAATGGCGGAGGCGTGAAGGCCCGCTTTATGGGCAAAGGCGGAGGCGCCAACATAGGGCGAACTGCGCAAAGGCACGCGGTTGAGGATGTCGTCAAGCATCCGCGACACCTTGACCAGATCGCCCAAAGCAGCCTCAGACACCCCGGTGTCGAGCGTCGACCTATACGGTTCTTTCAGTAGAAATGTCGGGATCAGCGTGGTCAAATTGGCATTGCCACAGCGTTCGCCCAGACCATTCAACGTGCCCTGCACCTGACGCGCCCCGGCGTTGACCGCCGCCAGTGAATTGGCCACCGCATTGCCGGTGTCATCATGGGTGTGGATGCCCAAATGGGTGCCGGGAATGCCGGATTCGATGACCTTCAACGTGATCTGATAGACCTCGCCCGGCAACGTGCCGCCATTGGTGTCACAGAGCACGATCCAGCGCGCGCCATTGTCATAGGCGGCGGTGAGACAGGCCAGCGCATAGTCGGGATTGGCCTTGTAACCGTCAAAGAAATGCTCGGCATCAAACAGCGCCTCGCGACCCTCTTTCACCACATGGGCAAAGGATTTGGCGATGTTGTCAATGTTCTGGTCCAGCGTGATGCCGAGCGCCGTGGTGACGTGAAAGTCATGGGTCTTGCCGACCAGACAGACGGCCTTGGTGCCCGCGTTCAACACCCCCGCAAGGACTTCGTCATTCTCCGCCGAGCGCCCTGCCCGTTTGGTCATGCCAAAGGCGGTGAAGGTGGCGCGGGTTTTGGGCGGTTCGGCGAAAAATTCGCTGTCGGTCGGGTTGGCACCGGGCCAGCCGCCCTCGATATAATCGACGCCCAGATGATCGAGCGCCTCCGCGATCATGTGCTTTTCCGGCGTGGAAAATTGCACGCCTTGGGTCTGTTGGCCGTCTCTGAGGGTTGTGTCGTAGAG
Source organism: Roseobacter sp. TSBP12 (assembly GCF_009129705.1). Lineage (NCBI taxonomy): Bacteria > Pseudomonadati > Pseudomonadota > Alphaproteobacteria > Rhodobacterales > Roseobacteraceae > Roseobacter > Roseobacter sp. TSBP12. The sequence goes on from NZ_PYIB01000061.1 coordinate 28,234, forward strand.
GTAGAGGCGGTCTTTGGTTGTACTCACAGCAGCCCCCCCTGTTTCCAAGTGTCGAATACTGGCGGGATGCCGACCCCCTCAAGCTTTGAAGCATCGAAGTTGGGACCCGCGTCAAGTTCCACTCCATCCTTGGTCATACGCACCTCAACGCCCGCTGCAAGCAGAGATGATTTAAGAGAATCGACTTCAGAGAAATCCTTAGTTTCTTTTGCACGAGATCTGTAGGCCTCTAGCAACATTGAGAAAACTGAAAGATCAACTGCTTCTTCTGCCCAACGTCCAAGTTCCGGCGTAAGCAGTCCAAGAAGGTTCGCCGAGGCAACGAATTCACTATAAGCTGCATCAACATCAAATGGTGGCATATCGGCACCATTTTCGAAGGCATCCAAATTGCTTGCGAGCCTATGAAGCTCGGAAAGCGCGTCATGTGTGTTCAGATCATCAGCAAGTGCCTTTACTATTTCAGGCGATGGCTTACTAGCAACTACCCCATTCGAGAACGAACGCCATTTCCACAAAGTCTTCTTCGCCTGCTCCGCCTTCTCCGCCGTCCAGTCCATCGGCTTGCGGTAATGCGTGCTCAGGAACACAAAGCGGATCACTTCGCCCGGAACGCTCGCCATTCCGTCGTGACCGTCCAACAGGTCCCGCACGGTAAAGAAATTGCCCAGAGACTTGGACATTTTCTTGCCCTCAACCTGCAACATTTCGTTGTGCAGCCAATAGTTGGCAAAGCCCCCGCCGTCATGATCATGACCATGGGCGCAGCAACTTTGGGCGATCTCGTTTTCGTGGTGCGGGAACATCAAATCGTTGCCGCCGCCGTGGATGTCAAAACTCTCGCCCAAAAGCTCATAGGACATGGCCGAGCATTCGATGTGCCAGCCGGGGCGGCCATACCCCCACGGGCTATCCCACCCCGGTTGATCGTCTGAAGACGGTTTCCACAGCACGAAATCCATCGGATCGCGTTTGTTATCCGCCACTTCGACACGCGCACCGGCAATCATGTCATCGACAGACCGGCCCGACAAAGCGCCGTATTTCTCATAGGAGTTCACCGAGAACAGCACATGCCCCGCCCCGTCCGAATAGGCGTGGCCCTTTGCGATCAACGTCTCGATCATCGCGATCATCTGCGGGATATACTCGGTCGCGCGCGGCATCTCGTTCGGGTCCAGTGCCCCAACTGCGCGCATATCATCGAGATACCACTGCGTCGTTTCATCGGTGATCTCGCGAATGCTCCGCCCGCTCGCCTCGGCACGGGCGTTGATCTTGTCATCCACATCGGTGAAATTGCGCACATAGGTGACGTGATCCGCGCCGTAGACATGCCGCAGCAGACGATAGAGCACATCGAACACGATCACAGGCCGCGCATTGCCAATATGGGCGCGATCATAGACCGTCGGCCCACAGACATACATCCGCACATTGTCGGCATCAATCGGGGTGAAAACCTCTTTTTTGCGGGTTTTCGTGTTGGTCAGCTTGATCACGGTCATAAGCGCTCCTCAGGGCCATCCCCGCGGGCTTATCAGCTTACTTTTTGAGAGAAAAGAGACCGACCCCGCGTAACTTTCGTTAGCAGATAATGCAGCAAATAATGATGGTGCAAATGTTGGTCATGGAGACCTTATAGCCAGCGGCTTTGGCCTTGCAAAGCCCCTTTTGGCGCGGCACCTTGGCACCATGACACAGCACCCCATTCCCGACCCGATCCACAGCGTGCCCGAGGGCATCGAACAGCTTTTGGAAATCATGAAGCGCCTGCGTGATCCGAAGGGCGGTTGCCCTTGGGACATTGAACAGGATTTCGCGACGATTTCACCCTACACAATCGAAGAAGCCTATGAGGTCGACGACGCGATCACGCGCGGCGACATGGCGGATTTGAAATCCGAGCTGGGGGATTTGCTGTTTCAATCGGTGTTTCAGGCGCAAATCGCGGCGGACAAAGGGCTTTTTGACTTTCACGATGTGGCAAAGGCGATCTCGGACAAGATGATTTCGCGCCATCCGCATGTCTTTGGCGATGAGAGCAATCAAAAGAGCCCGGAACAGCAAACCCTTGATTGGGAGCGCGAAAAAGCCGCCGAGCGTAAGCGGCGCGGCGAAACGCGGGTTCTGGACGGGGTGGCGATGGGATTGCCCGCCTTGATGCGGGCGCAAAAATTGCAAAAACGCGCGGCCCGCGTTGGGTTTGACTGGCCGGATGTGTCGCATGTGATCGACAAAATCCGTGAGGAAGCGGCAGAATTGGTCGAAGCGCGTGAGAGCAAAACCCAAGCGGATGTGGCCGAGGAATTCGGGGATTTATTGTTCGTTATGGTCAATCTGGGCCGCCATTTGGGCGTCGATGCCGAGGAATCCCTGCGCAGTTGCAATGCAAAATTCACCCGTCGGTTCAATGCTATAGAGGACGGACTTGCGGCAAAAGGCAAGACGCCCCAAGACAGCGATCTGGAGGAAATGGATGCGCTTTGGGACGCGGTGAAAGCGGCCGAGAAAACCGCCAGATAGATCGAAATCACTCGGCTACATTTTCCGAGTAAATTTATCACCTATTGACCTGATGGTTTTTGTCGGGTTTAAAAGCCACACATGAAGCCTTGGAGATTCTGATGCCTTTTAAACCCAACTTCGCCCTGACCGCTGCCCTGACACTCACCGCCACGGCAGCAAGCGCCGATGTGAACGTCTATTCCTACCGTCAGCCCGAATTGATCGCGCCGCTGACCGAGGCCTTCACCGAGGAGACAGGCATCAAGGTCAACGTCGCCTTCCTCGAAAAAGGCTTGGTCGAACGGCTCAAGGCAGAGGGCGATCGCTCCCCCGCCGATGTGATCTTAACCGTTGATATTGCACGGATTTCCGAAGCTGTGGATGCGGGTGTCACTCAACCTTTGATGACCGAGACACTGGCACAAAATATCCCCGCCACATACCATGACCCCGAGGGCAATTGGTGGGGCGTGACCACGCGGGCGCGAATTATCTATGCCTCGAAAGAACGCGTGGCCCCCGGCGAAGTGACCACCTACGAAGACCTCGCGGACCCGAAATGGAAAGGCCGGATTTGCACCCGTTCGGGGATGCACACCTATATGATCGGCCTCACCTCCGCCTATCTCGCCCACCATGGTGAAGAGGAAACAAAGCAATGGCTTCAAGGGCTTAAAGACAACCTAGCCCGCAAACCCCAGGGCAATGACCGCGCACAGGTCAAGGCGATTTGGGCCGGGGAATGCGACATTTCCCTGGGCAACACCTATTACATGGGCGCAATGTTGGCTGACCCGGAGCAAAAGGTCTGGGCTGACTCGGTGCGCCTTGATTTTCCGGTGTTTGACGTCGAAGGCGGCGGCACCCATGTGAATATCTCCGGTGTGGCGCTCACCAAAGCATCAAAGAACATCGCCGAGGCCACTCAATTCATTGAGTTTTTGACCTCGAAGGAAGCGCAGGAAATCTATGCGGAGGCCAATTCTGAATACCCGGTTGTGCCCGGCACAGAACCCTCGGCCCTGGTCGCAAGCTGGGGGGAATTGACGCCCGACAACCTTGGCCTGATTGACATCGCCAATGCGCGCGGCGAGGCTTTGAAATTGACCGAGGAAGTCGATTACGACGGCTAATGGCCGAAATCTGCATCCCAAAATTGACTGACCCCGCCTCGATGAATGATTTGAGGTGGGGTTTTCACGCGATTGGGCCTTGATGTTCGATCCATTTCGACGCATTGAAGCGCTCTTTTCACAGCGCCCCTCTTTTGGCCCCCCGAGTCTCCTATGCCACGTTTTCAGATTGACAGGCCGCACCGCCTCTCGCACAATCCCCTCCATGACACATCTGTTCGCCATGACTTCGTATTATCGCTGCTCCACATAGGATGCGGCCATTTGTCATGTAAATTTCACGGCCGCCATAGGGCGGCTTTAATTTTTTTGGTGTCCTGTGGCGCGTAATCAGGAGACCCAAGTGATGACCAAACCCCACCCCGCCAAGACCTCGCATCTGACGCATGTGCCCTTGTCCATCCGCCCGATGGAACGGACCGATTGTGCGCGCGTCTTGCAGATGATCGACGCCTTGACCCGCCATCATGGTGACCGCATGAGCCTTGATGAGGCCTCGTTGATTGACCTGATCTATGCCCCCTCGCCTTGGGCGCGGATTTTGGTGGCGGAGAGTCACGGTAAAACCGTGGGCTATGCCGCGCTTGTCGGTGGGCTTCAGCTGCAATTTGGCCTGCGGACCATGGATTTGCACCACCTCTATGTCGACGCGGATCAGCGCGGCATGGGCATTGGTCGTGCCTTGATCGAGGCGGCGCGAGAAACCGCGCGCAATCTGGACTGTGTGCAACTGACGGTTGGCACCCATGTCGAAAACAAACCGGCGCAAGCGGCCTATTTGGCCTGCGGGTTTGAACCTTTGGCCCCCAGAGGCCCACGCTTTGTGATGACCTTGAGCTAAAAGAACGGGCTGAGCCGCGCGATGCGGCTCAGCCCGATCCCTTACAGTTCGATCACATCCACGCGCTGACCTTTGACGGCAAGGCCGATCTCGCCCTTGCACAGGCGCAGCGCATCGACGCCAAACACCTCGGCCCGCCAGCCTTTGAGTGCCGGAAAATCGCGTTTTCCAGCGGCGATCATATCCAGATCAGAGGCCGAAGCGATCATTTTCGCGGCGACATTATAGGTGTCGGATTTCGCCTTGAGCAGCACCCGTAACATGTCGGCCAAAGCCGGATTGACCTGTAACTTATCATTACTCAGGTCCAGTTTGGGCATCTCGGCGGCGGTGTATTTTGACGCCTTTTCAATGGCTTGCAAAATACCATCGGCGATCTCACCTTTGCGCGCTTCGCGCAGCAAAAGCCGCGAGCGCGACAGGTCTTGCAGCGAGGTCGGCTTGGTCGAGGCCAATTCCAACAACGCATCGTCTTTATAAACGCGGTTGCGCGGGATGTCGCGGCTTTGCGAATAAACCTCGCGAAAGGCGGCAAGCTCTTTGACGGCGGCCAAGAATTTGCCCGAGCTGGTGCGGGTCTTGACGCGTTTCCACGCCTCCTCCGGCTGCACCACATAGGTCGCGGGCGAGGTGAGGATTTCCAGCTCCTCGGCCACCCATTTTTCCCGGCCTTCGCGTTTGATCTCATCGCGCAGGAATTCGTAAATCACCCGCAAATGGGTCACATCCGCCAGCGCATAATTTTCCTGTGCCGTGGTCAACGGACGGCGCGACCAATCGGTGAAGCGCGAGGTCTTGTCCAAATTTTCCTTGGCAATTTTGCGCACCAAGGTCTCGTAGCCGACCTGTTCGCCAAAGCCACAGACCATGGCCGCGACTTGGGTGTCGAACAGCGGATCGGGGATCACGCCGCCTTGGATGAAGAAAATCTCAAGGTCCTGACGCGCCGCATGAAACACTTTGACGACGCTGGTGTCGCGAAACAGATCATAGAGGGGCGCAAGATCGAGGCCCTTGACCAACGGATCTAACAAAACCGCATCTTCTTCGGCATCGCCCGGAATGGCGAGCTGAACGAGGCAGAGCTTGGAATAATAGGTCCGTTCGCGCAGGAATTCGGTATCGACCGTGACATAGGCTTGCTTTTTGGCGCGGTCGCAGAAGGCCTGAAGGCCCTCGGTCGTTGTGAGTGTGATCATCTAGACTTCTTTTTTGAGCGGCGCGGGGTCATCCCGCCGATTGGACCGTGATACGGGGTTTGCGGGCGAAATGAAAGTGCTTTGCCCGAAACGCGGGGAACAGCGGTTACAGATCGACACGGGTGATGTCCCCCACGACAAAGCGTCTGAGGACGGCAGGATACAGCGCATGTTCGCGCGGCAGCACGCGCGCGGCAAGCGTTTCGGCAGTGTCATCGGGTAAAATGGGCACCCGCGCCTGCCCCAAAATCGGCCCACCATCCAACTCGGCGGTGACTTCGTGGACCGAGCATCCCGCCTCGGAATCCCCGGCCTCAATCGCGCGCTGATGGGTGTGCAGGCCTTTGTATTTCGGCAAAAGCGAGGGGTGAATATTGAGCATCCGGCCCGCATAATGCGTGATGAAGCGCGGCGTCAGAATGCGCATGAACCCGGCCAGCGCGATGATATCTGGCGCATGAGCATCAATCGCAGAAATCAACGCCTCTTCAAAGGCTTCCCGATCCCCCTTAAAGTCTTTATGATCGACAACAGCCGTGGCAATGCCCATGTCGGAGGCCTTGTTCAAACCGCCCGCACCCGGCACATTCGAGAGCACCAAACAAGGGCGCGCCGGATGATCGCCCACCATGGAATTTGCCAGCGACACCATATTGGAGCCGCCCCCCGAAATCAGGATGGCGACCTTTTTATGTGTCCCGCTCACTTAAGCTCGCCCTCATAGGTCACGCCACCGCCCACGGTGATTTCGCCAAGGCGGTAGACCGTTTCGCCCTCGGCCTCGAGCAATGCGCTCAGAGCTTCCGCCTGATCTGCGGCCACAACGGCGACCATGCCAATCCCGGCGTTGAAGGTTTTGAGCAATTCGTGCTGCGACAGGCCCGCAGTTTCGGTCAGCCAAGCAAACACCGGGCTCAAGGTCCAGGCGTTGAGGTTGATGTCAGCGCCGTAGCCTTCGGGCAGAACGCGCGGCAGATTTTCGGTCAAACCGCCGCCGGTGATATGCGCCAGCGCATGAACGCCGCCCGCACGGATCGCTTTGAGCACCGGTTTGACATATAGCCGGGTTGGTTTGAGCAACTCATCGCCCAAGGTCTCATCCGAGAACGGTGCGATGTCGGACCAACGAAAGCCCGCGACCTCAACCGTTTTGCGCACCAAAGAATAACCGTTGGAATGCACCCCGTTGGAGGCAAGCCCCAGCAAAACATCACCGGCCTCAACCCCCGCAGGCAGGTCAGATCCACGCTCCATCGCGCCCACGGCAAAGCCCGCAAGGTCGAAATCGCCGTCTTCATACATGCCCGGCATTTCGGCGGTTTCGCCACCGATGAGCGCACAGCCGGAGAGTTCACACCCCTTGGCAATACCTTCGATCACGGCCGTGGCATTGTCGAGTTTGAGTTTGCCCGTCGCGAAATAATCCAGGAAAAACAGTGGCTCAGCACCCTGGCAGACCAGATCATTGACGCACATGGCGACCAGGTCGATGCCAACGGTCGAGACGTGATCGGTGTCGATCGCGATGCGCAATTTGGTGCCAACGCCATCGGTGGCGGCGACCAAGATCGGATCATCATAGCCGGCGGCCTTCAGATCAAACAGCGCACCAAAGCCACCCAGCCCGGACATCACCCCCGGACGCGCGGTCTTTTTCGCCGCCGGTTTGATCCGCTCCACAAGCGCATTGCCCGCATCAATATCCACACCCGCATCCGCATATGTCAGGCCGTTTTTGCCGTCGCTCATGATCTCTGGTCCCCAAACTGGCATCATTTGCTCCGCGCTTTAACGCAGATGGCCGATAAAGAAAAGCGCGAGCTTGCAAAAGAGCGCTCTATCACAGCCACTCTTGACCCCGGCGCGCGTCCGCAATAGTCACAGCATTGGTAGGGGCCTGTAGCTCAATTGGTTAGAGCAGAGCGCTCATAACGCTTTGGTTGCGGGTTCAAGTCCTGCCGGGCCTACCAAAACTCAATAAAATCAATGATGTGATGGAAGATTGGGCATTTTTAACGCCCTCTCCCGCCTTTGGTGCGGTGATGTACCAGATCAACGTGCCAAAACCAAATCGGCCTTGAGTCCTCCAAGCGTCTCGCTGACCCCAAGCCGGAGTGTGCCACCATGACGGCGCGCCACATCAAGCGCGATGGCAAGGCCAAGCCCGACGCCCGAGCCGCGGTTTTGATTGCGCGCGGCGTCCAGGCGCACAAAGGGTTGCAAGGCGCGCTCGCGGGCAGAGGCCTCGATCCCCGGCCCGTCGTCTTCAACCGACAGGACCACGGCACGCTCAAACAGGCGCAGGCTCAGTTGGGTTCGGTTGCCATAGCGCAGAGCATTTGAGACCAGATTGTCAAGCGCGCGGGCCAGGGCCTCGGGCCGGGCCATAAGCCAAACGTCATGATCCGGCATCTCACCAAGGCTGACCTGCCCCCCGGCACGGTCGGCCTTGGCTTTGGCCGCCACCACCAGCGCACAGAGATCAAGCCGCACCGGCTCTTCCAGCGTGTCCGACCGGGCAAAGGCCAAAAAGGCATCAATCAACCGCTCCATCTCATCCAGATCGGACTGCATGGCGGTGATGTCTTTGGTGTCCTCGGGTGGCACATCGAGCATGGCTAGCCCCAGACGAATGCGCGTCAAAGGCGTGCGCAGATCATGCGATACACCGGACAACATCAATGTGCGCTGTTCGATCTGACGCTCAATGCGCGCCCGCATATTCAAAAACGCCGCCCCGGCCGAGCGGACTTCGACCGCGCCCGCCAGCCGATAAGGCCGGATTTCACCGCGACCAAAGCTTTCGGCAGCGCGCGCCAATTGTCGGATCGGCCGCAATTGATTGCGCAGGAACACCGCCGCGATCAATGTCATCACCACGCCGGTGAACAGCGTCCAGACCATCAATTGATGCGGATTTGCGGCCGACGCGCGACGACGCGGCAAACGCACATCCAAACGGCCCGCATCGGTCAGGATCGACAGATGCACCACCGCGGGCTGGGTCAACACATCCACCCCTTCAACCCCCTCAATGCCTGCGCGCAAAACCGCCGCGATGACCCTTGATGAGACGTCATACCAAGGGCGCGCATCGGCGACCGGTTCAAGAGTGCCAAAGCCAGAGGCAAATTCCAACCGCGCATCAAGTTCGGCCAGGGCTGGCGCGATTTGATCCTCGGGGATCCCCTCCACCGCCGCCACATAGAGGTTCAGCTCGGCCACCACCCCGCGCATCAATTGGCGGGTGATGTCTTCAAAATAGCGTTGCGAAAAGGTAACCATGACCACAAGTTGGATCACCACGACGGGCACCAAAAGGATCAGGGCGGCGCGCCCATACAGCCCGCGTGGCATATATTTTTTGAGCCAAGTAAAAAACATGCGCTATTGGTAGCCTTGCTGCCGCATCAATGGAAAGAGAAATCAAGTGGACCCGCGCCCAGACACCCTGACCCAGCTTGACGACGCCGTGATCCGTATTCTGGCACCGAACCCCTCGCCAATGACCTATTGGGGTACAAATACCTATGTGCTGGGCACCGGAAACGCCCGCGTTTTGATCGACCCCGGCCCGGATGACGCCAGCCACCACGCTGCAATTTTAAACGCCCTGCCCCATGGCACCCGCCTCACCCATATCCTCGTCACCCACGCGCATGCCGATCACAGTGCCGGCGCGCGCGCTTTGGCGCAGGAAACCGGGGCACCGATTCTTGCCTTTGGCGATGCTCAGGCGGGGCGCGCCGCGCATATGGACGCGCTGGCAAACGATGGGCTTTTGGCCGGGGGCGAAGGTTTGGATCACGGCTTTGTTCCCGACGAAACCGTCCCTCATGGCACCGTACTGGACACCCCGGCGGGCACGATCAAAGCGCTGCACACCCCCGGACATATGGGCAACCACCTGTGTTTTGGCTTTGGCGATACGGTCTTTTCCGGCGATTTGATCATGGGCTGGTCCTCGTCGCTGATTTCCCCGCCCGATGGCGATGCGGCGGCGTTTCGCGACAGCTGTGCCTTGGTGATGGACCAGGCCCCGGCCCGTCTCTACCCCGGTCACGGCGCGCCGGTCAAAACCCCAGGTGAACGGATCAGGTTCCTGCTGCACCACCGTGCCGCGCGCGAAGCGCAAATCCTGCGGGTTTTGGCCGAGAAACCAATGGATCTCCTCACCCTCACCCGCGCGGTCTACACCGATCTGCCAGCCTCCCACCTGCCCATGGCCGCCCGCAACACCTTGGCTCATCTCATTGATCTAAGCCAAAAAAACCGGGTTTCTGCTACGCCAGAACTCGCTGAATCCGCGACCTTTTCAGTGCTTTGAAAGAAAGCGGCACAAAAATCCAAGTTTTGTCATAAAACCCCCTTGCACGGCCCAAACCACATAGCTATACAGCGCCACATGTTCCGGCGTAGCTCAGCGGTAGAGCAGTTGACTGTTAATCAATTGGTCGTAGGTTCGATCCCTACCGCCGGAGCCAAAGATTTCAAGGGCTTAGCTGTAAATCAGCTAGGCCCTTTTTCTTTGCCTTTTGCTCTGGGGGAACACCGGGGGAACAGATCGCATTTGTTGCCTGAAAGCCCGTTTCGACCTACTCTGACTGCACTTTAAAGCAATTGGAGGAATGAATATGAGTGAAGGACGTGACAGAGATTATACTGTCCAATTCTTTGAAGATTCATCTGCCCGAACCCTTGTTGCAGATATGAATTACTGCATACGCGCTGGGGAAGATGCCACAATTGGCCAAATCCTTGACAGAGAAATTAGGAACAATCCATCACTCAGCGAATTGTATATCGTCGTCACGCCAGTCTAGAAACTATTGAGAGCAATCTATGAAGATACTAAATTTCATTGCCTATGTCTGCTGGGGGCTAGCTGGCATATTCATAATTATAGCTATCGCCGAACCGACATCATTTATGTTAGCGCTAGGCCTTTCGGTTTCGCTAGCAATTTCTGGCGTCTTGTTCTTCTCATTTAGCAAGGTGATTTTTCTTCTAGAAGAAATTCGCGATTCAATAACTGGTAGCAGTGCGCCCAGCACGAGCATTGAACAAAGCCACTCCTCAAATTCAAATACGGTGGTGGCGGATAAGTCTCCGACTCGCACCATTGAAGAGATTTCAAAGGACCTCGAAGAAATGAAGAAACGGGTCGCACAATAAAATAACCCCCCGCCATTACAGCGAGGGGTCAGTGCGCTTTCGACAAAGAGCGCGAAGGCGGGAAGCTGAACATAACCGCCGCCACCTCTACAATTTACCTGCCGCCACGCTCTGGCGCAAAATTCACGATTTGAGCGGCCTTATCCAAATCAACCCCCGCCTCTTTCGCCATTGCCTCAACAATCTGCCCCGTAGCCCGCGCTCGGCCACCAGAATCAAAGGTTTGCAATGGTCGCATAACGTCCAGCGTCACACCGCCGCCCAGCTTCTCCGATGCCTCTTGGGCCATGAGAGCGGCAACAGGAGTAAGCGCCCATTGCCACGGAACCCCGCGCCCAATTCGTTAAGGCCAGTGCCCGCCGCTTCGAGGAAGCGCACGATTTGGGAAACAATCGGGGCATTCTCATACACTTCAGCCAATGCCGTCTCGACACTGTGCAACATGCCAGCCGTCAAAGATGCACAGCGAAGCGGTGACATGGCGGGCGTCAGATAGCGACAAGACAGGATAAGCCCCTATTCGAGGCCTGAAACGTTACATTACACGTAACGTCTTCGACATCATCGCTCGCCGCCACAAACAGATAAATCAGGCTCAGATTGCGGCTTGACACTGAGAAGGGCGTCCAAGGCTCGCAATTCACCAGCCGCGAGTGGCAGATATTTCTCAGCCAGCACAATCTGGAATCTGGCATGAGCCGACGTGGGAATTGTCACGATAACGCGGTAGCAGAACACGATAACGCGGTGGTAGAAAGCATCTTTCAACTCCTGAAACGGGAGCGCCTCCGGTGGAAACCTACCAGACTCGCGACGCAGCCCGACAAGAGGTGTTTGACGACATCGGGATGTTCGACCCCCCGAAACGCAAGCACACAAACAACGGTATGCTGTCACCCGTTGACTATGAAATCAAACAACAGAGAATGGACGAGGCAGGTGTCTGGGAGGGCACCTCATTGATTTTGTCTCTTACCGTTTCTGTCATTTTTCTCCTTTGTCGAAATTTACACGTTTTCCATCAGGACCAATGACTTCCTACCGACCTGCGCAGATTGATTTCAACACCCCCTGTATCTGCTCACATGAGAGAGAGTCGCATGTGCGGTTTCCTAGGTCGTCGAACTTCCGATACTTCGCAGCAAGTGCGTCTTCGTGGTCGTTTCCTCCTAACATATTGATATTACGTCGTCTTGCTTCCATACTCAAACCAGCATTCACCACACACCGAGACGACACCACGACGGAATCTGTCATGGTTGATCGACAATCTATAGGTGTAACGGGTGTTCGTGGTTGCCGACGACATCGGCAGGCGGTAACATCACACCAAAGGCGCGCTACGCGCTGATAAATATACGATTTTTCGCAAAGAGGCGACGTATCGACGTGAGTGGTCCAGGTGCCACAGGACCAACCGACCCTCTCTCCCCGAAAAGTGCATTTTGACGTAGAGAACCAACATGGATGTGACGCTATCAGAACTTGAGCAACATCTGTGGGGGGGGGCGGTCAGGTTGAAGGACATGGTGTTGTTACCAGCGCCGATCTATAGGAAGTGTGAGACGTGAGCGGAAATTCTGCAATGAAAACAAACAAAGAAATTAAATTTGTTAATCAAAAATTTCCGGACATGGCGCGCATCTCGAGTCTTCTTGAAATTTGTGCTGCACAAAACACATGGGCTAACCGTGGACCATTGTATGAAAAGCTCGCAAATGATTACTCAGCTCATTTTGGCTTGACAAGCGCCTGCTCCATAACTCCATGCGCCAACGCAGGAATTGCATTGGAGGCAATGGCTCGCGTTTTGGCGTCGCGTGAGGATCGTAAACTCAAATGGGTGGGGTCTGCATTTAGCTTTCAAAACCTAGGGCGCGGGTTTTTCGCGGATATGACGCTGTTGGATTGCACCGAGCAAGGGCTTTTGGACCTCGACCGCGTGAGGGAGCTGCCGAGCGATAGCTTCGATGGTATTATTGTTGTCAATCCATTCGGGCTTTTCCAAGATTTCTCCGAATATACAGCCTTTTCACAAGAAACTGGGAAGTTTCTTCTAATCGATAACGCGGCGGGCATCAGCCGCTCAATGCCTGACTGGCCGTGGCAAGCACTCAGTCTTCACCACACCAAGCCATATGGTATGGGCGAGGGTGGCTTAGCGCTTACGCCGTCAGAAGCATCTGGGGAACTTTACAGCCTGCTCAATTACGGTCCTGTGCCGCGAGACGCGGCAAGTTGGCTAAACAATGGCAAGCTCTCTGACATAGCATGCGCATTCTTGATCGAACGGCTGGAAAAAGCGCCGGAATGGGAACCATTGTATCTGGAACAATCAGCGCGCGTCCACCGAATTGCTAGTGGCCTCGGTTTCTCGCCCATTCGTCCATTTGGAGTGACAGCACCTGCTATGAGTTGGGGATACATAGGACCCAACGAAATTCCGCTTGAACGAGTGATGGAGACGCGGCGGCTTACCTTTGCAAAATACTACAAACCCCTCGCAGAATCACCGAAAACAAAAGCGCTTTACGCGCATCTCGTCAACATACCGACCCATCCGGACGTCGCCGCACTCACAGATGGTGAACTGGAGGACGAAATTGCGCGCTTGCTATGATGTGTCCTGACCGGTCTTGATTATTTTTGCAGGCACACCAACGGCTGTACAGTGAGGCGGTATAGAGCGAACCACCGCAGCGCCGGCCCCGATCACAGCTCCGTCGCCGATTGAGATACCCTGTATGACAGTCGCACCTGTCCCAATGTCGACGCCTTCTCCCAACGTGACGTAACCAGAAATATTCGCTCCGGGACTAATTGTCGAATAGGCACCCAACTCCGCATCGTGACCCACGGTTACGCTCAGGTTTAAGTGCACATGTGGAGACACGATGATATCCGTCGTCAGACATGCATTGGCACAAACCAGAACTCCCTCGCTGAGAGATACTTTTGCCCCGATCCACGCGCGCGGGTGCACCAGTGTCGGGAAAACGTGACCGAGCGCCCCCAGCTTCTCAGCGACACGCCTTCTCACTGACGGCGCGCCGATAGCAATTGCAATGTTTGCGCGCGCCCCTCGTTCAAGTGACGATATGTCGTCCACCACTGGTAATCCGTGCACGGATTGTGGACGAGCGAAGCCGGGATCAACTACAAAACCCAAGCAGTTCCACTGTGGCTCCTGCGCATTGAGTGCATGCAGTATCTGCAATACCTCACGCCCAAAGCCACCGCATCCATAAATAGCAATGTCACGCACCTAATGCCTCTCCCTGATGGTGTCTGACCCAGTCAACTCTTTACCCAAAACGCTCCTTCAGAATTGCCAAAAAATGCATTACATTTTCTAACTCTCGCTCCTTCGCTTGGCGCATGTCCGCGATCAGTTGCTTGCGTGTGGAACGCGCCCAGTCCATTTCTTCTTCGCCATATGCCACGCCGTTTTTTAGCTCGAACCCTGCGTGCCAATCCTCTGAACTCAATCCAGGTTGAGGAACAACAACCGGTATGCAGCCACAAAGCACTGCATAATAAGCATACATTGTATAAAGGTCGTGACAATAGAACACTTCAGTCGTGTTGAAAATCTCGCTATCTCAGCGTGGCTTTTTCCGTCCAGTGGAATTGCGTCGTCGGGAGTGGGGATTTGCGCGGCCGTTGCGGTTCCTTTGCGGATCATGCGACACGATCCCGATCTCTCGCGCCCTAAGTCACGGTATATGTCATCGCGGAGCCAGCGTACCTGCAACAATCTGCTTGGGGAAATCCCTTCAATGCCCTGCGCGAAAGTTTCTTGATAAAAAAAAATCTCATCATCTGCCCCGATCCGCGCATCAACCCCAAAGAAACCAGGACGGTTGAGAAGCCAGCGCACGACCCGCCTAGCACCTAGTGGGTTTCCAGATACTGTCTCGGGATATACAATAATGCCGTCGCCGACGCACTCACCTGAGGCAACAGGAACGTCCATACTTGGGTGCGATTTAAAATTCCTGTGCTTCCGGAGGCCATTCCAGGTTTTTATTGCGCGAAGCCAGCGTGATCGGACGTCAGAATAGTCTTTTATATACGGGACAGCATATGCCTCGACACCAAGCATTCTCATCCGATCCACGAGCACGTGAAGGACGATTATACCGCCACTGTTTTCATCGAAAGATGGGCACATAACGAAGATCGGGAGCGACGGGCGCTCCACTTTTCTGGATGTCAACATTGCCTTATATCGTCCTATTTTTTGACTGTGCCGCAGCTTGCATTTGCAGATTGTGATCATATACCGATAAACTCAAATCTTTCAAATCCTTGATAGGATCAAGCCTCATTGATTTGCTTGAGAACTGCACGCTCTACGTGATCCAAGCTCCCGGACTGATGGGGGTGAGGACGCGTAACCTTTTCTGGTTGACCGAGGAGCTTAGGGAGCGGCAACAGCCGTTCGTCCCGATGATCTGCGCCCAGATGACACGGCTTTCCTCATTCGTCTGCTCCTTCGCGGTTGAGCAGATCAAGGCTGGATTGCGGAACACGTTCTCACAAGCCTTCTTACCGGGCTGAGGGAGGTTCCAGAACGATAGAGAAATGCAGAGCATCGTGATGAAAGATGTCGCGGGATTGTGGGATTCGTCGCGGTGCCCGATACGGTTAGACTTGCGGAAAAGCTTGGGCACTTACGGAAGAAGGTAGGAAAGAAACGAACGGTTTGGCGATGTTCTTGGGCATGTCCCTAAGCATCGGGGGCGTCGGTGGGCTGCTTTCCGGCATTCTTGCACGTTCTTTTCACCGGGCAATGATGTGGACCGTCGGCTTTGGAGTTTTGGATACGGTTCTTTTAACCATGACTTCGGCGACTTCGCGCTTTGCACCGGAATTGATTCTGATTGCAGTTTTTTGGGGTCTTGTCGATTGGTTCGTCGTCGGTCGCTTTTTGCAAGACACCGGGCTTTCAAGGCTGCGGCAATCGAAACAACCGCGAAATAAACAAAGCTACGTCTCTTCATAGCAAACGGGGCAGTGGTTCCTCATTGGCCCTTCGGCGGCCCGAACCCGAACCACATAACAGGTCGCAAAGCCCCGCAGCGGGTCGGACATCGCGGCCTATGAACGTCAATCAGCCTTGGTTTTTTTGCGCCTTTTGCCCTTTTTAAGCGCCTCAAAGCCGACAATCACATCCAGCAATTCCGTGGTGATGTCATCTTGGCGCACCGCGCGCATTTGCCCGGTCAACCCCTCCAGACGGTCATCGATCGACTGTTCCGCCTGCTGCATCAGTGACATCCGTGCGGCGTTTTCGGTGACCAGCGCTTCGGCGGCGGCGCGAAACATGCTGGCGAACAGATGTTCACGGATCAGCGCCATCAACATATCCTCGGCCGCCATTGTAAAGGACGGCAACGTGCGCGAGACCCAAGGCGTGGCGGCCAGCACACGCAAAAGCTCAGAGTCGAGCGGCAAAAGCGACTTGATTTCTGGCACCTGCCCCGCCCCGCCGTCTCGGGTAAAATAGGCCAGAGACACAGAGATGTCGCCCGGATGGGCCGCATGGCGGATGTCATCAAGGCGCTGGGTCAACAGATTGGACAACCGTCCGATCCCGTCCACCGAGGCGGGCGGAAACAGGGTCTCTTTCGCGGCCAAACCTTGATCAGTCAGCGCATCCTCCATCTGCGCGCCAACGCAAAGCAGAGTGAGCGGCCCCTCCGGCCAATCTTGCACGGCTTGGGCGACATGGGCAGCCAGTGCCTCGTTATAATTGCCGCATAATCCGTGATCTGAACCAAAGACAATCAGCACCCGCCGCACAACCGGCGTGTCCCTCGCATCCAATGGATAGTGATGTAAAAACGCCTGAAATCCGGTCAGAACCGTGTCATGATAGGCCTCGATGGCGCGGGCAGCATGATCATAAGGCGCGGCGTTGATGACCGAGAGGGTTTTCATCGTATGCACGATGCCGCGAATGCTGTTCATGCTCTCGGTGCGCCGGGTCAGGCGTTCAAGCGACTGGGTCATCCTGAGCGTCCCTTGCCTGTGCCTTTGTCTGGCCCGCCGCCCGCCTGCCGCATGTGCCGACCCAGCTCGACCATCCGGGCGCGATCCGCATCGCTGATCGGCGCGTTCTCGGCAATGCGTTGGGCCAGATCGCCCAGATCGGCGCGGGCACGGCCGCGCAGCCGCAACACCACCGCCATCGTCTCCGCCTCGCTCAGCCCGTCAAACTGCCCCTCCATCGCAGCGACCAAAACCGTGAGCTGTTCGACTGCCGACATCGGATCACGCTCCGCCTGTCGCAAGGCGCCGCGCACCGCAGCCCCACGGGTCAACCGCGCCCGTGTCGCCTCATCGAGCCTTGTGCCAAACCGGGCAAATTCTTCCAACTCCTCAAATTGCGACAGCATCACCCGCAGGTTGCCCGCGACAGACCTGAACGCCTGGCTTTGCGCCTTGCCGCCAACGCGCGATACCGAGACGCCCAAGTCCACCGCCGGAAATTGATTTTTGCGCACCAGACGTGGTGACAGGTAAATCTGACCGTCGGTGATGGAAATCAGGTTGGTGGGAATATAGGCGGACAGGTTTTCGGCTTGGGTTTCGACCACGGGCAGCACGGTGATCGAGCCGCCGCCCGCGTCATCGGTGAATTGTCCGCCACGCTCCAGCAGCCGGGCGTGGATGTAGAAAATATCGCCCGGAAAGGCCTCGCGCCCCGGCGGGCGGCGCAGCAACAGCGAGAGTTCGCGATAGGAGCGCGCGTGGTGGGTCAGATCGTCCATCACCACCAAAACATCCCGGCCCTGAGCGGCAAAAAACTCGGCCATGCTCATCGCCGCATAGGGCGCGACATAGGCCAGCCCGGCAGCGTCTTCGTCGCCTGCCGACATCACAATCGTGCGCGCCATCATACCGCCTTTGCTGAGCGCGCCGATGACTTTGGCCACCGCATCGCCACGCTGGCCGATGGCGCAGTAAATGCAAATCAGATCGGTGTCTTTTTGGTTGAGGATCGCATCCACCGCCAAAGAGGTCTTGCCGGTTTGCCGATCCCCGATGATCAACTCACGCTGGCCCAGCCCCACGGGCACGGCGGCGTCAATCGTTTTGATCCCCGTGGCCAAGGGTCGTTTGATCGCCTGTCTGTTGAGGATTTTCGGCGCTTCTGCTTCGACCGGGTGCTGGGCCTGGGCCTTGATCGGCCCTTTACCATCAAGCGGCGCGCCAAGCGCATTGACCACCCGGCCCAACAGCGCAAACCCCACCGCCGTGCTGACCACCCGGTGCGACCGCAGCACCGTGTCGCCCACGGCAATCCGGTCAGATGGCCCCAGCAACACCACCCCCAAACGGTCCGGTTCAAGGTCCAACACGATGCCCTGCACCCCACCCTCAAACAGCAACACCTCATCCGAGAGCGCGCGCTCCAGCCCGGTGACGATCACAATGCCATCGGCGATCTCCGCGACCTTGCCGATCTCGCTGAGATGCGGCTTGGGGGCTTTCAGGGTCAACAATGTGTTGACAAGTCGGCCTGGGTCCAGATCAGGGACAGTCACATCGCTCTCATGCTTCATTGGATTGCGCCTTGAGGTCGCCCCCTGCGGACAGGTGATCCTGAATCACCGCGTCCAACCCGTCCAAATAGCTGTCCACGGTCCAGGCCACCTGTGCCCCCCCCATGCGCAGGACAAGCCCCGGCGCCTGGTCCGGGTCAGTGCGAAACGCCGGTGTCACACCAGGAAAAGCGGCCTGAAGCTCTGCACTCAGGGCCGTTTGCGCCGCCTCTGGCAGGGCTGCGTGACTGGTGAAAACCGCCTCCGTCGCGGGTCCAGAGGCCCGTTTGATGTCAGAGACCATCGGTTTGATTTGGCCTATCAGGTGATGGGCCATGCGCCCTTCCAATGTGTCATCTGCCAAATCCATCAGTGCCTTACGGGTCAAAGACAACAACGCCCCTGCCCCCGCGCGGTGCAATTTGGTGCTGTATTTTTGTCCCTCTTCCGTCAAATGCGCCTGCCAGCTTTTGCGCTCTTGGTCGATGCGGGCGTGGGCCTCGGCCAACAGCGTGTCGCGTTCAACTTCGGCCTCTTGGCGCAGGCGCTCAGAGACATCGGATTGTGCCGACTGCAGCTCCGCAATCTGGGTGCGATAGGAGGCCTCCGTCGTTTTGGCGGCGGCTTCGGCCTCAGCGGCCTGTTGCATCCGGGCCTTGATCTCGGCCTCACGCGCGTCGATGCCGTCCAAAATCGGCCGATATAAAAACCGTTTCAAAAGCCAGATCAGCACCAGAAAATTGGCGATCTGGGCCGCAACCGTGATCCAGTCGATCGACATGATTTACCCGCCCACACCCGGTGCAGCCGTCTGCGCCGCCGCAACGGCGGCGTTCCAGAACGGGTTGGCAAAGAGCAGGATCATCGCCACGACGAAACAATAAATCGCCGTGGATTCGATCATTGCAAGGCTGACGAACAGGGTGCGCGACAGGGTTGAGGCGGCGTCAGGTTGTTGGGCGATGGCGCTGAGCGCGGTGGAGGCCGCACGCCCTTCGCCAAGCGCCGGACCGATGGCACCGAAAGCCACGGTCAAGCCCGCAGTAAAGATCGAGATGGCAGCAATGAGACCGAGATCAGTCATGATGTTTCCTTTTCAGTCTGGGGAGGATGTGCGGGGTCGGTGGAAGATTCTGTTGAAGATTCTGTGGCGCTTGAGATGTAAACCGTCGCCAGAATGGCAAAAATATAGGCTTGGATCATGCCGGTCAGCAGGCCCAGAACATCCATGATCACCGGAAAGAAAAACGGCGCAACCCCGAGCAGGATCGTGGCGATCACCGCCCCGCTCATGATGTTGCCATAGAGGCGCACGGCCAAAGAGACGCCGCGCGAAAATTCTGAGATGATATTGAAAGGCAGCATGATGAACGAGGGTTCAAGATAGGTCTTGAGATAACCGCCCAAACCCCGGCTGGTGATGCCAAACAGCGGCACGGCAATCAGGACGGAGAGCGCAAGCGCTGTGGTGGTGGACAGCGACGCGGTGGGCGGTTCAAACCCCGGGATGACCAGCAGCAAGTTGGAGACGGCGACGAATAAAAACAGCGTGCCGGCATAGTAGAGCAACGGGCGATCCGTGCGCCCGGCGATCTCTTTGATCTGGCTTTCGATGCCCTGAACGATCACCTCCAACATGGTGCGCCAGCGATTTGGCGGCACATCTGGGCGCAGATTTCGGGTGACCAAAATAGAGCCCAACGTCAGCACCAACATAACGATCCAGGTGAAAAACACCGTGGCATTCAGCGAGATGCCCCATAGGTCGAACAAGATGGTTTGGTCGGGGGACAGGGTCATGATGTGGCTCCTGATCCAGGGGTAAACAGGTCCAAACGGATGGCGAGAAACCGCAAGATGACAAAGGCCAAGGCAAAGCCGGCAAAGGCCCAAACCCCGGCCAAGGTCACCACGACCCAGCCCGCGCCGAGCAAAAGCACCATGCGCAAAACCGCGCTCAGGATCAGGACAGGAACCGGGCGCGTGGCTTTCAAAGCGCGCCGCATGCCATAGGCAAGGCCGGCAAAAAACACCGCACTCATCACCGCGCCACTGGCAAGCCCGATCAGCAAAGCCATCCAATCCACGCTCACCGCGTCTATCGAAATCATCGCTCGCCTCTTTCTTTGCTGATCCATGCCCCGGCGATGAACGCCCCAAGCACCACACCGCCCAAAATCAAAGCGATGGTCCATGAAAACGTCTGTGGCGCGACCCGATCCAGCCACATCCCCAAAAACGCCCCGCCCACCGTGGGCACAGCAACCGACCAGCCGACCATGCCAAAGGTGCTGATGCCACGCAACGGGCTTGGGGGGGGATGATCGCGGGTCGATTTCATCCGCTGGGCATGACGTGCGATGTCACGGGCAGACTGGTCTGATCGGTCCGATTTGGGATCTGGGGGGTTGCTCATAACGATGGCTTTCGCAAATCGGCAAAGCGGCGCACCATATTGGCCTCAAGCCGCGACAGGGCGGCGCGCGCGATGCGTTCGTCTTCGTCCATCTGGATGAAACTGTCTTGCACCCGGTCTTGCAGACTGACAAGATCATCCCCCGCCACACCGCGCCGGGTGGAGACACTGACATGATGGCCCTTTTTCACCAAAAGCCCCTCATCAAGGCCAAAAATCACCTCGCTGCCATCCGTCAGAACCAGCGTCAGAACCGAAGGCACCAGCGCCGTGACCATATCCATATGGTTCGGCAAAATCCCAAAGCCGCCGTTCTGCGCCACCGCCATCAACCGCGTCGCTTGCCCTTTAAACAACGTTTTGGTCGGCAGGCGCAGGGTGACGCTCATCTCAGAGGCAAGGCTCATGTCGCCCCCTTCAGGTCCTGCAACCCGCCGATCATGTAATAGGCGCTCTCAGGCAAATCGAATTGGCTCTGGCCCAAAATATGCTCACAGCCGTCGAGCGTGTCCGAAATCGGCACCGATCTGCCCGTCGTGCCCATGAAAGAGCCGGTGGTGAAAAACGGCTGGGTCAAAAACCGCTCCAATCGACGGGCGCGGGCCACGGTGGCCCGATCCGCCGAGGACAGTTCTTCGAGGCCCAGCATGGCGATGATGTCACGCAATTCTTCATAGTCGGCCAAGGTCCGGCGCACCGCGCGGGCGATGTCATAATGGCGTTGGCCAACCACCGAGGGCGTCAACATCACCGAGGCCGACGCGAGCGGATCGACCGCCGGATACAGCCCTTCGCTGGCGCGTTTGCGCGACAACACGACCGAGGCCGAGAGGTGCGAAAAGATATGCGCCGCCGCCGGGTCGGTGAAATCATCGGCCGGGACATAGACCGCCTGAATCGAGGTGATCGCACCTTTGTTGGTCGAGGTGATCCGCTCTTCCAGCGCCGCCAATTCGGTCGCCAAAGTCGGCTGATAGCCGACCCGCGAGGGCATCCGCCCCATCAGCCCCGAGACCTCGGACCCGGCCTGAACAAAGCGGAAAATATTGTCGATCAACAGCAGCACATCCTGACCTTTGTCGTCGCGGAAATATTCCGCCATGGTCAGGGCGGTGTTGCCGATCAAAAACCGCACGCCGGGGGCCTCGTTCATCTGGCCAAACAGCATCACGGTCTTGTCGCGCACCCCGGCCTCGCCCATGTCGCGGTACAATTCCTCGGCCTCGCGCGACCGTTCGCCAATGCCGCAAAACAGGCTGACGCCCTTGTGATGTTGGACGGTGTTGTTGATCAGCTCAGTGATCAACACGGTCTTGCCCACCCCCGCGCCACCAAACAGCCCGGTTTTGCCGCCGCGCTCAATCGGCGACAAAAGATCAATCGCCTTGATCCCGGTCTCAAGCGTCTCGGACTGCAACACCCGGTCGCTGAGGTTCGGCGGGGCTTGGTGGATGGAGCGCAGAGCGGCACCTTTGGGCGCGGGACGTCCGTCAATTGGCGCACCGAACACATCGAGCATCCGCCCCAAGACCTCATCGCCCACCGGCACCGTAATCGGCCCGCCGGTGTTGCGCACCGCCATGCCCAGACCAAGCCCGCGCACGGGGGCCAAGGCCATGGCCCGCACCAAACCGTCGCCAATTAAGGCCGCAACCTCAAGCGCCACATCGCCGGCATAGAGCAGATCATGGATACGGGGCACATCCCCGTCAAAGGCGACATCGACAACGCCGCCGCGAATGGCGGCGATATGACCGTCGCGGGACGCCGCAGCATCCACGCCCGGCTGATCACTTTGATGTTTAACCTCTTTCGGCGTGGCAGTCATAACATGTTTGACCCTTTTTCAGATCCAAAACCCAGCGCGCACAGCACGCCCGACCGGTGAGTCCTCTCCAATCAGTGTAGCCTGATAGAAAACCACAGCAATGACATTGACCCAGGTCAGCATAGGGTGACGGATGAGAACACAAACATGTGAGGGCGACACCAAAGACCGGGCGCTGTCTGGCAGACATCAGGGGCTTTGTCAGGGCGCATGCCCTTGATAGAACAACATGATAGAACAAAGCGACAAAACAGCGAACAGGCGGAACACCATGGCACAGAGCCTTGTCATCATGGGGGTAAGCGGTTGTGGCAAATCCACGCTCGGGCAGGCCATGGCGACGCAGCTTGAGTGGCGCTTTGTCGAGGGCGACGATCTTCACCCGCCCGAAAACCGTGCCGCGATGGCGGCGGGGCGGCCCTTGGATGACACAATGCGCGCGCCGTGGCTGGACCGGATCGCGGCGGAGTTGTCGCAAGACGCGGGTGTCGTGGTCTCCTGCTCCGCGCTCAAACGCGCCTATCGGGATCGGCTGCGCGGCGTGCCGGGCGTGGTTTTTATCCACCTCGCCCTGCCCTACGATGTCGCCAAATCCCGCGTCAGCGCCCGCGCGGATCACTTCATGCCCGCCACCTTGATCGACAGCCAATTCGCCACGTTGGAGCCGCCCGCCAACGAACCCGATGTGATCGAGGTCGACGCGACGGCAAGTTTTGACACGGTGCTGAACACAGCTCTTGCGAGCCTTGCAAGAATGGGCCGCTCAGCGCCTTAACCCTCGGCGAGGGCATGGATTACGTTGCATGGGCTGGCGACTGAATGTCATTGGCACTGGCGTTGGCACTGGCTTGTCTGGACTGGCGCTGAAGTGCAGGCCGATCAAGGTTATGGCTGACTTTGGCGCCGCGCGCGCCGGATCAGAGACTACCGCCTGACCTCAGAGCTGAGCCGCGACCGTACAGCCGCCTTGCGGCAGCATCATATCCGGCTGCGGCAGGTTCAACAACGCCTCAAGACCGGCATTGTCTGCAATCAGATCTTGCAAGGTCATGCTGTCCAACACGCCGTAAAACGCTTCTAACGCAGCCGTGAGCGCCACGCGCAACCGACAGACGGCACTGAGCGGACAGGTATTGTCATCGCCCGCAAAACATTCGGCAAAGGGCACGCCCGCTTCGAAATGACGAAACACATCGCCGATGGTGATGCTGTCGGGGCTGCGCGCCAAAGCGATGCCCCCGGCCCGCCCGCGCGTGGTGTCGATATAGCCCTCATTGGCCAAAAGATGCACCACCTGCGCCAAATGGTTCTCGGATGCATTCGCCGCCTTGGCGATCTCCGCACGGCGCACCATATGGCCGGTGTTCACGGCACAGGCCATCAACACACGCATGGCAAGATTGGTTCGGATTGTCAGCCGCATGGCGGGGGGGCTCCCTGTGAGATTTCTGACAGCTTATACAGCGGTGCTTTGTGCCACGTTGATCTACATCAGAAAGGTATATTTCAAATAGAGAAATAACCGCTTTCAAACCGGCTTTCGGCCTCAGACCCGTTGATTGCGGTCAAAATAAGCCGATTTTCGCGGATCGTCAGCGATTTTACGCCATCAAACCCCTCCGGGCGCGGCAGAACGGCGATGGCATGGCGCAGGGTATGGCGGGTGTTTGGTCCGAGGATGAGCGCGGTGGGCACGCCTTCGCGGGCAATCGCATTGTCGCCAAGCGCCGCTTTGTGGCCCTCCGCCCCGGCCGTACAGCCGTCTTCGACGCCCAAAACCCCGTCATGGCGCCCGTCCCACGGCGCATAGTCGCGCCCGCCATTGGAGATCCACAGCATCGTCACCGGCATCACCGCGCTGTCTTTGAGCACCACGACAATGTCATTTTGTGCCGCACGGGTCACGGCGGTCCAACCGATCCCGACCTCAGCTTCCACCAAAGTGACGAAATCCTCATGCCCGCTGCCACGCGGATACTGGGTCAAGTCCACCGTGCCACCGTTTGCTGCGGGAAAACGCGTCAGATCGGTGCTGCGCCCCGGATAGGCCAGGACATGCGCCGGTTCCAAAGGGGTCTCTGGCGACAGAGCGGCGCGTTTGGGCGAAGTGGCAATGGCATCGCCGGGAGAGACGCGGATCATCGGATGATGGGCAAAGGTCAGCCCGCTCGGCGCGGTTGCCTCTTGCGGTCCGCCTTCGATCACATGGGTTTGATAGAGCACGGGGTGGTCTTCGCAAAGCCGGATGTCTTTCGTCACCCGCGCGCCCATGATGTCGTGATCCAACATCAGTTTCATCCCCGCACCTCCCGCGCCTTGATAGCGGCTGATCAGATGCCAGCGCGAATTGGCGCTCCAGCCATGCGGCGGGTCAGGCACAAGATCGGAGGCACCAAAGGGCGCGGCCAGAAAATCCCCGGCCAGATGGGCGTCAATCACACTGTCTGCAGCCTGCGCCGAGGGTGTTCCGACCCAATGGGCGGTGTGCAAGATGTCGTGGCCGTCCAGAGAAAAGCGGCGGATATTGCCGACTTCAGGATCAAAGGCCAGGTCCGCAGGCCCGGCTTGAATCCTCAGCCAGCGCTCCAAGATCAGCCCCTAAATCCAGTGGCCACAACGAATTTTTCCGAACTGTCCGAACGCGACGCGGGCGGTTTGACGTGCACGACCTTTTCAAACTTCTGTTTGAGCAGCTTTTGCAAATCGCCCTCCGCGCCGCCCGCCAGGACCTTGGCCACGAACGTGCCGCCCGGCTCCAAGACGTCAAAGGCAAAATAGGCCGCCGCCTCACAGAGCGCCATGATGCGCAGGTGGTCGGTCTGTTTGTGCCCCGACGAGGCCGCCGCCATGTCCGACATCACCACATCGGCATTACCGCCCAGCCAGTCTTTGACCTTTTGATCGGCATCGTCTTCCATGAAATCAAGTTGGTGGATTTCGGTGCCCGCGATCGGATCGACCTGTTGCAAATCGACGCCCAGAATAGTGCCGATTTTCTTGCCGGATTTTTCGCCCAAAGCGTTGACCCGCTTGACCGCCACCTGACACCACCCGCCCGGCGCACAGCCCAGATCTACCACCCGCGCGCCGGGCACGAGAAAGCGGAATTTGTCGTCGAGTTCCAAAATCTTAAACGCCGCCCGCCCGCGGTAGCCCTCATCATGGGCCCGCTTGACATAGGGGTCGTTCAGTTGGCGCTCAAGCCAAAGCGTCGACGAAAGTTTCCGCCCCCGCGCCGATTTCACTTTCACCCGCAGTTCGCGCGCACCGCGTCCTGAGCTTTTCTTTTCGGTCATGTGTTTTGGGTCCTTTGATCAAGGACCTTATAGCAGGGGGATGGGGATGGGGGAAAGGGGGGTGTTACCCCCTCACTCAAACGCCTTCAGCCGCTTCATCAGGCTCGAGGTGTCCCACCGTCCGCCGCCCATCTTCTGCACGTCTTTGTAGAACTGATCGACCAGCGCGGTGACCGGCAGCGACGCGCCGACTTCATCCGCCGTGGCAAGGCAGATTGCCAAGTCTTTGCGCATCCAATCGACGGCAAAACCGTGGTTGTATTCGTCCGCCAGCATGGTTTTGTGGCGGTTGATCATTTGCCATGACCCGGCGGCCCCGCCTGAGATCACTTCGACCAAGGCCTCACCGTCCAGCCCGGATTTTTCCGCCAGATGCAGCGCTTCGGACAGGCCTTGCATCAGGCCCGCGATACAGATTTGATTGCACATCTTGGCGGTCTGGCCCATGCCGACCGCGCCCAAGAGTTTCACAATCTTGCCGTAAGCGGCCATCACCGGCTCCGCCGCCGCGAAATCCGCCTCAGTCCCGCCACACATCACCGAGAGCACGCCGTTTTCCGCGCCCGCTTGACCGCCCGACACCGGGGCGTCGACATAACCGATGCCAAAGGCGGCGGCGGCTTCGGCCAGTTCGCGGGTGACCTTGGCGGAGACCGTGGTGTGATCGACAAAAATCGCGCCTTTTTTCATCCCCGCAAAGGCCCCATCCGGGCCAAGGCAGACCGAGCGCAGATCATCATCATTACCGACACAGCTCATGACGAAATCACACCCCTCAGACGCCTCACGCGGGGTGGCGGCATATCCGCCCTGATGCGCCTCGGCCCAGGCCTGTGCCTTGGCGCTGGTGCGGTTATAGACGGTGACCTCATGGTCCTTGGCGGCCAAATGCCCGGCCATCGGGTATCCCATGACGCCCAAACCCAAAAATCCGACTTTCGCCATGGCTTTCCCCTTTGCGATCTATGTGCTTTAACGCGAGGCCAGAAGCCTAGCCCATCGGGGCGGCGCGTCAACACCCATATCCGCACAGCGGCCCCTCGGGTCCGACCCAACACGACTGATCCCATGCCCCTCTCCATGCCCACCATGCCCCGCATTTTTTCATTGCTGCTCAAACTCGTGTCCGCGCTTGTGATCATCACGGTCCTGGGCATTTGGTTGACCTATTGGTTGGCCTCGCGTTCCCTGCCCGATTATAATGCGGATCATACGGTGGCGGGGATTTCCGCCCCGGTCGAGATCGCCCGAGACAATGCCAATGTGCCGCATATTTTTGGCGCCACGGATGCCGATGTCTATTATGGCTTGGGCTTTGCGCATGCTCAGGATCGGTTGTTTCAGATGATGTTGCTCAGGCGCACGGCGCAGGGCAAGCTCTCTGAGGTTTATGGCCAGCGCACCTTTGCCACCGACGAATTGATGCGCCGTCTTGGGCTTTATGCCGCGGCGGAGGCCTCGGTGGCGGCGCAAACGCCCGAAACCACGGCGGCACTCGAAGCCTATGCGCGCGGCGTGAATGCCTGGATCGAAGAGGTCAACAAAGGCTCTTTGGGGCGCGGCGCGCCGGAGTTCTTTTTGTTCCCGACAGAGATTGCCTATTGGCGGCCTGCTGATTCCATCGCCATTCTCAAACTCGTCGCGGTGCAGCTCTCCGATCAAATCCCCAACGAGGTTTTACGCGCGCGCACCTCTTTGTTGATCTCGCCCGAACGGCTGGCCGATCTGATGCCCGATGCGCCGGGTCAGGGCACCGCAGTTTTGCCCAAATATGCCGCGCTTTTCCCCGATGTCGCGCCGTTCACCGCCAACTCCGGCATCGACTATGCGCTCGCGCCCTTCCCCAAAGCCGGGCTTGCGGGCGCGTCCAATGTTTGGGCCGCCTCCCCCCGGCGCTCCGCCTCGGGTGCGACGCTTTTGGCCAATGATCCGCATCTGGGGTTTTCCGCTCCGGGGGCGTGGTATTTGGCGCGGCTGGAACTGGGCACGGGCGGCGTGATTGGCGCGACTGTACCAGGGGTTCCGGGCGTTGTGTCGGGGCGCGGCGAGGATTTTGGCTGGGGCATCACCGCCGCCTATCTGGATGACGCCGATCTTTATGTGGAAAAGCTCAACCCGGACAAAGCGGACGAAGTTCTGACCCCGGCTGGGTTCAAACCGCTGCGCACACGGGCCTCGATCATTCAGATCAAAGATGCGGCCCCGGTGACCTTGACGCTGCAATGGTCCGAAAACGGGCCGATCTTGCCAAAAAGCGCCTTTGACGTCGGCACGATCACGCCGCCGGGTCATGTCATGTCGGTGGCCTGGACCGCGCTGGTGTCCGATGATCGCTCAATGTCGGCGGTGGTGGCGCTGAACCACGCCCATACGATGACCTCCGCTTTGGCGGCCGGGCGCGATTTTGCCGCCCCCGCGCTCAATCTGGCGCTCAGTGACCCGGATCGGGTGGCGATGAAAGTCATAGGGCGCGCACCTTTGCGGGACGCCGCGCATCAATCCATGGGCCGCATTCCCTCCCCCGGCTGGATCGCAACCAACCGTTGGCAGGGCTGGCGCAGCTATGACGATCTGCCAGAGTTCGACGCGGGGCCGGATGAGATCATCGGCAACACCAACAACAAAACCGTCGATGCGCCCTTCCCCGATCACCTGTCATATCACTGGGGGGACAGTCAACGCATTCAGCGGTGGCAACGGCTGATGCAATCGCGTGAGGTCCACACCCGCGAGAGCTTTATCGAGGTGCAAAACGATGTGGTGTCGCCCTCTGCGCGGGCTTTGTTACCGCTCGTTGGTGCCGATCTTTGGTTCACCGGCGAGGCCGCCCCTGAGGGCACGGTTGAGCGTCAACGCCAACGTGCGCTTGCCCTTTTGGCGGAATGGAACGGCGAGATGAACGAACATCTGCCCGAACCTTTGATCTATTACGCCTGGATGCGGGCGCTGCAAGATCGCCTGATCCGCGACGAAATCGGCCCCTTGTCGCATGAGTTCACCCATGTCGAGCCGCTGTTTATCGAACGGGTCTACCGCAACATCGGCGGGGCCTCCGTGTGGTGTGACGTATTGCAATCCGCCCCGGTCGAGACCTGTACCGACATTGCCCGGCTTGCCTTGGACGATGCACTTTTATGGATTGGCGAGCAATATTCGACCAATCTCGAAAGCCTGCGCTGGGGGGATGCGCATATAGCCCAGCACAACCACCCGGTTTTGGGCAATGTCCCGTTCCTCAAATGGGTGGTGAACATCCGGCAATCGACTTCGGGCGGCGACAATACCTTGATGCGTGGCGTGACCTCTGGCGAGGGTGATGATCCCTTTGCCAACGTGCACGGCGCGGCCTATCGCGGCGTCTATGACTTTGCCGATCCCGACAGTTCGGTGTTTATCACCGCCACCGGGCAATCAGGTCATCCGCTGTCACGTCATTACGATGATCTGGGTGAGCTGTGGCGGCGCGGTGAATATGTGCCAATGAGTTTGGACCCCGATCTGGCGCGCGCGGCAGGTGTGGGCGTGACGCATTTGACCCCGGCGGATGCGCAAGATCAGTGAGAGCTGCAAAGAGGATCAGCCCGACACCTGGGCTGATCCAGTGGCGTAGTCCGCATTTATTTCTCAACCGGAAATATTTTTAACCAACACCTTGCCAGAGGCGCCGCGCTGCCGCATCCTTGCCGAAACACACGCGCACAAAGGATCATCATATGGCTTGGGTCTATCTGACCATCGCTGGGCTGCTCGAAGTGGCCTGGGCCTTCACCATGAAACAATCCGACGGCTTCACCCGCCCGTTGGACACCGCGCTGACGGCCGTCTTTGCGCTCAGTTCCTTTGCCCTTTTGGCCATGGCGATGCGCAGCCTGCCTTTGGGCACGGCCTATATGATCTGGACCGGGATCGGCGCAGTCGGGGCGTTTATTGTGGGCATTGTGGTGCTGGGCGAGGCCGCCACCCTGCCGCGTTTGATCGCGGCGGGCTTGATTTTGGCCGGGATTGTGACCATGAAACTCTCACATTGAGCCGCGCAGCCCGCGGTGATTTCATCCGGTGAGTGGCAATGGACGAGTTTGAAAAGATGCAGGCCGGGGAGTGGTATTGTTGCCTTGATCCGGCGCTGGATACACGGCGATTGCGGGTCTTTGACGCGGTCCACGCCCATAACGCCACGCGTCCCAGCGCGCGCGGCAACATCGCGCCTGAGCTGCGCGCGGTTTTAGGCACAGCCCCGGACACGGCCCGGATCGAAGGCCAGTTTCGTTGCGTCTATGGCGTCAACATCCATCTGGGCGATGCGGCGTTTTTGAACGTCGGATGCGTGATTTTGGACAGTGGCCGAGTGGAGATTGGCGCGCGGTCGATGTTGGGTCCGCATGTGCAAATCTACTGTGCCGATCATCACCGCGACCCAAAGCTGCGGAGTGAATTGATCGAACGCGCCCTGCCCGTCCGCATTGGACAAGATGTCTGGATCGGTGGCGGCGCGATCATTTTGCCCGGCGTGACGATTGGCGATGGCGCGATTGTCGGCGCGGGCAGCGTGGTGACCAAAGATGTGGCCCCCGGCGTGACCGTGGTCGGCAATCCGGCGCGGGTGGTGACGCCGTCCAGAGAAAGCTGACTTAAAGCGTTTCGGGATTAACTTGAATAACGAGTTTGTCCCGAAACGCCCGCATCCTAAGTTAGGCTCCGCGCGTTCGGATTTAAGTCGTATCTCACCTTAAATCCGAAACGCTTTAGGTCAGGCGTCCATCTTGCCCGGCTTGACCTTGCCCGCAAAGACGATGAACGCCGCACCATTTTTCAGCGCCTTCTCAGCCGCAGCCTTTTGATCGGGGTCTTTCAGCAAGGCGGGGTTGGCGGAGACGGCTTTGCAATTTTTGACATGCACTTTGTCCCAACCTTGCGCACGCAGGTTGAACACGGCGTGTTCCAAAGCGACGCCATGCGCCGGGGCGACAACAAAGCCGATGATCGGTCTGCGCAGGCCGGGGCGTTTGGCGATCTTCGGTCCTGCCGTCGCTTCCAGCAACAGCATATAGAGTTTTGCCGTCCGTTTTTCCGCCATCTTACATCTCCCGAAATTGCTTTTCTTGCCGCGGGGTCCAGAGCACCGTCATCTGATACCCCTCCTCGGTCGCCGTTTCCTGTTCCACCACACCCTCGGCGAACAACCAAGCGCGTTGTTTGCCCTGTGCATAGGGCAACAGGAGGTCGCGACTGATTTTTTCCTCTTCGAAATATTTCGAAATGGCGGCCAAAAGATCGGCCACGCCTTCGCCGGTCACTGCGGAAATGGCGAATTTATCATCCTCAGATTGCGCGCGCTCAAGCCGGGCCTGACGCGCCTCATCATCCAACAAATCAATTTTGTTCCAGACCTCAAACATCGGCGCATCTTCTTTGATGCCCAGATCAGAGAGGATTTTACGCACATCCGCCGCTTGTTCGTCGCTTTTCTCATGGGAAATATCGCGCACATGCAAAATCAGATCGGCGTCCAGCACCTCCTCCAACGTCGCGCGGAAGGCGGCGACAAGTTGGGTCGGCAGGCTGGAGATAAAACCCACCGTATCCGAGAGAATGATCTCGCGGTCGGTGCCACCCTGCGGCGCTTCCAAGACCACGGAGCGCATGGTCGGATCGAGCGTGGCGAACAACATGTCTTTGACGAACACATCGGCACCGGTCACCTTGTTGAAAAACGTCGATTTCCCGGCGTTGGTGTAGCCCACCAGCGCCACGATTGGGAACGGCACCTTGGCGCGCGCGGCGCGGTGCAATTCGCGGGTTTTGACGACTTTCTCAAGCTGGCGTTTGAGCCGCAACAGGTGGTCGTCAATGGCGCGACGGTCGGCCTCGATCTGGGTCTCGCCGGGACCGCCGACAAAGCCCAAACCACCGCGTTGCCGCTCAAGGTGGGTCCAGGCCCGCACCAGGCGGGTGCGTTGATAGGTGAGGGCTGCCATTTCGACCTGCAACACCCCCTCGCGGGTGCGGGCGCGATCGGAAAAAATCTCTAAAATAAGCCCCGTGCGGTCGAGAAGTTTGACCTTCCACTCTTTCTCAAGATTGCGCTGTTGCACCGGGCTGACACGCCCGTCGATCAACACCAAATCGACCTCGGCCGCGTTCAACCGCTCTTTGAGTTCGGCGATTTTGCCCGAGCCAAACAGTTGCCCCGGCTGCATTTTCGGCAGGCGCACGATCTCTGAGCCAACCACCTCAAGTTCGGGCAAAGCATCGG
This sequence comes from Roseobacter sp. TSBP12, assembly GCF_009129705.1. Classification (NCBI taxonomy): domain Bacteria; kingdom Pseudomonadati; phylum Pseudomonadota; class Alphaproteobacteria; order Rhodobacterales; family Roseobacteraceae; genus Roseobacter; species Roseobacter sp. TSBP12. The sequence continues at coordinate 60,436 of NZ_PYIB01000061.1, forward strand.
CCAAGGCCACGGCCTCTTCAAGCCCCGCGACCGGATCGCGGCGGTTGCGATCTGATGTAATATCCGGGTGGATGACCCATGCGCGGGTCTTCAACACCTCATGTTCGTGCAGTTCGGACAATCGTATTCCTTAGGGTTGCGGGTGATCTCAGGCGATTTTCGCCGCTGATTTCACCCAATCTCTACTCTGCCGCAGGTAGCGATTTGCACGCCAATTTACAAGGGCACGCAAAAAGGCACAGAGCCAAACGACCCGTGCCAAAGCCGAGATGTCATCGGCTCATTGCGCCTTCACAAGACAGGACAGGGGCGAGACGCAGGGCCGCACCCCCGTGCCGCTTACTCTTCGCCGTCGTAGAGATTGATCGGTTGCGCCGGCATTATGGTCGAGATCGCATGTTTATACACAAGCTGGCTTTGACCATCGCGACGCAGAAGGACGCAGAAATTGTCAAACCATGTGATCACGCCCTGAAGCTTGACGCCGTTGATCAAAAAAATCGTTACGGGAACTTTGGTTTTGCGGACATGATTGAGAAATGCGTCCTGGAGATTCTGTTTGTCACCGGCCATGATACTTTGCCTTTATTCTTGCGCTTATGATGCGAGCTGTCCCTCGGGCGACAGCACTTGGCGACACGTTCGCAGGAGTTCTTAAGGAATGTCAAGATAACGGCATGATTTTTGGCCAGATGCCGGGAAAGGCGGCACAATTTTGCGTCACTGCGGCCACTAACGCCGCCAGAATTCCGGGTTCAACAGGGCAATAATCGCCAACATCTCAAGCCGTCCCAAAACCATGGTTCCGGCCAGGATCACCTTTTGCGGGTCTGACAATGAGGCGTAGCTCATCGAGGCTTCGCCTGCGACCTTGATCAAAGGTCCGGTGGTGGTCAGCGCCGAAATGGTAAACACCGCCGCCTCTTCGAATTCCACGCCAAACAGCGCCAGCAACATCATCACGAAGGCGATGGTAAAGGCGAAAACCATGAAATAGACCCATGCGACATAGGCACCTTCGCGGCGGATGCGCCGCGCATTGGCCCCCGCGCCGCCGACCGAATGCGGCGAGATCAGTTTTTCGATCTCGCGTTCGCCGTGGCGCACCAAAGCGTAAAGCCGGATCAGCTTCACCCCGCCCGCCGTGGTCGCCACGCCGCCGCCAAAGATCGCCAACCCCATCAACAACACGCCCGGCGCTTGCAAGCCGGACCACAGCCGTGCCTCGGCCCAGCCCGAGCTTTCGAATCCTGCGGTTGAGAGAAAGGACAGCACCATGAACAAGCTGCCCCAGAGCGAGGACAGAGCGCGCCAGAACGTCCAATCGCCGGACACCTCCAAAACGCTGACCCAATGGCGCAGAAACAGGAAAATCGGCACGGTGATCATCAGGGCCAGTGCGATTTTCATTTCCGGGTCGCGCCACAGCGGCGGCGCATCGGGGCGCGGATGATCGGCGGTGAAGGTTTTGCGCGACAGCGCCAAAAACAAGAAGGCAAAGACCAAAAGCTCGCCCATAAACCCGGCGCCGCCACTCTCCAACCCGCCCACGGGCGAGATACCAGAGGTGGCCATGACCGACATCGCATGGCAGAGCGCGACATAGGCCGAGGAGCCGACCATCGAGAGTGCGAACCACAGCGCCAAGGTCAGGCCCAGATAGATCGGGAACAATTTGGCGGTGAAGCGCGCCAGGCGTTCGGGGGCGGCGGCGATGCGGGTGATTTGTGAGGCGCGGGTCTCGCTTTGGCCCGGTTCGCGCGAAGAAATCACCTCGAACCCGCCCAGATTCAGCGGTGCCAACACGGCCACGGCCGTCACCCACGCAAACAAACCGCCCAGCCAACCGACCAACGCCGTCCACAGATGCACCGGGCGGGACAACCGCGTCGGATCGTCAAACAGCGTCGCTCCCGTGGTGGTCAGCGCCGAGACCATTTCGAAATACGAGTTGAAATAAGTGGTGGTTTTGGTCGCCTCGTCAAAGGGCACGGCGAGGATCAGCGGCAGCAGCGTATAGGTCGCCAAAAGCGTCAAAAGTTGATTGCGCCCCTCACGGTCACGGTCGCCCGCGCTGTCGCGGTCTTCGGTGCGCTCGGGACGAAACCGGGCAATGGCAATGAACATCGCCAGCGAGGAAAACAACACCGCCGCATAGACGAAAGCCCGGGCATCGTCCCATTCGCGCAGACCAATGGCATAGGCCGCAGGGATCATCATCGCCGTCCCCGAGACCAGCATCAGCTGGACAAAAAATGGCATGCGCGCAAAGCGGTTCATTAGAAAAAGTCGATCGACACTTGCAACAGGCGTTCGACCTCAGGCACGTCGGCGGCGAGCGAGAAGATGGTGATCACATCGCCCTCATCAACGCGGGTGTCGCCCGTGGGTTTGACGTATTTATCGCCTTTGACAATCGCCCCGATCAAGACGCCTTCGGGGAAGGCGATGTCTTTGATGCGCTTGCCGGAAATTGGTGAGGTGGAAAGCACTTGCGCCTCGATCACCTCGGCCTCGCCATCACCGACCGAATAGACATTGCGCACCCGACCATGACGGATGTGGCGCAGGATCGAGGACACGGTGGTGGCGCGCGGGTTGATATAGGCGTCGATGTCGAGCGCGGTGAGGATCGGCACCAAGGTCGGGTCATTGACCAGACAGATCGCCATCGAACAGCCCGCCTGTTTGGCCCGCACGGCGGAAAGCATATTGACCTTATCGTCGTCGGTGACGCACAGCACGGCGTCGGTGCGGCTGATGCCCGCCTCAGAGAGCAGTTCCTGATCCAACGCATCGCCATTCAACACAATGGTGCGCTCCAAACTGTCGGCGGCGCGTTCGGCGACCTTACGGTTTTTCTCGATGATCTTGGCCCGCACCCGGTCGGTGCGTGCCTCTAAAGCCTGTGCCACAGCCAATCCGACATTGCCGCCGCCAAGGATCACGACGCGGTCTTGCTTGCCTTGCTTTTTGCCAAAGATTTCAAGGGTTCGGGTGATGTCATCCGAGTGGGTGAACACATAAATCGCATCCCCCGCATAGAGTTGATCGTTGGGTTCGGGCGCAAACAAACGCCCGTCGCGGCGCACGCCGACAACAATGGCGCGCAGAGTGGAAAACAGATCGGACAATTCGCGCAGCGAGGTGTTGAGCACCGGGCAATCTTCGACCAAGGAGATGCCCATAAGATGCACACGACCCGCCAAAAACGCTTGGGTGTCAAAGGCGGCAGGTGCAGCCAGACGGCGCAGCGCGGCCTCGGCCACCTCTTTCTCCGGGCTGATCACCACGTCAATCGGCATGTGATCGCGACGGTAAAGATCGGAATAAATCGCGGTCAGATAGCTTTGCGCCCGCAGACGCGCGATTTTGCGCGGCACGGCAAAAACCGAATGCGCCACCTGACAGGTGACCATATTGACCTCATCGGAATAGGTCGCGGCGATGATCATATCGGCATCGCGTGCACCCGCTTTTTCCAACACATCCGGGTAGGAGGCAAAGCCTTCGATCCCCTGCACGTCCAACGTGTCGGTCGCGCGGCGCACCAGGGCGGGGTTGTTGTCGACGACGGTCACGTCGTTTTTTTCGCCCGAGAGTTGCTTGGCGATCTGCCAACCCACCTGCCCCGCGCCGCAAATGATGACTTTCATTGCATCATCCCTGACTGTTTTGACATCGTCGTTTCAGCTAAGAGGCTTGTCATGTCTGATCCCTTCGGTCAACTCGTCTCGCGGGCTTCACTCGGCATCTTCAGAGATATAGGCGACGCGCCCGCCCTGTTTGTTGCCGGTCATCACACCCAAGGATTTGAGTTTGCGGTGCAAAGCGGAGCGTTCCATGCCGACAAAGGTCGAGGTGCGGGAGATATTGCCGCCAAAGCGGTTGATTTGCGTCAAAAGATATTCACGCTCAAACAATTCGCGCGCTTCTCGCAGGGGCAAGGTTGCGATGGCGGGCGACAGAATGGCACGCGTGTCATCCTCGTTCGCCCCCTCCTGCGACGGCAATTCTTCGGCCTCGATGTCGCCTGATGCCTCGCCCAGGATCAACACCCGTTCGATCACGTTTTTCAACTGCCGCACATTGCCCGGCCACGTCATGGTTTGCAGCATCGCGGCGGCATCTTCGGAGAGCGCGCGCAGCGGCAGACCCTGGGTACGGTTGAGCATCTCAATGAAATGATTGGCCAGTTCCGGGATGTCCTCGCGGCGTTTTTCCAACGCGGGCACCTCAATCGGCACCACGTTCAGCCGGTGATAGAGCTCTTCGCGGAACGTCCCCGCCGCAATCTCAACCGCCAGATCGCGCGCAGTGGACGAAATCACCCGCAGATCGACAGACACTTTCGCCGTGCCGCCGACGCGGGTAAACCGCTGATCGACCAGCACGCGCAGGATTTTCGATTGGGTGCCAAGCGGCATATCCGCCACCTCGTCGAAATAGATCACCCCGCCATGAGCCTGTTCCAACAAGCCTTTCTCAATTCCACGTTCCGGGCTTTCGCGACCAAACAGCACCTCTTCCATCCGGTCGGGTTCGACCGTGGCCGAGGACACGGTCACAAAGGCTGCGTCCTTGCGGTCGGAATGGGTGTGAATGAACCGCGCCGCCACCTCTTTGCCGACACCCGCAGGCCCGGTCAACATCACCCGCCCGTTCGATTTGGTCACCTTGTCGAGGTTGAGTTTAAGCTGTTTGAACGCCGAGGACACGCCGATCATTTCAACCTCGGCACCCCCGGAGCGTTTGAGCGAGGCGTTTTCACGCCGCAGTCGCGAGGTCTCCATGGCGCGGCCGACAACGACCATCAACTGATCAATATTGAACGGCTTCTCGATGAAATCGTAAGCGCCCTGTTTGATCGCCGCCACGGCGATTTCGATATTGCCATGACCGGAAATGATGATGATCGGCACATCGGGATGTTCGCGTTTGACATGTTTGAGAATGTCGATCCCGTCCATGCCGCTGTCTTTTAGCCAAATGTCGAGCACCATCAGCGAGGGCACCTGATCATTGATCTCTTTGAGACAGTCCTCAGAGTTCGACGCCAAGCGCGTTTCATAGCCTTCGTCGCGCAGAATATCTCCGATCAACTCCCGGATATCGCGTTCGTCATCGACAATCAAAATGTCAGCCATGTGTCACACCCTTTACCTCAACGTTATACTGCAAGCTTTTGTTTTTCATCTACTTCCACCTCTTCAATCAAGGACAGGCGTAATGTCGCCTGCGCCCCGATCTGCCCCGAGGGATCAAGTGGCACACCGTCCGTCAATGTCAGGGTGCCGCCATGTTCCTCGATGATTTTTTTCACAATCGGCAAGCCCAACCCGGTACCCTTTTCGCGTGTCGTCACATAGGGTTCAAACAGGCGGGAGCGATCTTCGGGCAGGCCGATCCCATTGTCGGTGATGGTCACCACCGCCTCTGTGCCGTCGCGCGTCAAGGCCACATGGATATGCGGCGTGTGGCCCTCTGGTATGCCATTTTCGTAAAGACTTTCAATGGCTTCCCCGGCATTTTTAATTAGGTTTGTCAACGCTTGACCAATCATCGTCGCATCCACCTCGGCCCAAGCGGACCGGGGCGTGATCTCGGCGGTGATGGTCACATCAGGCTGGGCGTTTTGTTGCAACAACACGGCGCCTTTGACCAGTTCGACCAGATCATGATCGCGCCGCTCAGGCGTCGGCATCCGGGCGAATTTTGAAAACTCATCAACGATGCGACGCAAATCCCCGGTCTGGCGCACGATCACCGAGGTGTATTGCTCCAAATCGGCGCGGCCCTCTTCGGACAATCCCTTGCCAAATTTGCGCAAAATGCGTTCGGCCGACAATTGGATCGGCGTCAGCGGGTTTTTGATTTCATGCGCGATCCGGCGCGCCACATCGCCCCAAGCGGCCAAACGCTGTGCCGACACAAGATCGGTCACATCGTCAAACACCACCACATAGCCCTCCAGCAATCCGTTCACATCGCGCCGCGTGGCGATGCGCACCAACAGGCTCTCCTGTGCGCCGGAGCGGATCAACCGGATTTCCTCTTGCACCACTTCGCGGGCCTGACTGCGCAGCGCGTCAAACAGCGGGCCAAACTCCGGCACCACCACGGCAAGCGCCTCGCCCGTCACATCGCGCTCCCCCACGGACAAAAGTGCGTGCGCCGACCGGTTGGACAGGGTCACCCGCCCCTCGGCGTCCAGCCCCATCACCCCCGCCGTCACCGATGAGAGCACCGAGTCAAACAGGCGGCGGCGGCGGTCAATCTGTTCGTTGCGGTCCAAAAGTTCGTTGCGCTGGATGTTGAGCTGGCCGGTCATTTGGTTGAACACCTGACCCAGCGTGGCGATTTCATCATCGCCATCCTCGACCAGAACCCGCACCGACAAATCGCCCTCGCCGACCTGTTTCGCCGCCCCGGCCAGCCGTCCGATCGGGCGCGCCAGACGTTCGGCAAACCACAGGCCAAGCCAAGTGGCGGCCAAGATCAAAATGATCGCAAACCCCAGATATAAAAGGCCAAATTCAAACAAAAGCCGCCCGCGCTCGCTTTCCAACTGATTGTAGAGCGCGATGGAATCCTGGGTATCATCAAGCAGGTTGAGGATTTTGCCATCGACATCGCGGGTGACATAAAGATAGCGATCCGAAAAGCCCGCAAGGCGCTGCAAGGCGCGGCTTTCGTTGCGGTCCCAATCGTCAATAAGCACCAGTTCGCCGGTTTCAGCCCGGCGCAAATCCGCCTCTGAGGGCTGTTCATAATCAAACAGATAGGAGCGTTCGCCGCGCGCCCGGATGTCGCCCGCGCGATCAATCACATAGGCCTCACGCAAGCCGCGTTGGATCAGCCCCTGGCCCTGATTGAGCACCTGACGCAGCGCGCCATCGGGCAGGATTGTCATGGACCGACGGCGCTCGATGATGAAATTGGCCAGCGCCCGCGTGTCTTCGGCCAGGCCGTCGTGATGCTCTGCCTCATAGGCTTTGGCGGCCTCCAACGAGGAGCCGACCACATTGCGCACCCGATCCGAAAACCAGCCCTCAAGGCCGAAATTCACCGTCACCACGGCAAAAATCGCCACGGTGATGGTCGGGATCAGGGCAAGGAGAACAAAGACGCCAGAGAGGCGCAGGTGCAGCCGCGAGCCTTCGGAATGGGCGCGGCGTGCGGCAATGACCCGAGCGATGCGTTGGGCAACAAGCCCCGCCACCACAAGGACATAGACCACATCGGCCAAAAGCACGACGCGCAGCGACCCCGATGCGGGGCCGTGATCCAACGGGCCAAGCACCAAAAAGGTCGAGATTGCCAGGATCGGCCCCAACACAAACACCGCGACAGTCGCGGCGTTTTGCAACCGACGCAGGCGTCGCAGGCGCATGAGCCTGTTCCAGCTTTGCTTGCCGATTGTCTGTGCCAAAGCCCACCTCGTACTGGTCCACCGGAGCGCCTTGGCCCGGTGATCCGGTGCCGAAAACGCCCCCTCACACCGTGGCACCAAGGACGCAGCAGCGTGATATTCCTGTCACTGCGCCCAAATCACCACGGATGTGCCTATTTACATCAGTTTGCGGCGGCGTGTCACCTGAATATCGAGGTCGTTGATCTTTTTTCTCAAGGTATTGCGGTTGATGCCAAGCAAGTCGGCACATTTGGCCTGATTTCCGCCGACGGAATCGAGCGCAATTTCGATCAAAGGCCCTTCGACCTCCTTCAAAATGCGCTGATACAGACCCGGTGAGGGCAAAACCCCGCCATGCAGGTCGAAGTAGCGGCGCAAATGCTTGGCCACAGACGACGACAGCTTTTCGCCCTCGCCCCCGCCCTGCAATGGCTCCATCGCGGGCTGATTGCCCAGCACCAATTCGACTTCGGTGCGGGTGATTTCCTCTTCGGGGGCGGTCACGATCAGCCGCCGAATGGTGTTTTCCAACTGACGCACGTTGCCGGGCCAACTGTAGGCGCGCACAAGTTCGAGCGCCTCATTGGTAAAACGGCGCGCCGCCATGCCATCGCGCTCGGCCTTGCCCAAAAAGAAATCGGCCAAAAGCGGAATATCGTCGACCCGTTCGCGCAGCGAGGGCACCGAAATCGTCACCCCGCCCAAACGGTAAAACAGATCCTGACGGAAGGCGCCGTTTTCCATTTTCGCGCCCAGATCGGCCTGAGACGTGGCCATGATCCGCGGCGCATTGTCGGTGAAACTGTCGAGCATCCGCACGATCCGCGCTTGCGCGTCCTCGTCCAGATCGCCGACCTCATCAAACAGGATAGACCCGTTTTTGGCGCGCGAAATCACCGTCGCCGGGCCTTCCATCGTCGCCAGATCAGAGGCAGAGACCACCACAAACGGCAGGCTGCGACGATCGGAAAAATCATGAATGGCGCGTGCGATCAGGGATTTGCCCGTCCCGCTTTCGCCGGTGATCAGCACCGGAAGATCGGTATTCATCACCCGCGCGACCAAGCGATAGAGCGTCTGCATCGCGGGCGTGCGCCCCACCAACGGTAGGTCTTCCTGCACCGTTTCCGAAGGCGCTTTGGCGGTCGAGGGCGCCGGATTGGCGCGGCGTTTGACCTCCAACGCTTTTGCCGCCCGTTTCATCAAATCCGGCAAATCAAACGGTTTGGGCAGGTAATCAAAGGCCTCCGCTTCGGCGGCCTGAATTGCGGTCATGATGGTGTTTTGCGCCGAAATCACGATCACCGGCAGGCCGGGACGCAGTTCCGCGATGCGCGGCAGGGCCTCAAGCCCATTGCCATCGGGCATGATCACATCGGAAATCACCAGATCGCCTTTGCCCTCTTCCACCCAGCGCATCAGCGTCACCAATGATGAGGTCGCATGGACTTTACACCCGGCGCGGGTCAGCGCCTGGGTCAAAACCGTGCGGATTGTGCGGTCGTCATCCGCGACGAGGATCGTACCATCCATTATCGTTCTCCTTGTCCGTCTCGCGTTGGGATCAGGTCAGTAACGTCCCGATCCGCGCTCTGCCCCTTTTGAACGGGGATTTTCACACTTATATGACGTCCCTCCTTATCCATCGGCGCGTTCATCACGCGGCGCGACGGGGAGAGAAATCCGAAACACTGTTTTGCCGGGCACGGAGTCCACGGAAATCCAACCTTCATGGTCGGAAATAATCTTTGAGACCAATGCAAGGCCAAGCCCGGTGCCATTTTCACGTCCCGAGACGAAAGGTTCAAAAATATCGGCGGCAATCTCCGGCGGCAGGCCGGGGCCATCATCAATAATCTCGACCTGAAGCGGCAGGGCCGCCCCCGAGCCATCCTTGCGACGCAGCCGCAGCGACAGGTCATAGAAGGTGCGCAAACGGATCGTCCCACCGGATTTTCCCGCAGCTTCTGATGCATTTTTGAACAGATTCAGGAAAATCTGCAACAATTGATCGCCATCGACATAGGTCGGCGGCAGCGAGGGATCGAATTCCTCGACGAATTTCATCGAGGCGGCGTAGGACAGCTCGGCGGATTTACGGGCACGGTCCAACAGGTCATGGATGTTGATCGGACGCTTTTCGGGTGGGCGCAGATTGCCGAATTGTTCGACCTGCTCCAACAAGGCGACGATCCGACGGCTTTCGGCGACGATCAAATCGGTGAGTTCCAAATCTTCGGGGCTCAGGCTCATCGACAAAAGCTGGGCCGCGCCGGTGATCCCCGCCAACGGGTTCTTGATCTCATGCGCCAACATTTCCGCCATGCCAATGGCAGAGCGCGCCGAGGTTTTGACCTGATGCGATCGCCCCAGACGATCGGCGATCTGGCGCGGCTCCATCAACAGGATGAGCCAGTTCTCGACGCCTTGTAGTGGCGCGATTTGGATATTGCATTGCACCGGGGCGGCGTTGCCCCCCGAGACATCGACATTGTTGATGAACATCGGCGAGCTGTCGCGACGAACACGCGAAAAGGCTTCTTCCAGCGGCGCATCAATGGCCAATTTATCAAACACCGGCACGTTTTTGAGCGATTTGGCCGAGGCGTTGAGGAACAACTCGGCGCTCGAATTGATCTCAACAATCTGATCGGCCTCGTTGATCATCAGCGCCGGTACGGGCAGCGAGGGCCAGAGCGTGTCAAAACGCGCATCACTCATGCGGCAAGTCCTTCTGTGCAAAACGCGTCAGGCAAAAGGTCCAACACGGCCTTGGGCGCTTTTGCGGTCAAGATCCGCCGCCGCAACTTATCCATCGTGCCCGCCTCATCCATGTACCATCCCAAATGTTTGCGCATCACCCGGCCACCCAGCTCGGTGCCGTAAAGCCCAGACCCGCCTCGTAATGTCCCGCCACCAGATCGGCCAAATCACCGCCCGCAGGTGCGATGGGTGCGGGGGCGCCGGTCAGATTGGCGGCGACTTGCGCCAAAAGCCAAGGCCGCCCCTGCGCACCGCGTCCAATCATCACGCCGTCGGCCCCCGAGGCCACAAGCGCGCGACGCGCGGCGTCGGTGGAAATAATGTCGCCATTGGCGATCACCGGGATGCTGACCGCGTCTTTGACGGCGCGGATCGCGGCCCAATCGGCCTGACCTTTGTAGAGCTGACAGCGGGTGCGGCCATGGATGGTGATCATCGCGATCCCCGCCGCCTCGGCGCGGCGCGCCAGTTCGGGGGCGTTGCGCAGCGCGTCATCCCAACCCAGCCGGGTTTTCAACGTCACCGGGATCGACACGGCCGCCACGACCGCCTCGATCAAGCTCAGAGCATGGTCCAGATCGCGCATCAGGGCCGAGCCGGAATACCCCGAGACCACGCGTTTCGCCGGGCAGCCCATATTGATGTCGATGAGTCTCGCGCCGTTGGCTTCGACCATTTTGGCGGCCTCAGACATCCAATGCGCCTCACGCCCGGCCAATTGCACGGCGGTGTTGTCGACGCCAAAACCCAACTCGGCCTTTTCGCGCGACCCGGCGCGGGCGTTGACCATATCGTGAGAGGCCACCATTTCAGACACCACAAGCCCCGCCCCAAAGGAGGCGACAAGCGCGCGGAACGGCAGGTCGGTGATTCCGGCCATTGGGGCCAGAAACACCGGCGGATCGAGGGTGAGGTGCGCCAAACGAACGGGCAAGCGATTAATCCTTGTGCATTTCAAACAGGGGTAGCGCTCACTTATGCGAGTCGCAAAGGAATGAGGGCAAAAAAGGTGCGAAAACAGGCCGACGCACAAAATTTAATCGATCTGACGGTGAAAACAGCGCCATTGCAAGGCTGCGCGTCACCGATTATCCCATCCGCATGACAAAAGGACTTCCAAAACGCGCCGCTTTGATCGTCGCGGCCGGACGTGGCACCCGCGCGGGCGGAGCTTTGCCCAAACAATGGCAACCGCTCGGCCAAGTTCGGGTGATTGATCATGCCGTGGCGGCGTTTCGCGATCTGGTCGATGTGATCATGGTGGTGCATCACCCGGACGATCTGGTCCTGGCACAAACCCTTGAAAAGGTGGACCTTGTGCCGGGGGCCGCCCGCCGATCCGACTCGGTCAAGGCCGGGCTGACGGCGCTGAACGGTCAGGGCGTGGATCAGGTGTTGATCCATGACGCAGCGCGCGCGCTGGTGCCCCGTGAGGTGATCCAAGCGGTGATCGCGGCGCTCGACAGCGGATCGGGCGCGGCGCCGGCCTTGGCAGTCACCGACGCGCTTTGGCTCGGCGCAAAGAATGAGAGCGGCACGATTGTCGAAGGCACACAGGATCGCACCGGATTGTTTCGCGCCCAAACGCCGCAAGGCTTTGCCTTTGACGCCATCCTGCACGCGCATCAGGCGCACAGTGGCGAGGCCGCCGACGATGTCGAAGTGGCGCGCAAGGCCGGGATGGACGTGACGATCACGCAAGGCTCCGAAGACAATTTTAAAATCACCCATCCCGAAGATTTCGCCCGCGCAGAACGGCTTTTGGCCGCGCGCGAGGCGGCACATCGGGCGGGACAGAAGGAGACGCAGGGCATGGAATTTCGGCTTGGCAATGGCTATGATGTGCACAGGTTTGGCGAGGGCAACCATGTGTGGCTCTGCGGTGTGAAAGTGCCGCATGGTAGGAGCCTTCAGGGCCATTCGGACGCCGATGTGGGGATGCACGCCCTGACGGATGCGATTTACGGTGCATTGGCGGAGGGCGACATTGGTCAACATTTTCCGCCAACTGATCCGCAATGGAAAGGCGCCGAGAGCCATATTTTCCTGCGCCATGCAATCAAACTTGCGCGCGACAAGGGCTATGAGATGATGAATTGCGATGTCACTCTGGTCTGTGAACGCCCTAAGGTTGGGCCACATGCGCAAGCGATGCGGCGGGCCTTGGCCGAGATTATGGACATCGCGATGGATAAAGTGTCTGTCAAAGCCACCACGTCGGAGCGGCTCGGGTTCACCGGGCGCGAAGAAGGCATTGCCGCACTGGCAACAGCCGCATTGATGACACAGCGCTGATCAAGGATCGTTGAGATGAAACCCATTGCAGAACTGATCGCCACCCTCGCCCGTGTTGGGTATATGACCCCTGCCCCCGGAACTTGGGGTTCTGCCGCGGCTGTGCCACTGTTTTGGGCGCTGGATCTGGCGCTTGGCGTGCCCGGCGTGATCATCGGCATCGTCGTCGCCTTTGTCGCCGGGCTGTGGGCCACCGGCGTGATGACCAAGGGGGCGGAAAACCACGACCCCTCCGAAATCGTCATCGACGAGCTGGTCGGCCAATGGATTGCCCTGTTGCCAGTCGCGATTGGCTCGGCCATGGCAGGCGCGCCTTCAACCGCGCTTTGGCCCGCCTGGCCCACGGCGTTTTTGGCCTTTCGCCTGTTCGATATTTGGAAACCCTGGATCATTGGCAAGGCGGACCGCCGTGGCGATGCTTTGGGTGTGATGTTGGACGATGTGATCGCCGGCGTCTTTGCCGCGATTGTGGTTGTGGCCTTTGCTGGCGTCTATCACGGGATCATCATGTGATGACAGTCGAACTCGCGACAGAGGTCTTGGCTTTGGCGCGGGCGCAAGGTGTGACCATCGCCACCGCCGAAAGCTGCACCGGCGGGTTGATCATCGGCGCGCTGACCGAGATCGCCGGATCTTCCGACGTGGTGGACCGTGGGTTCATCACCTATTCCAACGCCGCCAAGATCGAAATGCTGGGCATCCTCCCCGCCACATTGGACGCCCATGGCGCGGTGTCCGAACAGATCGCGCGCGAGATGGCCGAGGGCGCTTTGACGCGTGGGGGCGTGGGGCTTGCGATCGCGGTGACGGGCATCGCCGGACCGGGCGGATCGGAGCACAAACCCGAGGGGCGGGTGTGCTTTGGACTGGCGCAAACGGGACAGGTGTGCCGCGTTGAGACGGTCGAATTTGGCGCTTTGGGGCGCTCGAATGTGCGCGCGGCGACCGTCGCACATGCGCTGAACCTGCTCAAAACGGCTTTGGCGCACCCCACCCTGGCTGATATTCCTTTTTCGATTATTTTTTATGCTCACACTTATTTTTAAGAATGTTTTTTAGACTTTTTGTATTTTGCTCTATTTTTAATCCCTAATAATCCACAATTGCCCTTTTTTAACCTCCGCCAAAGACGCTTTACGCGCCACTAAGCGTAAATTTTGACCTTAGGAGGGGAATATGGTCGGAGCGGATACAGCGTGGATTCTTGTCGCCACGGCACTTGTCTTATTCATGTCATTGCCGGGGTTGGCACTGTTCTACGGCGGGCTGGTGCGGGCGCGCAATGTGTTGAGCGTGTTCATGCATGTCTATGCCATCGCCTGTTTGATGAGCCTGCTCTGGCTCGCGGTCGGCTATTCCATCGCCTTTGGCGAGGGCAACGGCTACTGGGGCGGTTTGGGCAAAATCTTCCTCTTCGGCATTGACGCCAACACCGTAAAAGGCACCCTGCCCGAGGTGTTGTTTTTCGCCTTTCAAATGACCTTTGCCATCATCACCCCGGCGTTGATTGTCGGGGCTTATGTCGAACGGATTTCCTTTGGCTTCGTGCTGACCTTTTCCGGGCTTTGGATGCTGTTGTGCTACGCGCCAGTGGCCCATTGGATTTGGGGCGGTGGCTTCATGTCCGATGGCGGGATTTTCGGTGCCACGGGCACGCGCGATTTTGCCGGCGGGATCGTGGTGCATGAAACCGCGGGTTTGGCGGCGCTGATCATCGCGGTGATGCTGGGTCGTCGCAAGGTGGACAATAAGCCGCCGCACAACCCAGGATATGTGATGATCGGGGCGGCGATGCTTTGGGTCGGCTGGTTTGGCTTCAATGGTGGGTCGCAATTGGCCGCCGATGGCGGGGCTGCAATGGCGATCACCGTGACGCATATTTCAGCGGCCGCCGCGTCGATGACCTGGGCGTTTTGGGAGCGGATCAAATATGGCAAAGCCTCGCTTGTGGGCATCGTCACCGGCACCATCGCCGGACTGGCCTCGATCACCCCGGCCTCGGGCTATGTCACCCCGGTGGAGGCGCTGTTGATTGGCGCAATCGCGGGCATTCTCTGTCAGGAGATGGTCAATCTGATCCGCGGCAAATTGCGGATCGACGACACGCTGGATGTGTTCGCGGTCCATGGCGTTGGCGGGATTTTTGGCACGATCATGATCGCCGCTTTTGGTGCGGGCACCTGGATGGCGCAGCTTGGTGCCTTGGTGATTGTCGGCCTGTTCACCACTATTGTGACCGTGACATTGGTCTATGTCACCAAGGTTTTGGTTGGCTTTCGGGTCGATGCGGAGACGGAACACGCAGGGCTTGACCTCGCGCAACATGGGGAAAGCGCCTACGACCACAATTCGTGAGGGACACGGTATAAAACAGCAAAGGCGGGGTTTCTCCCGCCTTTTTCACCTCTCAAAGCTGAAAAACTTATTTATAGAGCTCTGCCGCACGGCGTTCAAAGGCCCGCACGATCCGTTGCATCGCATCATTGAACACCATGCCAATGATCCCCTGCAAAATCGCATTTTTGAACTCGAAATCGACGAAAAACTCGACGTCACAGCCGCCGTCTTCGGCATCCTGAAAGCTCCACCAGCTTTTCATGTACCGAAACGGCCCGTCGAGATATTCGGTGTCGATCTTTTTCTGAGCGGGGAACAGCGTGACCCGCGAGCCGAATTTCTCGCGGAACACTTTGAACGAAATCACCAGATCGGCCAGCATCACCTCGTGATCGCCCACGCTCGTGCGCGAACGGATGCGCGCGGCGGCGTTCCACGGCAAAAACTTTGGATAGCTCTCAACGTCTGCGACAAGCGCATACATTTGATCGGCGCTATAGGGGAGATGTTTTGTTTCTTGGTGCGTCGGCATGGTCACTGGTTTTCTGTGTCGTCCCTCGGTATGTCTATGCCTGAGGCACAAAATGCAAGGGGTTAGCATGTCGCAACGGCCATATCACATCGACGTCATGATTTCGGCCAAGGCCATTGCCGCGCGGATCGAAGAACTCGCCCGCCTCATTCGCGACGAGTATAAGGACACTGACAAATTGGTGGTTGTCGGCTTGTTGCGCGGCTCATTTGTGTTCATCGCCGATCTGGTGCGCGAATTGGAGATGAATGTGGAGGTCGATTTTCTCGAAGCCTCCTCCTATGGCAATGCGACCGAAAGTTCCCGCGAAGTCAAAATCTTAAAGGATTTGCGCGGGGCGATTGAAGGGCGTGACGTGTTGGTGGTTGAGGACATCGTCGACACCGGCCACACGCTGACGGCGGTGTTGGAGCTGTTGCGCTCGCGCCATCCGCGCAAGTTGGAAACCATTGCCCTTTTGGACAAACCGGCGCGGCGCGAAGTGCCGCTGAAAGCGACATGGACCGGGTTTGAAATCCCCGATGCCTTTGTCGTCGGCTACGGCATTGACTTCGCCCAAGCCAACCGTAACCTGCCCTATATCGGCACGGTTGTGTTTGACGATGAGGGCACTGCGGAGGCATCCGCGTGAGCCAATTGCGCTGGCTGCTGCGCGCCAAACGCTGGGCGCAGAACCCGCCGTCAAAGTCGCGGGTAAAGTTTGTGTTCGCGATCATCGCGGTCTGTGTTGCGCTTTACGGCGTTGAGAAACTGGTTGGACTGCCCGACTGGATGCAGGTCAATGGCGCGAGCAAGATCAAAGTCCGGCCCGTGCCCTGAGCCGCGCGCACCCAGATCCCCCCACCCTGAACATGGATCAACGGCCTCCCAAAAGCTGCTCCTGCTCGGCCTCAAGCGCTGTTGAAATCCGCGCACGGGCCAAGCGCAGCCGGGGCGCATCGGCCAGATCGGCGTGCGAGGCGACATAAATCGGCACTGGCGGCACCTCAAGCACCGGCTCCACCTGCACCAGACCCGCCGACCCATTGCCCAAAAACGCAGGCAACATCACCCGCCCCAATCCGGCCTCAGCCAAAGATTGCAGCGACAGGAAACTGTCGGCGGCGGCGGTAAAGGTGGTTTTGCGCCGCTCCAACGCCTCGCGCAGCTTTTGCGCGACGGGCGAACGTCCGATGGCCCCGGTCAACCCCAACCAGTGATCGGCAGGCACATCGGGTGAGGCGGCATAAAAGCCAAAGGCCATTTGCGCGGCCATATCGCCAACCAGATCGTCAGGCAATTTATAGGTCGGGCGCACGGTGACATCGGCATGAAGCCGCGACAGATCAAGGTGGGCGTTGTTCGACAAAAGCTCAAAGGACAAATCCCTTTCGCGCTGCGACAGACGTGCCAAAAGCGGCGGCAGGATTTTGTAGCAAAACGAGTCGGTCGAGGTGACGCGGATCACCCCCGCCAAAGGCGCTTCTCCCGCACGCGCCAACCGTTCGACCGCGTTGACCGCAGTTTCGACCTCGCGCGCGGCTTCAATCAGGCGCAGATTTTCCGGCGAGATGTCATATCCGCGCACGGATTTTTCAAACAATTCAACACCAAGACGCGCTTCAATCGCGGCCACCCGGCGCAACACTGTGGCGTGATTGACACCTAAATGCCGCGCCGCGCCTGAAACGGAGCCAGTGCGCGCGACGGCCAAAACAAAGCGAAAATCATCCCAATTTGGCCTTTGCATCATCTGACACCTTCTCTCCCTGTGATGCTTTATTTTAACATGGGTGCGTGCAGGGGTGCTTTGAGGGAAATCACATAACGCACATTTTGCACAAGGCAAACGCCCCATACCCTGATCTCGTGCCCTGATCTCGTGCCCTGATCTCGCGTCCAGATCACCCCAATGCGGCGCTTTGATACAACCGGACTTTGAGACCACCATGGGCGATGGGGGCTTGGGGCGGCAACCAAGGGAGCGTGGTGGCCTGTGCCAATTGATCATCAGAGGTGATCATGCCGACGCGCCAGCCGGAAAACCGGTCCTTCATCACCTCGCCAAAGGCAGAATAGAGCGCGAACAGGTCCTTTTTCTTGCCGATCCGCGCGCCGTAGGGCGGGTTGACGATGACAAGGCCCGGCGCGCCCTCGGGGCGGGTGATCTCGGACACAGGCACAGGCTGAAAGGTACACATATCGGCCACGCCCGCGCGCTCGGCATTCTCGTTCGCCATGCGCACAACATTCACATTGCGATCAGAACCGTAAAACTGCAAAGCGCTCTCATGATTTTGCCAATCCGCTTTGATGTTTTGCACCCGCGCCGGATCATAGGTGGCGAGGTGTTCAAAGGCAAAGTGGCGGGCGCGTCCGGCCATCACGTGCCGCGCGATTTCCGCCGCCTCAATCACAAAAGTGCCGGACCCACACATCGGGTCAAGCACCGGCTCCGTGCCATCATAGCCACAGGCGCGCAAACACAGCGCCGCCATGGTTTCGCGCATTGGCGCTTTGCCCATGGCCTGTTTGTGACCGCGTTTGTGCAGACCCTCGCCGGAGGTATCAACGGAAAGCTGAATATTGTTGTCGTCGAACCGGGCTTTGATCACCAGATCGGCATCGTCCAAGCCTTCGGCAATCTTGACGCCAAATTCCTCGGCAATGGCGCGTTCAAACCGCTCGACCGCCGCCCCGGCGTGATAGATTTTGGACTTTTTGTTGGTGGTGACTTCGACCTTGAGGGAGAGGCCCCCGGTCAACACGCCCTGCCCCAAAATCTCGTCCCACGGGAATTTGCGCGCACGTTTGTCGAGTTGCGCCAAATGAAAGGCGCGAAATTCGCCAAACCGCGCCAAGACTTTCGACGCACCACGCAGGGTCAGGTTGGCCCGCCAGACATCGTGCCATGTGCCCTGAATCGTCACCCCGCCCGGCGAGAGCACGGGCGCGCAAAACCCCGCCTGCTGCACCTCAGCCATAAGCATCGGCTCCAGCCCCGGCGGGGCGGTGAGGAAAATCTCAAATGTCGGGTCGGTCACGTCAGGCCCGGCCGAGCTTTTGCAAACGGTTGTCGCGCAGGCGGGCAAAATCGTCGCCCGCATGATAGGACGAGCGCGTCAGCGGCGTGGCCGAAACCATCAAGAACCCTTTGCCATAAGCGGTCTTTTCATAGGCTTTGAATTCGTCCGGGGTGACAAACCGATCGACGGCATGGTGTTTTGGCGTCGGCTGAAGGTATTGGCCGATGGTCAAAAAGTCGATGTCGGCGGCGCGCATGTCGTCCATCACCTGATGCACCGATTGGCGGTCCTCGCCCAGACCCACCATGATGCCGGATTTGGTGAACATCGTCGGATCGAGCTCTTTGACCCGCTGAAGCAGGCGCAGCGAGTGGAAATAGCGCGCGCCCGGACGCACGGTTGGGTAGAGGCCCGGCACCGTCTCAAGATTGTGGTTGAACACGTCGGGCTTGGCGGCCACGACGGTTTCCAACACCGCATCGGAACATTTCAAAAAGTCCGGCGTGAGAATTTCGATCGTAGTGTCAGGCGCACGGTGACGGATGGCGCGGATGGTTTGGGCGAAATGCTCTGCCCCGCCGTCTTCCAAATCATCGCGGTCCACCGAGGTGATCACCACATGTTTGAGGCCGAGTTTTTGTACCGCATCGGCGACACGGCCCGGTTCAAACACATCAAGCGCGTCCGGGCGGCCCGTGGCGACGTTACAAAAGGTACAGCCGCGGGTGCAAATTTCGCCCATGATCATCATCGTGGCGTGGCCTTGCGACCAGCATTCGCCAGCGTTCGGACAGCCCGCCTCTTCGCAGACCGTCACCAGCTTATGCTCGCGCATGATGCGATGCGTTTCTTTATAGCCCGCCGAGGTCGGTGCCTTGACCCGAATCCAATCCGGCTTTTTCGGCTGGGCATTGTCAGCCCGATGCGCCTTTTCAGGGTGGCGTTGGTCGGGAATCTTGAGATCACGCATGGCAGGGCCTTTCTCCGTTTGGACCATGATATAGGCAGTCTGCCCGCAAATGTCTCGCGAAAACCACGCCATTTGCTTGTGCAGCATTTTTCGCCGCACCCGCATTGAAGCGTGCTTTAGAATCGCTCTAAAAGGGCTGCGATAGAAGACTGCGTCCCGCTTTCACGGGACACCCAAACAGGAGTTGACCGATGAAAGCCGGATATAAACTGCCCGAAGTAACCTTTCACACCCGCGTGCGCGACGACAGCATTGGTGGCGACAACCCGTTCAAATGGGAAGACAAAACCACCGCCGATTACTTTGCGGGCAAACGCGTTGTGTTGTTCTCCCTGCCGGGCGCCTTCACCCCGACCTGCTCGACCTACCAGTTGCCGGGGTTCGAGAATGGCTTTGCCGATTTCCAGGCCGAAGGCATCGACGCGATCTACTGCATGTCCGTCAATGACAGCTTTGTCATGAACAAATGGGCGCAATCTCAAGAGCTTAAAAATGTCAAAGTCATCCCCGATGGCTCCGGCGAATTCACCCGCCGCATGGGCATGTTGGTGCGCAAAGACAACTTGGGCTTTGGCCTGCGCTCCTGGCGCTATGCCGCTGTCGTCAACGACGGCGTCATCGAAGCCTGGTTCGAAGAGCCCGGCCTGTGCGACAACCACGGCGAAGACCCCTACGGCGTCTCCTCTCCAGAAACCGTGCTGTCCTACCTCAAAGAAGCGAAAGCCGAAGCCGTCGCATAAGACCGTCGAACACGTCTTGGAAAGGCCCGTGGGACAGCCTCCCGCGGGCCTTTTGCATGTGCGGCATAACGACAGATGGCGAAACATTTGCATAGCGGGACTTCGCGAGACGCATGGCGAATATCGGGTTTTGGGCTTTGATCACGACTTGTTTAGAAAAAGCCTCTAAACTGCCGACATCTGATGATTTAAGACCTCCCATTGAAGGCTCCCCATGCGCGCCCTTTTGCTTTTCTGTCTCACATTTCTCCCCTTCGCCCTGCCCTCTGGCCCCGCCCATGCCGGGACCTGTGAGGATTTGTGGTATAGTCGAAATTGGATCATGGACCGGGCGGGCTATTGCTTTGGTACGCCACTGGGCCAGACCTATTTTGACAATTCCGATTGCACTGGCAAAAACGTGTCGCTGACATCTCGGGACGCAGAGCGCGTGGCGGAACTGCGGGAAATCGAACAATATCAAGGCTGTACACTCAACACGCAAAGCACCTATCTCGCCCTTGATGACATCCAATTCCGCAGGCTTTTGGTCGAGCAACCGACGCTCTTTCCAGAGGGCGAAGGCTTCCTTTGCATGGGCTATACTGGCTATGGGGTGTCGCTTTTGGCCGGACCAGAGTCGAACAGTGGTGTCATAAGCGCGCTTGAACCCGGCGATTGGTATCGCACCCGGCACGATGACATCGGCGCCTGGACCTATATCATCGTCACAGCCCCGCACTCTGAGCGCGTCAAAGCGGCGGGCTGGGCAATGTTTGCACCAGACAGCTACATGCAATGTCTGGCGGCAGCCGGTTAACCGCGCCGCCGCGCCTCCTCCATCAACTCGCTGCCCGCCTCAGACAAAAGGGCGGCCAGATCCGTGAACCATGTTTTGGCCTCCGTCGAATGCCGCCGCACCAAAGCGATGGTGCGTTGAGGTTGCGGTTCGGGAAAGCGCAAGACCGTCATGTCGGGGCTGGCCGCCTGTTCGGAACACAGGGCGATTTCAGGCACGAAGGTCAGGCCGAACCCCTGCGCCACCAATCCGCACAGCGTCGACAAAGAAGACGCGCCCAAATCAACGGTTTGGCGCGCACGCGTCAGGCCGCAGACATCCAAGGCCTGATCCGCCAAACAATGGCCCTCGTCCAACAGCAAAAGCGCATCCGGCGGCAGATCGGTTGGGCGCGGCGGGGCAATCGGCGCGCTGAGCGCGTCAATCCGCGACTTTGACCCCGCCAAAAGGAAATAATCGGTAAACAGCGGCTCCGCCATCACCCCCGCCACATCATAGGGCAACGCGATCACCGCCGCATCCAACTGGCCGTTGATCACCGCCGTCAAAAGATCGGCAGTCTGGGCCTCGCGCACCCGCAGATCGAGATCAAGCGCGGCGGCTTTGATCCGGGTCAGCGCGCGCGGCAAAAGATAGGGCGCAATCGTCGGGATCACCCCAAGCTCAACCGCCCGTTCAGCCCTTTGGATTGGCGAATCTCGGCTTCCAGATCGCGGGTCATCGCCAAAATCTTCTGTGCCCGCTCCAACACCACCTGTCCCGCCCGCGTCAAACGAATGTCGCGTGGCAGCCGCTCGACCAACTGCGCACCCAGATTCAGCTCCATCTCTTTGATTTGCTGGGACAAGGCCGGTTGCGTGACATGCACGCGCTCGGCCGCGGCGGAAAAGCTGCGGGTGTCGGCCAAGGCAACGAAATAGGTCATTTGTCTGAGCGTCAGCATGGCAAGCCTTTCTATAATTTAAACTAATACTCAATCATAAAAAGTACAATTTCATTTAATTCATATCTCGTGACACACTCGCCGCAAGAGACAGACCCACATGAAGGAAAAGACAAGCATGACCACCCGTTTGACCACCTCCGCCGGCGCGCCGGTGTCGCATAATGACACGTCCAAAACCGCGGGTCCGCGCGGGCCCGTGATGCTTGACGATTACCAATTGATCGAAAAACTGGCGCATCAAAACCGCGAACGCATCCCCGAGCGCGTGGTTCATGCCAAGGGCTGGGGCGCGCAGGGCACTTTCACCGTCACCCATGACATCACGCAATATACCTGCGCCGACATCTTTTCCAAGGTTGGCAACAGCTGTGACATCCTTTCGCGCTGGTCCACCGTGGCGGGCGAATTGGGCGCGGCGGATGCCGAACGCGATGTGCGCGGGTTCTCGGTGAAATTCTACACGGATGAGGGCAATTGGGACGTCGTTGGCAACAACACTCCGGTGTTTTTCATCCGCGACGGGTTCAAATTCCCCGACTTCATCCGCACCCAAAAACGCCACCCGAAAACCAACCTGCGTTCTCCCGAGGCGATGTTTGATTTCTGGGCCGCGCAGCCCGAGTCGGTGCACCAAGTCACCATCCTGATGTCCGATCGCGGCATCCCGGTGAACCCGATGCACATGCACGGCTACGGCTCGCACACCTATTCAATGTGGAATAAAAATGGCGAGCGGGTCTGGGTCAAATTCCATTTCCGTACCCAGCAAGGGATCAAAAACCACAGCTCTGAAGCGGCCGAAACCCTGATCGGCAAGACCCGCGAGAGCTATCAGGAGGATTTGTTTGCCGCAATTGAGGCCCGAAATTTCCCGAAATGGGAACTCAACATTCAGGTCATGCCCGAAGCAAAGGCCGAAACGGTGGAGTTCAACCCGTTCGATCTGACCAAAGTCTGGCCGCATGATCAATTCCCGTTGATCCCCGTGGGCATGTTGGAGTTCAACAAGAACCCCGACAACTATTTCCAAATGGTTGAAAACGCGGCCTATTCTCCGTCCAACAAGGTTCCGGGCATCGGTTTTAGCCCCGACAAAATGTTGCAAGCGCGCGTTTTTGCCTATGCCGACGCGCACCGCTATCGCCTTGGCACCCATTACGAGGCCCTGCCCGCCAATGCGCCGAAATGCCCGGTGCATCACTATCACAAAGACGGTGCGATGAATTTCATGGGGCCAAGCACCGGGCATGTTGATGCCTATTACGAGCCGAACCAATACGCCGAGAGTGCCAAGCCGGATGTGAGCGTGGCCGAACCGCCGCTGAAAATCTCAGGCGATGCGGATAAATATGTGCAAGAGGATGCGGATGCCGATTACGTCCAGCCCCGCGCCCTTTATGCCGATGTGATGCAGGCGGATGAGCGCGCTCGGTTGCACGCCAATATGGCGGGCGCGATGGCGCCTTGCTCAATGCCTGTGCGCGAGCGGTGGCTGGCGGTTTTGGGCCGGGTTCACCCGGAGTATGAGGCAGGCGTTCGGGCGGAATTGGCCAGGCTCGACGCCTGAACCGCCGCACAGGCCTGACATGAAGCTTGAAAGGGTCGGACAGAGTCCGGCCCTTTATTTTTGCGAAAAGATGCCCATCTAAAAGGAATGAACAGGACAGACTGACCAGAAAAGGACAGTACCATGATCCGCATAGACACGCTGAACGACACTGCCCTCGCTGTGACCCTTGAGGGCAACATCACCAGGACGATATCAAGGTCGTCGAGACCGCGCTTGAACCCATGTTGCAACGGCCTGCGCCCTATGGGTTGATGGTGGATTTGACGGGATTTTCCGATTTCACGGCGGGCGCTTTATTTGAAGATTTTCGCTATGAGATGTCCTTGATCCGTCGCTGGAACGAGTTTCATCATATGTCCATCGTCACCGACCGCAACTGGGTTGGCACTTGGGTCGGGATGATACAGCCGCTGTTTCCCAAAATCGAAATCAAGCTTTTTGGCCCCGACCAACGCGCCGAAGCGCGGGCTTTTGCCGCCAGTGTGACCTCTGCGCCTGTCACCTAAAACATTGGGCATCAAAAGAAACGCGCCATTGGCGCGTTTCTGTGTTTTCGCGTGATTGGCTAAATCGCTCCACTGGAGCGATTTTAACGCCAATCACCCAATCAGATTTGAATAGCCCGCATCGTCATAGTGCTTTTTGAGCCGCTGAAGTGCGATACGCAGCACGATTTTGCCCGAACGCGCCGACCAGCCCATGCGCTTTTCGGCCTGCTCCATCCCTTCCAGATAACAACAACAACGTAGCGCAACATCGCCAAGCCCCGGCCCAAGATCGGCCAAAGCTGCGGCCACGCGAGCCTTGGCGGACTCGGGGCCAAAGCCCTTGGAATCGCCGGAAAATTCTCCGCGCCCGCCCCCCGTAAGGAAGCGATCCCAATTCTGCGCCACACGCGGCCCCATTTGCGCAAGCTCAAAATCCTCGCGCAACCGCTCAGCGGCCGCCACCAGATCAGGCGGTAAAAACGCTTCGCCGCCCTTGTCGCGCCGCCGCGACAAGACCATCACCGGGCTTTCAGCCGCGTTATAGCGAATGCGTTTGGGCCTGTCGTCCGCGAGCGTCGGCTCATCGCGAAACGCCCAATCGCGGTGTTGATCGCCAAATTTCATCGGCGCTTCGGCAAAACCGGCCCGCGCGCTTTCGTCTTCGGCCAAAAACCGGCGCAACGCGGCGCGGCCCGCGGCGGTGATCGTGTAGCGGGTGATTTTACCCTTGGCCTGCGCCGTGATCCAATCCTTGAGCGCCATTGCCTGAGCAATCGGTCGATCCAGGACCGCGGTGCGTGTGGTGCGCCCATCCGGCAGGTCGCGCACCACCACGGCCTTTTCCATATCTTTCGCCACAGCCAGACAAGCCCCCGGCTCGGACAAGCGCCGCAGGATGCGCCGCGCTTCGCGGGCAATGGTGGCGTCATCTGGCGGGGTCTGCCCGTCTGCGTGATCGAACGGCGTTTGGTCTGTCATCGTGTCCATGTCCTTCGCTGGGGGCTTAGGGCAACCTGCGCCATGAAACGGAACTGTGTCTTTCGGAGTGAGACGGCTGAGGGTGGTCAAGGCTTCATCGATCAACGGGTCGTCGCGTTTTTGTTCCACTTTGCGCACCTGACGCATCACGGTTGAGGGGGCACAGCCGCCCTTTCGGGCCAATTCACGAATGGTGTCGCCCGTCTCTGTATGCGCAAGATATCGTTGCGCCTCCTGAGGCACCCATTTCGGTAAGGGTCGCCCCTGTGCAGATGGATATTTCCCGTTGTCCAACATTGTTCCCCCAAGTTCACTCTTCAGCATTGTTTCTATTTTAGACACAGTCAGATTGGGAGCCTTCACCAATCCACAGGATATCCACTGGCTTTGCACAGATTATCCCACAAATTACCCCGAATCTGACCACAACCATGAGTTGCATTGGTTACCTAAACGTTAATTGTTTCCTGTTTTGATATTATCGTTTCCAACTCATAAACAACCGAGCAAAGGACCGTTCGCATTGCGGAAACAATGCGCAACACACGTTTAGGTTGTGCCAGAGTGAGGAAGAACCGTGATGCCGGGGCCGCATGTCCAACACAGACATCCCTCAAAAGCGCGGGCATTCATGCAACAGGAGACCATGATCATGAACGATGTCACAACCCTGCTCAACACGCTGCGCCGCCCTCGCCTTTTGATCCGCGCCGCCCGCTTTGGTCTCAATGATTACAACCGAAACCGCGACCTGAAACGGGTCATGCGCACCGCCAATGCCCCGTCGCCAGCGCGCGCCGTGTCCTCTTTGATCGAGGAAGAGGCCAAGATCGAAGAGACCCGCCGCTCGGGCGACGCCGCCTATAATGTGACACGCCATGTCGAAGTGTTGATCGCGCTCTTGGGCGAGGCCCGGCTTTTGCCGCGCGAACAAACCGCCGCCTGAACCTGATTTGAGCGCCCCGCCCGGGCGCCAATGCCCCCCGTTTCCGCCATCTCTGTTTTAAAATTCACAGGGGCCGAAACGGGGGGCTCTTTTGTGTAAAATGATCCGCGCACCACAGCAAAGTTCCGCAAGCTGCAAAATCCACACGCATTCCATGTCGATTGGGCACATATGGCGGGAATCCATCTTGCCACAGAGGCGGAGCTGCGGGTAAAGGCATGTCATGACTCAAGTGATCCATGACCGCCTCCTCATCATCGACTTTGGCTCTCAGGTGACGCAGCTCATTGCGCGTCGTCTGCGTGAGTTGAATGTCTTTTGCGAAATTCACCCCTATCAAAACGTCACCGAGGCGTTGCTGAAAGAGATTGCGCCGAAAGCGATCATCTTTTCCGGCGGCCCGGATTCGGTGATGCGCGAGGGCAGCCCGCGGCCGCCGAAAGCGGCCTATGATCTGGGTGTACCGATTTTGGGCATTTGCTATGGCCAGCAGGTGATGATGCATGACCTGGGCGGCCGGGTCGAAGCGGGCGAACATGCGACCGCCGAATTTGGCCGCGCCTATGTGACGCCGACCGAGACCCGCCCGGAGTTTTTGAACGGCTGGTTCATGGATGGCACGGGCAAAGAACAAGTCTGGATGTCGCATGGCGATCACGTCGCCGAAATAGCCCCCGGCTTTGAAGTCTTCGGCACCTCCCCCGGCGCGCCTTTTGCGATCACCGCCGATCTTGAGCGAAACTTCTACGCGGTGCAGTTCCATCCCGAAGTGCATCACACGCCGAATGGCGCGACGATTTATGAGAATTTCGTGCGGCTTGCGGGCTTTACCGGCGACTGGACCATGGGCGCCTACCGTGAGGAAATGATTGCGAAAATCCGTGAACAGGTGGGCGACAATCATGTGATTTGCGGTCTGTCCGGTGGTGTTGACAGTTCGGTCACCGCGATTCTGTTGCACGAAGCCATTGGCGAGCAACTGACCTGTGTATTCGTCGATCACGGGTTGCTACGCCTCAACGAGGCCGAGCAAGTCGTCAAAATGTTCCGCGACAATTACAATATCAAACTGATCCATGCCGATGAGTCTGACCTGTTCTTGGGCGAGCTGGAGGGCGTTTCCGACCCTGAAACCAAGCGCAAGATCATCGGCAAGCTGTTCATCGACGTGTTCCAAAAATACGCCAATGAGATCAAGGACGCGAAATTCTTGGCCCAGGGCACGCTTTACCCCGATGTGATCGAATCTGTGTCCTTCTCGGGCGGCCCCTCTGTGACGATCAAATCGCACCACAATGTCGGCGGTCTGCCGGAAAAAATGGGGCTGAAACTGGTCGAACCGCTGCGTGCCTTGTTCAAAGACGAGGTGCGCGCGCTGGGGCATGAGCTGGGCCTTCCGGCCTCCTTCATCGGTCGCCATCCCTTCCCCGGTCCGGGCCTTGCGATCCGCTGCCCCGGTGAAATCACCCGCGAAAAACTGGCAATTCTGCAAAAAGCCGATGCGGTTTACATCGACCAGATCCGCAAACACGGGCTCTATGACGAGATTTGGCAGGCTTTCGCCGCAATCTTGCCGATGCGCACCGTCGGCGTGATGGGCGACGGGCGGACCTATGATTTCGCGCTCGCCTTGCGCGCCGTGACCTCGGTCGATGGCATGACGGCGGATTACTATCCGTTCAGCCATGATTTCCTGGGCGAAACCTCGACCCGGATCATCAACGAAGTCAAAGGCATCAACCGCGTGTTTTATGACTGCACCTCGAAGCCGCCGGGCACGATCGAATTGGAATAAGCCCCCGCAGGCACGCGATAAAATCACAAAGGCGCTCTTTGGGGCGCCTTTTCTTTTGCCAAGCCGCCTCAAGGGCGGGTATTGCACTGGGGATCAACTGGGAGGGGACGATTTTGGCAAAAGTCATGCTGACAGGAACGATGCGCTGTAAGCCGCATGAGGTCGACAGTGTCGTGGCGCTTTTGCCCCGGCACCACCGTCTGAGCGAGGCCGAACCGGGGTGTTTGTCCTTTGAGCTTTGGCAGGACGAATTGGACCCGTGTTGTTTTCATGTCAGCGAAGTGTTTCGCAGCGAGGCCGATTTTGCCGCCCACCAAGACCGCACCCACAGCTCAGATTGGGGCCGCGTCACCCAACATATGACCCGAGATTTCAATAAGAGAGTGCTATGACCAACGCGCAAACGCACCCGATCCGCGCCGCCTTTTGGATGATGGGCGCGGTGTTCGGGTTTTCCTCCATGGCCGTGGCCGGGCGCATGGTGTCGGCCAACCTCGATACCTTTGAAATTCTGGGCTATCGCTCTCTGTTCGGCCTGATGATCGTACTGCCCGTCGCGATATTTCAGGGCCGCCTGTCCGAACTCAGACCGCGGTCTTTGCCGCTCCACATCGGTCGAAATCTGGGCCATTTTGCCGGTCAAAACCTTTGGCTCTTTGCCCTGACATTGATCCCATTGGCGCAGCTTTTCGCGCTGGAATTCTCCTATCCCATTCTCGTGGGCTTAGGTGCCACCGTGTTTTTGGGCGAAAAAATGACCCCGACCCGCGCCTTGGCAGCACTGATGGGCTTTGCCGGCATCCTGATCGTGGCCCGTCCATTTGGCGCGGACGGTCTGTCCATCGGCCTGTTCGCCGCCATGGCCTGTGCCCTTGGATTTGCCACCTCGGCCCTGTTCACCAAACAACTCACCCGCACCGCAAACGTGTCGATTCTTGCCATCATGTTCTGGATGGTGACGCTGCAACTTTTGTTTGGATTTGTCTGCGCCATGATGGACGGCTCCGCCGCTTGGCTCACGCTCACAGACCTGCCTTGGGTCATCTGGATCGCTCTGGCCGGGCTTGGCGCGCATTTTTGCCTGACCAAAGCGCTCAGCCTCGCCCCCGCCTCCATCGTCACGCCAATAGACTTTCTGCGCCTGCCTGTGATCGGCGTGGTCGGGATGCTGCTCTATGGGGAAAGCCTTGATATTTTTGTTTTTATCGGCGCAGGCATCATTTTTGTCGCCAATTACATCAACATCCTCTCCGAGTCCCGTCGCACAGCGACATGGCTCGCGTGATCACGCTGTTGCAGCGCCGCAAGGGGTCATTTTAAAACTATGACGCGGCGTCAGAATTGCTTGAAATTTCGCACAGGCTTAGGCTGAAATCACAACATGTGCGGCAAATCGCGCAACGACTTCACAAAACAGTGACAACACCACTGAACCACCACAGAACCACCAGATCGACAAAATAAAACCGTGTCGGCACCACTACATAAAGGAAACGCGCCCAGGGCTCGTTTAGGGATGGAGACTATGAAAAACACATCAATTTTGGCATTGGCCTGTGCGGTCACCGCGACAGGCGCATTTGCAGGCGGGATCGACAGGTCCGGTCAATCCATAGCGCCGATCTTTGAAGATGGCAGCTATTTGGAATTCTCGTTTGGGAGCGTGAGCCCAACGGTATCGGGCGTTCAGACCGGCACCTATAATGATGGCACGACGGTCGTTCCGGGCTTGGGTCAGTCCTCTGGCAACATGGTCGAGTCATACACATCCGTCGGTGCCGCCTATAAAACCGACCTAAATGACAAATTCAGCGTTGCGTTGATTTTTGACCAGCCTTTCGGAGCTGACGTCAATTATTCCTTCGCGGACTCCCCCGCGCCCTACGCCTATACTGGTTCCACAGCTTCGATCGATTCCAACAGCCTGACTGCAGTGCTGCGCTACAAAATCAACGACCGCATCTCGGTTCTTGGTGGTGTGCGTGAAGTGACCTCTAAGGGCAAAGTTGCGCTGTCCAACGGCTATACGATGAACACCACCACAGAAACCGATTGGGGCTATGTGATTGGTGCGGCCTACGAGATCCCCGACATCGCCCTGCGCGCGGCTCTGACCTATAACTCTGAAATCACCCATGATTTCACCACGACCGAGAACGGCGGTTTTGACAGCCCGATGGAAACCCGCCTGCCGCAGTCGGTCAATCTCGATTTTCAAACCGGGATTGCCGCAGATACGCTGTTGATGGCCTCTGTGCGTTGGGCCGAATGGACCGCGTTCGACATTTCGCCAACCGGCTATGTCGCCAGTGCGGGCGATGCGCTTGTCGATTACGACGATGACACGATCTCCTACAGCTTGGGTGTCGGGCGCCGGTTCAATGACAAACTGAGCGGTTCCATCATGGTCGGCTATGAAAAATCCACCGGCGGCTATTCTGGCAACCTCGGCCCAACCGATGGCTACGCCTCGCTGGGTCTTGGCCTGAAATATCAGATCACCGAGCAAACCGCGATTTCGGGGGGCGTGCGCTACGTTTGGATCGGCGATGCCGAAACCGAAAACCCAACGGCACCGGGCACCACATTTGGTGAGTTCACAGGCAATGACGCCACCGCGTTTGGCATCAAAATTTCGCACTCGTTCTAATCTGCAGGTCAAACAACCTGTAAAGATGGATGTTTCAAAGGCCCCGCCCCTCCGCGGGGCCTTTTCACATGTATCTAATGCTTCTGATCACATTTCGTGATCCTCTTTTACACAAATTCCGGTTTGCCTGCGCACCTGCCCTCCGCCATGGTCCGCACAGATCGACACCGTCCCGACGGGACATCCACAGGACACATCTCATGGCCCCGCAAAAAACCATTTCCGCCGCAGCATGGCTTGGCCTGGCCGCCATGGGTTTGCTCTGGGGCGGGTCTTTCCTGTCTGTCGCGCTGTTGATCCGCGAGTTGCCAATCTATTGGGTCGTCGCCGGACGCGTCACCATCGCAGCGCTGGTGTTATGGTCCTATGTGCTGATCAAAGGCCTGCCGGTCCCGCCAATGCGCCACTATCTATGGCGTTTCATCGTCGTCGGCTGCCTGACCTCCGCCCTGCCGTTTCTGTTGATCACCTGGGCGCAACACCGCATTCCCTCGGGACTTGCGGGAATTCTCAACGCCTCCACCGCGATTTTCGGCGTGCTCTTTGCAGCGCTGTTTTTTGCCGATGAAAAGCTCGGTCTGCGCAAAGGTGCGGGGGTGATTTTGGGCGTTTTGGGCATTGTCACCGTGATCGGCCCGGACGCGCTTCATGCCTTTGATCTGACCTCTCTGAGCCAATTGGCGATGATCGCGGCAACAATTTCCTATGGCCTATCCAATGTCATTGGCCGCAGGCTTTTGGCCGATCTCAAACCGCAAGTTGCCGCCGCCGGGATGCTGTCGGGTGCCGCCGTGTTTGCCCTGCCCGTGGCGATTGTCACCTCCGGTCCGCCGCCGATGTCGCTGATGCCGTCCACATGGGGCGCGCTTTTGTACCTCTCGGTGATGGCCACAGGTGTGACCTATTTGATCTACTACCGTGTGCTCAAATCGGCGGGTGCGGGCAACACCTCGCTGACCACGTTGATCGTCGCACCGGTGTCGATCGCGCTCGGTGCCGTGGTCTTGGGCGAAAGCCTCTCCCCCTCGGCCTATGCCGGGTTTGGCCTGATCGCGTTTGGGCTTTTGGTCATTGACGGTCGGATTTTGGCGCGGCTCAAGCGCATCAACCCGGTGCAAACATAACACAGCCCTGGCCAAAACCCCTTGCTCCAGCCGCGCCCACATGGCACCCAAGGGTGGATCAACAAAGGATGCGAGATGCGTTACACCTCGGGCAAAGACTGGCACGGCTGCGCCGCCAAAAGAGTTATTCTCTTTGGCATGTCAGGTCTTGGAAAAACTCATATTTCCAATATGTTGCGGGACACCAAAGCCTGGTATCATTACTCGGTCGATTACCGGATCGGCACGCGCTACCTGGGCGAGGCGATTGACGACAACCTCAAAAAGGTCGCCATGCGCGATCCGTTCTTGCGCGATCAATTCCTGTCTGACAGCATCTATATCAAATCCAACATCACCTTTAACAATCTGGCCCCGGTCTCCTATTTTCTCGGCAAACCCGGCGCGCCGGAGTTGGGCGGCATTCCGATGGTCGAATTTCAACGCCGTCAGGCACTGTTTCGCACCGCCGAAGAGGCCGCATTGATGGACACGGGCCATTTCATCAGCCGCGCCCAAGACCTCTACGGCTATCCGCATTTCGTCTGCGACACCGGCGGGTCGATCTGTGAATGGGTCGATGCCAAAGACCCAAGCGATCCGATCCTGAAAGCGCTCTCAAAAGACGCGCTTTTGGTCTGGATCAAGGGGTCGGAGGCCCATACCGAAGAGTTGATCCGCCGCTTTGACCGCGCGCCCAAACC
This sequence comes from Roseobacter sp. TSBP12, assembly GCF_009129705.1. Taxonomy (NCBI): domain Bacteria; kingdom Pseudomonadati; phylum Pseudomonadota; class Alphaproteobacteria; order Rhodobacterales; family Roseobacteraceae; genus Roseobacter; species Roseobacter sp. TSBP12. Next base: position 92,450 of record NZ_PYIB01000061.1, read on the forward strand.
GATGGCCTATCAGCCGGAATTTTTGGCAGCAATCTGGGACGAATATCTTAGCGAGAAGCGCGTCAGCGAAGCCGAGGTCAACCCTGACGATTTCATCCGCTACACCTATGCCCGCGCCCTCGCCCACCGTCAGCCGCGCTATGCCGCCATGGCCGAAAACTGGGGCGTGACCGTGAGCGCCGAAGACGTGGCGGCGGCCAAAACGCCCGAAGGCTTTGACACGCTGATCGGTGAGGCGCTTGATTTTCGAGCCTCGTAAACCTAAATGACTTTCCCACCACGAAGGACCTGACAGATGCCCATCACCTTGCCCGAAAACCTACCTGCCTATGACGTGCTCTCGGCTGAGGGGGTGATGGTCATGGGCGAAGGCCGGGCCGCGTCACAGGAAATCCGCCCCATCCGCATCGCGCTTTTGAACCTGATGCCGAAGAAAATTCAGACCGAAAATCAGTTTGCCCGTTTGATCGGCGCAACGCCGTTGCAGATTGATTTCAAACTGATCCGGATGAGCGAACATCAGACCAAAAACACCGCCGCCGAACATATGGAAGAGTTTTATCGCCCCTTTAACGAGGTCAAAGCCTCGGGCGAGAAATTCGACGGTCTGATCATCACCGGCGCGCCGATTGAACATTTACCGTTTGAAGAGGTGACCTATTGGGACGAGCTCAAAGAGGTGTTTGAGTGGACCCAAACCCATGTGCATTCGACCTTTGGCGTCTGTTGGGGCGGCATGGCGATGATCAATTATTTCCACGGGGTGAAAAAACACGTTTTGGAAGAAAAGGCCTTTGGTCTGTTCCGTCAAAACAACCTTGCCCCGGCCTCGCCCTACCTGCGCGGATTCTCGGACGAATGTTACATCCCTGTGAGCCGCTGGACCGAAATGCGCCAAGCGGAAATTGACGCGGTTCCGGCGCTGATCCCGTTGTTGGGCTCGGATGAAACCGGACCGTGTCTGGTACAAGACCCGGATCATCGCGCGCTCTATATCTTCAACCATTTCGAATATGACACCGGCACGTTGAACGAAGAATACCGCCGCGATGTCGATGCCGGAAAACCGATTGTGCCGCCGCTGCATTACTTTCAGAATGACAACCCGTCCTTGCGTCCGGTGAACCGCTGGCGCTCACATGCGCATTTGCTCTACGGCAACTGGATCAACGAGATTTATCAAACCACCCCCTACGACTTGGCAAAGATCGGTGAGTAAAGCCTGATCATTGTCGCCCTTTTCCTTACGCTGATTGCGGCAACGGTTTTAATCGCCCAAAAACGCGGTCAGGTTGCGATGCGAAAGGCACCGCAAACGGGTGAGATGGTCACCACTTTGAGTGGGCAAATCGTCCATGTCGAACGCTACGGCCCCGAGGATGCGCCGCCCATCGTGTTGATCCACGGCGCCTCCGGCTCAACCTATGACATGACATTCCGCCTCGCCCCGGCGCTTGCGGATCGCTACCGCGTCTATGTCGTGGATCGGCCCGGCTTTGGCTATTCGCCCGCTCTCAGTGACGAAAGCCTGGCGGCCCAGGTGCAAACCCTGCGCGATGCGATAGCCACGGTCGAGCCACGCAAAGTGATGGTTTTGGGTCACTCTTACGGCGGCGCGGCGGCCCTCGAATGGGCTTTGCAGGATCAGGATAATGTCCTCGGTCTGGTGCTGGTCTCCGCCGCGTCGCATGAATGGGAGGGGGACCCGTCGTTGTTTTACCGCACGCTCGCGACCCCGGTGATCGGCGACATCTTTGCCTGGATGCTCATGGCCTATGTGCCCTCCCCCGTCTTGACCTCTGAAATAGACGCGGTGTTTGCGCCGCAACATGCGCCTGAGGGCTATACCGCCTCGTTCCAACCGCGCCTGGCCCTGCGCCCCGCGACCCAGACCTTAACGCCCGGCAACGCGTGACGCTCAAGGCGCAACTGCGCGACATGATGCCCGACTACCCCTCCCTCACGCTGCCAATCGAATCTGTACATGGTACGGCGGATACCACCGTGGGCCTCGAGATTCATGCCGCACCTTTGGCGCGCGACGTCGCCTCCGATCATCTGGTGCGGCTTGAGGGGCTGGGCCATATGCCGCATCAGGTGGCAACACAGGATGTTGTGGCCGCCGTCGACCGACTGACCGCACGTCTTGCGGGCCGCTGACCCGCGCAGTTGCATTGCACTCGCATGCCAAAAGCCCCATATTGTTAAGAGTATTAACACGAAAGCCGTGACATGACCGACCTGCCCTTTGATGGCGCGATTTCTCGCTACTATTCAGACGAAGCCCCCAAAAGCATCCGCAAAGCCATCGCGGAAGGCAGTAAAAAGGACATCCTGTCCGACACTTACCCCTATTCATCTTGGATGAAAAAATCCGACTACCAAGACGAGATGGACGCGTTGCAGCGCGAATTGGCCAAGCTGCTGGCCGATATTCGTGCGACCGGAAAGCGGATTGTTATCGTGTTTGAGGGCCGTGATGCGGCGGGAAAAGGCGGGACGATCAAACGCTTTCGCGAAAACCTCAACCCGCGGTCAGCGCGCGTTGTCGCGCTCTCGAAACCGACCGAACGCGAAGCCGGGCAATGGTATTTCCAACGCTATGTCGATCACCTGCCAACCAAGGGTGAATTGGTGCTGTTTGACCGCTCGTGGTACAACCGCGCCGTGGTGGAAAAGGTGTTTGGGTTTTGCACCGATGATCAGCGTGACAAATTTTTTCACCAACTTCCCGAATTCGAGGACATGTTGATCTCGGAAGGCATTCAGCTTTTCAAAATCTGGCTCAATGTCGGGCGCGCCGAACAATTGCGCCGCTTTTTGGCTCGCGAAGGCGATCTGTTGAAACAGTGGAAACTGTCCTCAATTGATGTTGAGGGGCTCAAACGCTGGGATGAATATACTATGGCGATTGCCGAGACTATGGAACGCTGCCACAGTGAAACCGCGCCTTGGACGGTGATCCGGTCGGATGACAAATACCGCGCGCGCCTCAATGCGATCCGTGCTGTGCTCAGTCAGATTGAGTATAAAGGCAAAGACGAAAAAGGCTTGGGCGAGATCGACGATAAGATCGTCGATGGTCCGGCCCTGTTGATCACGGGTGACGTGGACGAATGAGCGGCATCGTATGACCAAAAAGCGCGGCTATCATCACGGCAATCTGCGTCAGGCCTTGGTTGACGCGGCTCTGAGCCTGATTGAGGAAAAAGGCCCGACCGGGTTTTCCTTGTCCGAGGCGGCCAAGACGGCGGGTGTGACCCCCGCCGCCGTCTATCGTCATTTCGAGGGCCGCGAGGACCTGATCGCCGAGATTGCCCGACAAGGCTACGAGGTCTTCGCCGATCTGTTGGATTACGCCTATGAGACCGGACAGCCCTCCGCCTTAGCGAGTTTCGAGGCCGTGGGCCGGGCCTATCTGGCCTTTGCGCGCAAATATCCGGGGCATTATGTGGCGATGTTCGAGAGCGGCATCTCGGTGCAACGCACGCCCGATCTGTATCAGGTCGCCACGCGCGCGTTGGGCGTGATGGAACAGGCCGCCGTCAACCTGTCCGAACATATCCCGGCCGAGAACCGCCCGCCGCCGCAAATGGTTTCGGCCCATATCTGGGCGATGTCGCATGGCGTGGTTGAGTTGTTTGCCCGTGGCTCCCCTGGCACCAAAAGCCCGTTTCCGCCCGAAGATCTGTTGGAAACCGGCATCGGGATTTACCTGCGGGGGCTAGGGCTGATCCCTCAGGACAAATAGGTAGATCTGTTCACTTTGAGACATAAAAACGTGAGACACAAAACGGGCTTTGGAGACACTGACCAAAGCCCGTTTTCTTGTTTGAGCTGAGCACGATCAAAGCGCTTGTTCGATGGGGTTTAGCCAAACACAACCAAAGCGCCGGGGGACCAGCTGATGCGGGCGCGGGTGCCGACCTCAAGCACGTCACGGCCAAACAAGTTGCGCATCGACAGGCGCACTGGCGTGTCCACCCCATCGAATTTCACGTCGTAATAGGTCATGTCACCGTAATAGACGACCTCTTCGATCATCGCGGGTGCTTCGCGGTGGGTCGGCGTTTGACCCTCATAAAGGATGGTCAGGGTTTCCGGGCGGAACCCGACCGTGGCCGCGCCTTCGGGGAAGCCTTCCGGGCATTGCTCCTCGGTGATTTCGGTCTCGCCCAGCCCGACGATATTGACGATTTTCTTACCGCCCTCGTGGCGACAGGTCGCGGGCAGAAAGTTCATCACGCCGATAAAATCCGCCACGCGCTTGGTTTTGGGGCGGCGGTAAAGCACTTCGGGATCATCGCATTGTGCAATCTCCCCCTCAAACATCACGGCGATCCGGTCGGACATGACCAGCGCCTCTTCTTGGTCATGGGTGACGAGGATAAAGGTGATGCCAACCTCACGTTGCAGCTTGATCAGCTCCACCTGCATTTGTTCGCGCATCTTGCGATCAAGGGCCGAAAGCGGCTCATCGAGCAACAGCACTTTCGGTTTGAGCACCAAGGCGCGCGCCAGGGCGACCCGTTGCCGTTGCCCCCCAGACAGCGCATGAGCGGCGCGGTTGCCATATCCTGAGAGCCCCACCATGTTGAGCGCAGCCTCTGCGGCTTCGGCCTTTTCCACCTTTGACAGTGGCGATTTGCGCAGACCGAAGGCGACGTTTTCGGCCACGGTCAGATGCGGGAAAATCGCGTAGGATTGGAACACCATATTGGTCGGGCGCTTGTTGGCCGGAACCCCCATCATATCCTTGCCCGCCAGCATGACAGAGCCGGAATCAATGTCTTCGAACCCTGCGATGGTGCGCAAAAGCGTGGTCTTGCCACAGCCCGACGGACCTAAAAGGGAAAAGAATTCGCCCTCGCCGATCTCAAGGTTGATCCCACGCAGCGCGTGATACTCACCATAGTGTTTTTGGATATTCTGAAGCGAAATAAGTGGTTTACGCTCAGGTTTTGCTTTGATCGTCATTAGAGGAAGCCCCCGGTGTCTTTGAGGCCTGCGCGCTTGGCGCCACGGCGACGGAAAATTTCAGCAATAGTGATGAGCAGGATCGAAAGAACCACAAGGATCGTCCCAAGCGCCATCACGGCGGGCAGCAGTTTTGGGAACCGCAGCATGGAGAAGAGATAGACCGGCAGCGTCGGATCGGCGCCGGTCAGAAAGAACGCGATGATGAATTCATCCATCGAAATGGTGAAAGAGATCAACAGCGCCGACACGATCCCCGGCATGACCAAAGGCAAGGTCACACGGCGAAAGGTCGAGGCGCGGGTTTCGCCCAGATCATAAGCGGCCTCTTCCAGTGACGGATCAAGGGCGGCAAAGGCGGAATTGAGAATGGCGATGGCGAAGGGCGTACAGATCAGCGTATGCCCGGCGATCACCGACCAGGAACCGGTGGACAGGCCCAGTTTCAGGATCACGACCAAAAGCGACACCGCGACGATGATTTCGGGCAGCACCAAGGGCAGCATGATAAAACCCATGATGCCCTTTTGGCCCGGGAAGTGATAGCGGGTCGAGGCCATGGCACCAAAGATGCCAAAAATCGTCGCCAACACGGCTGACGTCACTGCGATCTTGAGAGAGTTGAACAAAGCGCTGTGCATTTCCGTGATGTCCAACAGCGCCGTGAACCATTCGGTGGTGAACCCGGTCAGCGGAAAGGCGATGATCGTCGAGGTGTTGAACGCAAACAGCGGCAACAGAAAGATCGGCGCGTAAAGAAACACCAGATAGAGAATGGCATAGGTTTTGAGCGTTTTCATCAGCCGCGCCCTCCTTTTTTACCGCCGCCTGCGGCCCGGTAGCCTACGATCAGGAACACAATCGCGATCACGGCGACGATCAACATCGCCAAGACCGCCAAAGTGGCTCCCAAAGGGGCGTTGTTGAGGCGCAGGAATTGGGTTTGGATCATATTGGCAATCATGGTCCCGCCCGGACCGCCCACAAGTTTCGGGGTGACGTAATCCCCAATTGTGGGGATAAAGACGATCAGCACAGCGGCGACCACGCCCGGGGCGGCCAAAGGCAGGGTTACGCGCAGAAAGGTCATGGTGCGGCTTTCCCCCAGATCGCGCGAGGCCTCAAGATAAGAGCGGTCGATTTTTTCAAGCGCCACAAAGATCGGCAGGATCGCGAAAGGCGCATAGGCATGGGCCAATGTGATGATCACGGCGTTGACATTATATAGGATGAAAGTCAGCGGCTCGTCGATGATACCGACGAGTTTCAGCCCGGAATTCAACACGCCATTGTAGCCCAAGATCACTTTCCACAGGAACACGCGGATCAGGTAGGAGGTCCAAAACGGGATGGTGATGAGGAAAATCCACAGCGATTTTTGCTCTGGCTTGACCCCGAAAGAGACGAAATAGGCAATGGGAAAGGCCAAGAGAACGGTGACCACCGTCACCGACCCCGACACCATCAAAGAGCGCAGCATCAATTCACGATAGAGTGGATCTGACAGCGCCTCTTTGTAATTGACCAATGACAGGCCGGGAGCAAAATCTCGTACCCCTGTCTGGGTCAGGAACGAAATGACAACAATCGCAATCAAAGGCACCGCCAAAAGCAACAGCGCATAAAGTGCCGTGGGCGAGACGAGCAAAAGCCCGACTCCTTGATCCGTTCTGAAAAATCGTCGCAATTTTTCCCCAGCTGTCATCATATTTCCCCTTCGTGCGTGGTATTGCCCTTACGCTCCGCAAATTTGATCAAATTTGCAAGAAGTTTTATTTCAGGCCTGTTCCATGACCGACAATTTCAATGCATTTGCCACTTTGTCTAGCATCAAACAGGTATATTTGCGTTTGCATGACGCGCATCTTCTTTTTCATACTGCGGCACAAAGCATCATAAAACTGGCGGGTGCGCTTCATGATATAGGGCTCGATCGGCCATATGGCCCAGGCGTTTGGAGCGGCCAAGAGCAAGTGCCACAGTCCCAGAAAAGGGCACGATAAGACCATAAAAAAGGCCGCCAACAGAACCCTCTGCGGCGACCTTTTGCGATATATATCCAGCGAAATTAACGCTTGGAGAACTGGAAGCTCTTACGGGCTTTGGCTTTACCGAACTTCTTACGTTCCACAACGCGCGAGTCGCGGGTCAGGAAGCCTGCGGCTTTCAAAGCGGCGCGCAAGGAGGGATCGTAAAGCTGGAGGGCTTTGGAAATGCCGTGCTTCACAGCACCGGCCTGACCCGAAAGACCACCGCCTTTGACGGTTGCGACAACGTCGAACTCGCCTTCACGACCAGCAACAGTAAACGGCTGACGCAGGATCATCTGAAGCACGGGACGTGCGAAATAGACGTTCTGTTCTTTGCCGTTCACGGTGACCTTGCCGGAGCCCGGTTTGATCCAAACGCGAGCGACCGCGTCTTTACGTTTGCCGGTTGCATAGGCGCGACCCAAAGCGTCACGCATCGGTTCAACAGGAGCGGCAACAACAGCGGTTTCACCAACAGCAGCGTTCAGCGCGTCCAGGGATTTGATTTCTTCAACCATGATTATGCGCTCCGAGTGTTTTTCTTGTTCATGGACTTAACGTCCAGAACTTCGGGATTCTGAGCTTCGTGCGGGTGCTCTGCCCCTGCGTAAACGCGCAGGTTGGTCATTTGCTGACGAGACAGTTTGCCGCCCGGCAACATACGCTGAACCGCTTTGGTCACGACGCGCTCGGGGAATTTGCCCTCAAGGATCTGACCGATGGTGCGGGATTTGATGCCGCCCGGATGGCCCGTGTGCCAGTAGAAACGCTCGTCGGTGCGTTTTTTGCCGGTCAACTGGATTTTGTCAGCATTGATGATGATGACATTGTCACCCATGTCCATGGACGGGGTGAAGGTGGCTTTGTGTTTGCCACGAAGGCGCATAGCGACGATCGAAGCAAGACGGCCCAGAACAACGCCTTCAGCGTCGATCAGGATCCATTTCTTGTCGATGTCCGCCGGTGTTGCGGAAAAAGTTTTCATTTGTCTTGCCCTTTAGGGTGGGAATTCGGATGGGCGAGTTCTAACGGTTTCGCGCGCCACGTCAAGCGCCACAAATCTTATTTTATGCAGCAAATTCAGCACGTTAAAAAATAGGTATTATTTTACCCCACATTTTTCTGCTTTTGGAAGCCCAAAACGTCTCTTTGCCTGCATCCCTCGACCTTTCCATATGTTTTCCAGCACTGTCACTCAAATCCCCCCTCACCGAGGTATAGATCTCATTTTCGGTATACATTGGTATACCCCACTTCCCTTTTGCTGCCCAATGCGCTATGAAATCCGCGACTCCCCACCCTCCTCCGTTCCAAGGACATTCCTATGACCAAGATCAAGGTAGACAACCCCATCGTTGAGATGGACGGCGATGAAATGACCCGCATCATTTGGGACTTCATCAAGAAAAAA
>NZ_PYIB01000062.1:0-198367 GCF_009129705.1 Roseobacter sp. TSBP12
AACATGTGTTGATCGCGGGCGGTATCGGCATCACGCCGTTCCTGCCGCATCTGCGTCAACTCGATTTGCTGCAACAGCCCTTTGAGCTGCACTATGCCGCGCGGTCGCGTGACGAGGCCGCTGGGCTGAAACTTCTGCCAAAATCCGCGCGCATTCATGTGCAGATTTCGGACGAGGGCAATCGCATGGATTTGGGTGAAATCCTGACGGGTCAACCGATTGGCACCCATGTTTATGTCTGTGGCCCCGAGGGGCTGATTTCTGCGGTGTTGGACGCTGCAGCGCGCCATGGGTGGCCCAAAGGCGCGCTGCATTCAGAAGCCTTTGCCTCGCCGCCGCCAGGTAAGCCTTTTACCGTTACCCTCGCGAAATCTGGCCGCACGATTGAGGTCAGCGCCAGCCAAAGCCTGCTCGAAGCCCTTGAGGCCGCCAAGGTCGAGATTGATTGGAGTTGCCGGGGTGGGGCCTGTGGCCGTTGTGAGACCAAGGTGGCCGCCTGTGATGGCCAGATTGAACATAATGACCATTGGCTGTCGCGCGATGAGCGCGCCGAACAGAAAAAAATTATGCCCTGCATGTCGCGCTTTACCGGCGCTGCGCTGGTCCTCGACCTGTAACGGAGAGAGAGTATGACCCTTCAATTCAATGACGAAACCTTCCGTGGTGATTACAGCTATTTCAACACGGAACACGCGATCAAACGTTTGCCCTTTCCGTTTGATCGCGATGAATACGTGTACTCGGTCAACATCGAGGCTCATCCGGGCGGCCCCAAAGGTTCGCCGTTTGAGTTCCGCTTTGATGTCGACGAGCACTATGTCTCTGAGATGAAAGACCGGGCGATCACCCTGGATGACGATCCTTTGCGCTGTCAGTCCTTGCCGCATATGGAGCTGGCCGGATGGGACCTTTTGGAGATCATCATGGTGTCCAAGGCCGAAGATTATACCGACCTCTTTACGCTGCACCGCGATGGCAACCGCTGGCATTGGATCAACCGTCCTTTGGGGATCGAACAACGGTTTACATTTCTTGACCCAACGACTTTGCCTTGCGGTCCGATGGAATATATCACCCGCCAGACCCAGGGCGACTTCGCGCTCTTGCACGAGCGCGATGGCAACCTGTGGATGGACGCCGGAATGGTCACGTCTCAGGCGGATTGGTCTCTTGATTTCGACATTGGCATGAATTTTTTCGAATGGCACGCGCCTGTGCCAAAAGCCAAGCAAATGGGCGTGTTTGATAAGGCGCTGAAATTCCTTTTGGCGATGCAACAGGGGCAAAGTTATCGTCGTCTGAATTGGACGATGACGGTCAATCCCCGCCTCGACACCAGCCCCGAGAATTACCACAAATGGGGCCCGGAAAAGCGCACCATCACGCCGGAGAATGTGGGTCGAAAGCAGCATCTTCGGATCGAATTGCAGAGCTTTTGGCGCTTGCCACGCTCTAATGCGATCGCCTTTCCGATCCGTTGTTACCTCGCCTGTCTCGAAGATATTTGTACGCAACCGAAATGGGGGCGGCGTCTGCACCGGGTTTTGCGCGATATTGATCCGACCTTGGCCGAGTACAAAGGTTTTGCAGTCAATCAGGATATGATCGTCAATTACCTCTCGCAATTTGATGATGGCGCACCAACCTCTCCGGGGATTTTCCCGGACGCGTGAAGATATGACCCTTTCTGCCAATGATGTAAGAGTCGCGCCGATGAGAGGTACGGCTCTTACGGTTCTGCTCTTCAAAATTCATACAATTTTAGGAGTTAAGCTGCTTTTCATTCCTCTTTGCTAGACCTGTTCTCGGGTGAAGAATGAGGTGGTGTGATGAGCGCTAAAGGCAATGCGCCAATTATCATCAAGAGAAAAAAGGTTATCGCCGGTGGCGGTCATCATGGCGGTGCCTGGAAGGTGGCCTATGCTGACTTCGTGACCGCGATGATGGCATTTTTTCTTTTGATGTGGCTGTTGAATGCGACAACGGAAAAGCAACGCAAAGGGCTTGCGGATTATTTCAATCCGACCATTCCCGTAAACCGGATTTCCGGCGGTGGGGACGGGGCTTTTGGTGGAGACTCGGTGTTTACCGAAGAAACCCTGTCGCAAAACGGGACGGGTGCTTCAAGCTCGCATACCGCAAGTAAAGATGGCTCCTCCAAATCGTCCACCTCAACCGAGGATGCAAATGCCGAAGCCATAGAGGCCAAAGCTTTTGCCGAAGTGCAGGAACTGCTCACGGCATTCAGTGGCGAAAGCATGGCCGCCGATGAGGCGATGCGCCATATCGTGACGCGCGTGACGGATGAGGGTTTGATCATTGAGCTGCATGATCTGGATGACGAACCACTGTTCAAAACGCGCTCGGCTGAGCCGGAGGAGATCATGACGCTTCTGGTCGACATGCTGACCGATGTGTTCAAGATTGTCCGCAATGACATCGCGGTCACAGGATATGTTCAATCGCAGCCACTGGTTGTCGCTGACAATCCGGTCTGGGATCTTTCGACCAAACGTGCAGATCAGGTGCGCCTGCTGCTTGAGGGTAATGGCACGCCGACCAATCGCATTCAGCGCGTGACGGGCTATGCGGACCGCAAACCTGCCGTGGGAAACCCCATGTCGGCGCGCAACAACCGTGTGGAGATCATCCTTTTGCGCAACAATGCGAAAAAGAAATAGATTGGATTTTACGCGTTAGGGGGCCGTTAAGCTAGGTGTGCATTCTGTGACTCGATCTTCGGATCTTAGCAGCAGAAAGGCGCTACCTATATGTCTATTTCCTCCTCGCTCAACGCTGGCGTGGCGGGCCTTGCGGCCAATGCCACCCGCCTTGCGACCATTTCAGATAACATCGCGAACTCTGGCACCTATGGCTACAAGCGAGCCGAGGCTGATTTTCAGTCTTTCGTGATCACCAATAGCAACAATTCCGGCACCTATTCTGCCGGGGGTGTGCGAGCCTCCACAAACCGTCTGATCGGCGAACAAGGCTCGCTTGTCTCAACCTCAAATGCCACCGATATCGCGATTTCTGGAAATGGGTTTATCCCCGTGACCACCGAAGTTTCGATTGATGGGTCGATGGGGGATCAGCCCCTGATGATGACAACCACCGGGTCATTTTATACCGATGCCGACGGGATTTTGAAAACCGACTCCGGCCTTGTTTTGCTGGGTTGGCCCGCCGACGCTGACGGAACAATCGCCACATATGCTCGGGATACAATGACCGGGCTCGAACCTGTTGTGATCAATTCAAACCAAACCGCCGGTGACCCGACAACGAAAATCAATTTGGGTGTGAACCTCCCGGCCGAGGATGCCACGGAGGTTCTTCCGCTTTCTGTTGAGTATTTTGGCAACCTTGGGACGTCTGAGTCACTCAACGTGACCTTCACGCCGGATGCAGTCGCCCCCAACACGTGGGTGATGTCGATCACAGATTCGGCCTCCGCCGGAGCGATCATTGGCGAATACACCATCGTTTTTGATGACTCTCGCGGTTCTGGCGGCACGCTTTCGACGGTCACGCCAACCGTCAATAACCCGGCAACAGCGACCTATAACGCAACGGATGGAACCTTGGCGCTGACCGTTGATGGTGGCCCGCTTGAAATGACGATCGGCAAGCCTGGCGATACAAATGGGTTAACCCAACTGTCTGACACGTTCGCTCCAACGTCGATCACCAAAGACGGTTCACCCGTTGGTAACCTCACCTCGGTAGAAATTGCGGACAACGGATATGTCACCGCCACCTATGACACCGGCTTCACGCGGACGATCTACCAAATTCCCTTGGTGGATGTGCCAAATGCCAACGGTCTGACATCGCTGGGCAATCAGACCTATCAGGTCTCACCAGACTCGGGCTCCTTCTTCCTTTGGGATGCGGGAGATGGTCCGACGGGTACGATCGAAGGCTTTGCGCGTGAAGGCTCCACCACGGATGTCGCGGCGGAATTGACCGATCTGATTCAGACGCAAAGGGCCTATTCGTCGAATGCGAAGGTCATCCAAACGGTCGATGAAATGCTTCAGGAGACCACGAACATCAAACGGTAACAGTGAACAGGCCCGGGGCAAAGGAGGATAAGAGATGAGTATCTCTAACGCTATGGCGAATGCCTTGACGGGTCTGAACGCTGTCTCACGCGCGGCCGATGTTGTGTCGTCCAACGTCGCAAATGCCATGACCGAAGGCTATGGCCGACGCGATATTGAACTGTCATCGCACCAAGTTGGCAGAACCGGCTCCGGCGTCGCCGTGGACGGCGTGTCGCGATATTATGACCCTGTCACCACAGGCGAGCGGCGCATCGCAGATGGCGATGTCGCCCTCGAAGATGTGCGTGCAGAGTTCTATGACACATTCACCAAGGCCATGGGACAGCCGGACGAAGCAGACTCGGTGGCTGGCCGCATCACCGGATTGGAGACCGCGCTAATTGAGGCGGCGAGCCGTCCCGATTCAGAGGCGCGATTGACCACGGTCTTGGATGCGGCGACGGAATTGACGAGCCAAATCAAGACTGCGGCCGATAGCCTCAAAGACATCCGTATGGATGCGGATAAGCAAATCGGCAAAGCCGTCGATTTTCTGCAATCTTCTCTTCAGCAAGTGGTTGATCTGAATGTTGCGATCCAAAAACAGGTTTCCCAAGGCTATGATCCCAACGCATTGATGGATCAAAGACAAACCCTTGTAGATCAAATTTCTGAGATCATTCCGGTCAAGGAAATCCAAAAAAACAATGGCATGATCTCGCTTTATACCTCGGGCGGCGCTGTTTTGGTCGACTCCAAAGCTGCAACGATCGAGTTCACAGCCACCCCGACCATTTCGCCCGACATGACCGTCGAAAACGGTGCCTTGTCGGGCCTGACCATCAACGGTCAATTGGTTTCGACCGACACGGAAAAAGGGGCGATTGCTGGCGGAAAGTTGGCGGGCCTCTTTGAGGTGCGCGACAAACTCGTGCCTGACGCGCAGGTCCAATTGGATGCCCTTGCCCGTGATCTGATTGAGCGTTTTGAAACCACAGATGCGGACCCGACGCTTGGCATAGGGGCCGCCGGCCTTTTCACCGATGGCGGAAGTGCCCTTGACCCTCTTGTCGAAGAGGGGCTGTCCAGTCGGATTTCGGTCAATGCCCTCGTAAATCCCGATCAAGGCGGCGATCTATGGAAAATCAGAGATGGTCTTGGGGCCATTTCTGAAGGGGATCAAGGCGATGCGACCATCCTGAATTCTTTGGCCGATGCTCTTCAAAAGACCCGCATTGCATCTTCGGGTAGCCTGACCTCAATCGAACGCTCTGCTCTGGGCTTTGCATCTGACATTTACTCACTCGGGAAAACCAATCAACTCAAAGCCGAGGCGGACCTGACGTTCGCAACCGCACGGCAAGAGTCCCTTCATTCGATCGAATTGGAGAATGGTGTGGATACAGACAATGAGATGCAAAAACTGCTCGTGATTGAACAAGCTTACGGGGCAAACGCAAAAGTTATTCAAACGATCCAAGCCCTTATGGATCAGTTGATGGGGATTTAAGATGACAGCAATTTCCTACGGCGATATGGGCGCATCCTTGCGCAACATGCGCTTGATCACCCAAGTGAAACAGGATCTCGACAAATATAGCTACGAGGTCTCGAGCGGCCAGAAACAGGACCTTGGCGCGGCGGTGTCGGGGGATTTTACGCCGCTTGCCTCGATCGAACGGTCTTTGCGCACACTCGAATCCTATGATGTCGCAATCCAGGAGGCGAACCTCTTTGCCACGAGTATGCAAACGACGTTTGGCGCGATTTCATCCCATGTTGCGGACTTGTCCTCCACGCTTTTGACCTCTTCAACCAACGGCGACGCGACCAGCATTTCGGTTGCAGCGCAGGATGCCCGGACGCGGTTTGACGCGGTGGTCTCGGGGCTCAACACGCGCATTGGGGATAGGTCTTTGTTCTCGGGCACAGCCACCAGCAAGACGGCGTTGATCCCAGCCGAGGACATGTTGACGGACCTCCAAACCGCGGTGGCTGGCGCGACAACGGCGGCGGATGTTGAGGCCATCGTGGATGACTGGTTCATGTCGGCGGGCGGCGGCTATGAAACCCTTGCCTATCAAGGGTCCGACAACGCTCTGTCTCCATTCTCACTTGGGGAGAATGAATCCGTTCGACTGGGGATCACCGCGAAAGATGATGCAATTCGCCAAACCCTTAAGGGGCTTGCTTTGGCGTCTTTGGTGGAAGAGGGCGTGTTCGCCTCAGATTTGAGCGAACAGGCCAGTTTGATGCGCTCTGCTGGCGAAACCCTCATGGGATCTCAGGCCGGTATGGCCGACCTTCAGGCCCGCGTGGGGACTGTCGAGGCCCGTATAGAGGACGCAAACCTGTCCAATTCCAGCATGACCTATGCGTTTGAGACTGCAAAATCCGAGATCATTTCATCGGACCCTTACAAAGCCGCATCGCTTTTGACGCAAACCGAGACACAACTCGAATTGGTCTACACCCTCACTGCGCATATGTCGCGCCTCAGCCTGTCGGACTATATCTAATGCTCAAAGCTATACTCGCGGCCGTTTTTTCCGTCCTTCTTGTCGCAACGGCGCAAGCGAATCCGATCCGAATAAAAGATCTCGTCGAATTCGATGGCGTGCGTGGCAACGATCTTGTCGGCTACGGTCTTGTTGTTGGTCTCAATGGCACAGGTGACGGTATTCGAAATGCGCCATTCACCGAAGAGATCATGTCGAACATTCTGGAGCGCTTGGGTGTCAACGTTACAGGCGAACAGTTCAGACCGAAAAACGTCGCAGCCGTCTTTGTGACCGCGACACTTCCGCCCTTTTCGCGGGCGGGTGGACAGATTGATGTGACCGTGTCAGCGATTGGCGATGCCAAAAGCCTTTTGGGCGGCACGTTGATCATGACGCCACTCAATGCTCCCGATGGACAGATTTACGCAGTCGCACAGGGCACAGTGATCGCGGGCGGTGCATCGGCGCAGGGCGACGGCGCCTCTGTAACTCAGGGCGTTCCGACATCTGGGAGCATCCCCGCCGGCGCGCGGGTTGAGCGCGAAATTGATTTTGATTTTACCCAAATGAAGTCCGTCCGGCTGGCCCTGCGTGATCCCGATTTCACCACCGCAGAACGCATCGAAAATGCGATCAACAAAGATTTTGGTCGTGTGGTGTCGCGTATGCTGGATGCGGGCACTGTCCTTTTGGACATCAAAGCGACCCGTGAACTTTCGCCGGCACATGCGTTGGGGCGGGTGGAAAACATCTCGGTTCAGCCCGAGCGCAAGGCGCGTGTGGTTGTGGATCAGCGCTCTGGGACCATTGTGATGGGCGAGGATGTGCGCATCTCCCGCGTGGCTGTGAGTCAGGGAAATCTGACGCTTCGGATCGAAGAGGAACCTCTTGTCATCCAGCCCAATCCCTTTTCCGAGGGGGGCACTGTCATCGTGCCGCGCACACGCGCAACCCTTGAAGAGGAGCCAGGCATCGGCCTTGCGGAGATCGACGAAGGTACGTCTTTGTCAGAAGTTATCGCGGGCCTCAATGCGCTGGGGGTCTCTCCGAGGGATATGATCGACATTCTTAAAAGCATCAAAGCGGCAGGGGCGCTTCATGCCGAATTCCTCGTGCGGTGATCTTTAAACGAATGCTTAAAAGGGGGCCTATGCGCGCTTAAACAGGCAAAGAAAAACGCGCCCAAAAGCGCGTTTTTTTTTTAATCAATGTCGAACGACTTAGCTGATGGCTTTGACGCGTGCCGCAAGGCGGGACATTTTGCGGGCTGCAGTGTTTTTGTGAATAACGCCTTTGGAGACGCCACGCATCATTTCCGGCTGCGCGGCGCGCAGAGCAGCCAAAGCGACGGCTTGATCACCGGTCAGGATGGCTTCTTCGACTTTACGGATAAAGGTACGGATGCGCGAACGACGTGCTTTGTTGACGTCTGTACGGGCGACGGCCTGACGGGCGCGTTTTTTGGACTGGGGCGAATTTGCCATGATCGTTTCCCTCTTTCGGGGTTGGTTGCATATATGTTGCACACGGCCCCCAACACCCGGTTAAGGGCAGGACAATCATAGCCTAAGCGGGCTCCACGCGCATGTGAGGCCTCCCATAGAGCAGAATCGCCCATAAGGGAAGCCAGAAATAGCTTTATTTGTCGCGGAACTGTGGCGCGCGTTTTTCCAAAAAGGCGGCCATACCTTCCTTTTGGTCCTCTGTCGCAAAGAGCGCATAGAAAGCCCGGCGCTCAAACAACACACCCTCAGTCAAGGTGGTTTCATATGACCGATTGACCGCCTCTTTCGCCGAGGCGACAGAAATCGCGCTTTTCTCCGCAATTTTGGCGGCAGTTGCCATCACATCCTCAAGCAGGTTTTTGGCCGGAACCACGCGCGACACAAGACCCGAGCGCTCCGCCTCGGTGGCATCCATGAAACGGCCCGTCAGATGCATTTCCATCGCTTTGGATTTTCCCACAAAGCGCGTCAATCGCTGTGTGCCGCCAAGGCCTGCGATGATGCCAAGATTGATTTCAGGCTGGCCAAATTTCGCTGTGTCAGAGGCAATGATGAAATCGCACATCATTGCCAATTCACACCCGCCGCCCAGTGCATAGCCAGACACCGCGGCGATGATCGGCTTGCGCGCGGCCAAAATGGCATTGGAATCGTTGGTAAAAAAATTCTCCGTCACCATATCGGCGTAGGTTTTTTCCGACATTTCCTTAATGTCAGCGCCCGCTGCAAAGGCCTTTTCGGATCCGGTGATGACAATCACCCGGACCTTCGGATCGCGGTCGGCTTTGGTGACGGCATCGGCCAATTCGCACAAAAGCTGTGAATTCAAAGCATTTAGAGCATCAGGGCGGTTCAGCCGGATCAGTTCCACGTCATCTTTGATTTCTGTAATAAGCGTTTTGTAGGCCATATCACCCTCCATGAGTGGATCGCAGTTTGGGGAGTCCTAACACTTGGCCCAGAGGGATCAAGTCATCTCTGACAGATTGGACAAAAGAAGGTCGAGCGCCCGGACTGAACGATCCTTTTAATCTCGGATGTGCACTCGGGTGAGACACAAGGCGCGCCTTCGCGACCATAGACGCGAAAGTTGTGTTGGAAATAGCCAAGCTCACCATCCGCCTGACGGAAATCTTTCAAGGACGATCCACCCGCTTCGATCGCCTCCGACAACACGTCGCGTATGATTGGCACAAGTGAAGCGACACGCGCTTTGGCAATCTGACCCGCCTTGCGCGTCGGATGGATGCCCGCGCGAAACAACACCTCGCACACATAGATATTGCCAAGCCCAGCGACAATATGCTGATCCAAAAGCGCGGTTTTAATCGGGCTGTTTTTGCCTGTAAACGCAGCGATCAAATGCGCCTCATCAAACTGATTGCCCAAAGGTTCGGGCCCGAGCCTGGCCAAAAGCGGATGCGCCGCCTCCGTGCCCGTTGCCATCAAATCCATAGCCCCAAACCGACGCGGGTCGTTAAACGTCACGCGCGCGCCATTTTCCATGTGAAAGACCACATGATCGTGCTTTTCCAACTGCGGATGCTCATGGGTGAATTGGCCTAGGGGGTCGCCTGACACGGTCATGCGTCCCGACATCCCCAGATGGATCAAAAGCGTCTCAGCGGTATCGAGATCGGCCAAGATGTATTTCGACCGCCGTCTGAGTCGCTCGACACGCGCGCCAGTCAGCCGCGCGGCCATGTTTTCGGGAAAGGGCCAGCGCAGATCGGGACGATTGACCTCGGCCCGCGCGATCACCGCCCCCGCCATAGAGGGTTCCAGCCCGCGACGAACCGTCTCGACCTCTGGTAATTCCGGCATTTTGATCTCTCCGTTTTCCACATGCGATTGTCACGCCCGGTATGAGGCCTATAAGAAGGGTAAGTTTCGAGAAAGGTGCAAGCACGATGACCAATACCGGCGAGAAGACGACACATTTTGGTTTTAAAGATGTGGCCGAAGATCAAAAGGCCGGGATGGTCCATGGTGTCTTTACCTCCGTGGCCTCGAAATACGACATTATGAACGATGTGATGTCGATGGGCATTCACCGGATTTGGAAAGACGCGCTGATGGACTGGCTCGCTCCGCGCCCCGGTCAGCGGCTTTTAGATGTGGCGGGTGGCACGGGTGACGTGTCGTTTCGGTTCCTCAAACGCGCGCCGGGGGCAAGCGCCGTTGTGCTCGACATGACAGAGTCGATGTTGGTTGCGGGCCGCAAACGCGCTGAGGCCGAACAGATGGCCGAGAGCCTGAATTGGGTCACGGGCGATGCAATGGCCTTGCCGTTTGAGGATAACCAATTCGACGTTTACACAATCTCTTTTGGCATTCGAAATGTGACCCGGATCGAAGATGCCCTGTCTGAGGCTTACCGGGTGTTGAAGCCTGGCGGACGTTTGATGGTGTTGGAGTTCTCGCAACTGCCCAACCCTGCGATGCAAAAGGCCTATGATCTTTACTCGTTCAACGTCATCCCGCGCATGGGTCAGATGATTGCCGGCGACCGCGACAGCTATCAGTATTTGGTGGAGAGCATCCGCAAGTTTCCCGACCAAGAAACATTTGCGAATATGATAAAGGCCGCAGGATTTCATAATGTGAAGTATCGTAATTTGAGCCTTGGCATTGCGGCGCTTCATTCGGGATGGAAAATCTAATGCGCGGTCCCCACAATATTTGGCGGCTGATCCGTACCGGGGCTACGATGGAGCGCACCGGCGCGATGAAACAGGCCATGGATGCGATGGAGGCCCCGCGTGCCTTTCGCATCTTTGCCAGAACCGTGGTTTGGCCGTTTCGTTGGCTCGGCTATCGCGGTGACGAGACCTTGCCGCCACTGACTCGTGCGATCACGGCGCTCGGACCTGCCTATATAAAATTTGGCCAAATTCTATCGACCCGACCTGATGTGGTGGGGGTCGATCTGGCCAAGCAATTGCAAGTTCTCCAAGACGACCTGCCGCCCTTCCCGCGCGATGTGGCGATCAAAATGGTCGAGGCTGAACTCCAGCAGCCCATCTCAGAACTGTTTTCGGAGTTTTCCGAACCTGTGGCGGCGGCCTCTATCGCCCAAGTCCACAAGGCCGTACGCGCCGATACCGGACAGTCGGTTGCGGTGAAGGTGCTACGTCCCGGTATTGAAAAAGCGTTTCGCAAAGACGTGGATGCGTTTTATTTCGCCGCATCCCTGATCGAAAAGTTTTCCCCCGCCTCTCGCCGCCTGCGCCCCACCGAAGTGATTGCGCATTTTGAAGGCGTGGTGAAAGGTGAGTTGGATCTGCGCCTTGAAAGCTCTTCGGCGTCTGAGTTTGCCGCCAATACCGCACATGATGAGGGCTTCTCTGTGCCTGCCGTGGATTGGGCCCTGTCGGCGCGCCGGGTGATGACGCTTGAATGGGTCGATGGGATCACGGCCTCCGACATCGACCAAATCATTGCCGCCGGGCATGATCGCGCCGCTCTTGGCAGCAAGGTGTTGCAGATGTTCCTGAGTCATGCACTACGCGATGGTTTTTTTCACGCGGACATGCACCAGGGCAATCTCAAGATCGCCGCAAATGGCGATGTCATTGCGCTCGATTTTGGCATCATGGGCGTGCTGGATGAGTATACCCGACGCGTTTACGCCGAGATTATCTACGGATTTATCAAAAAAGACTATAAACGCGTGGCGGAAGTTCATTTCGAAGCGGGCTATGTTCCCGCTGACCGGGATGTTGATGAATTTGCCCGTGCGCTTCGTGCCGTGGGCGACCCGATTTTTGGTATGGATGCGAGCCGGATTTCGATGGCGCGACTCTTGTCCTATCTGTTTGAGGTGACGGAACGGTTCGGCATGGAAACGCGTACCGAGCTGATTTTGTTGCAACGCACGATGGTGGTTGTCGAAGGCGTATCGCGTTCGCTTGATCCGCATATCAACATTTGGGAAGTCTCCCGTCCCGTGGTCGAGAGCTATATCAAATCCAACATCGGCCCACGCGCGCTGACACGGGATTTGTGGCGCACGGCAACTGTTTTGGCGCGATTTGGCCCGAAATTACCGCAGTTGGCCGAGGCATTGTTGATCGCACAAACGCAAAAGGCCCCAGCCGTAGAGCCGCGTTCGAACAGAAAGCAGGCGCTTTGGCTGGTGGCGGGCGGTGCGGTTGCGGCCGGGATCGGTGCGGTTATAGCGCTTGCTCTAAGCTGAGCTCTGCCTCGGCGGCTTGCGCGTAAATCTCTTCGCCCATGGTCGCTTTCCAAGCGCAATAGGCCGCCATACGCCACCTGAAAAAGGGGCGCAGCTGTCGGTAGCGATCCACAATCTCCGGGTTGGGATAGCTCTCAAGGGCGGACATTTCATCCGCGAGGCTCAGTTCGGCCTGACCGTAAACGTGATGCATGGCTGGCGAAAGCGCGATGGCCAAATCCGCTGTCGGGTCTCCGAGTGCCGGGCATTGCCAGTCGACAAACCGGATCATGCCGCCCCGTGACAGCGCATTCGCGGGCGTTGGATCGCCGTGAAGAAACGCGGGCGGCATGGGCGGCACATCGCGCAGAGCGGGTCTGTGGCTGCGCAGTCGCTTGGCGAAGACCGTCGTTTGCCCATTCAGAAACCGATTTCCGTCTGCCAATAGCGTTGATGGGCTGACATCAACCTGCCGAATCCCAAGGGGGGCGGGCAGGGCATGTAATTGCCCTAGCGCCCTGAGAACCGAGCCATCGGTTTTGGCCACCGATGCGCCGGGTAGGTAGGTGTAGATCAGACAAGGCCCCTTTGATGTTGCAAACTGGGCGACGAACTCAGGCGCAAGGTCATTCCCTTTAAGGCCACAAAGCGCGGCAATTTCGGCCTTGGGGTCGTTCGGGAACAGAGGGTTCGCGCGCGATTCGTCAAAGAGCTTAAACACCCAATCACCGCTTGGGCTGACGCCGCGCCAAATGGCGTTGGTCCGGCCACCAGACAAACGCGACCAGTCCATCTGCCCTATCATCATGCGGTCCGCCTGACCCAAAATCTCTTTTGGCGGCATCACATCTGCGTCATGGGCTGGGGATGTCATCAATGCGGTCTCCGAACGCGGGATCGTCGGAGTTTAGGGAGGTCGGGCAGACGTCGCAACCCGCGAATACATCAACTTGGATCGCGTAGCGCCGTGACGGAATCGGAATCAATTTCATTGCCGCCTTCCAGCACCAAAATGGTCGATCCTCCGTCAAATCGTGCTTCAACAATGCGGGAATAGGTTTCGACAGATGTGGTGGAGAGATAGGTTTCGCCGCTGTAATTTTCGAGTTCGAAACGATAAAGCCCGGTCTTGAATGGGTCGCCATCGTCACCGACGCCCGCCCATTCCACAACATCCGAGGTTGGGTCCATGGTGACCTGTTGGACAACATTTCCTTTCGAATCGCGCACGACCAAAACAGTTTTGTCTGCGGCAGTGGCAGGATCGGATTTGATCGAGATCGGTGAACCATCGAAATACGCGGCCTCTTCGCTGCGCGCCTCCATACCGACCCAGCCTGACAATTGCGAAAACCCCATAAGCCCAAGCTGAGCCGAGAGGTTTTCTAGAAGATCATTGGTTAAAACCGCTTGTTCGACCGATGAGAATGTCGCGAGCTGCGTTGCGTAATCGGTCGAATCAATCGGGTTAAGCGGATCTTGGTTTTGCATTTGCACGGTCAGCATTTTGAGAAACGTATCAAAATCGGACCCAACGGCGCTTGACGTGTCGTTGGCGTTCGAGAATTTCGAGCTTGTCGAACTGGAGGACGTGGTCGTCGCGGGTGTAATTGTGTTGGTCATCTGACACTCCTTTAGAGTCTAAGATCCATGCCGGACGTCGCATCAAGCGCAAGGCGCACGGGCTGAATGTGTGGGTTGGAGGCGGGAGGCGTGGCGCTCAAACTCTCCGCAGATGTTCCTTCAGAACTGTCGAATTTTTGTTGATCACCCCCTTGAGATCCTTGATCAAAGCTCTGAAAGGAGAACCCGCTGTTCTCATATCCAAGATCTTGGAATTCGGTCATCAGGCTGTCGATGTTGCGCCGCAAAAGATCAAGCGTTTCACCCCGTTCAGCCGCAATCACCACATGTATCGCTCCGTTTTCTGACAGCTGAAAAGAGAGTCGGACTTTGCCCAATTCTTCTGGGGAGAGAGTGATTTCAACAGGGCGATCAGGAAGTTGCCGTGCCGCATCGGCAAGCTGCATCGCGACCCGAGTTGGCAGGTCCGCTTTTGTTGCCATACTGACCGGGGAATTGGGTTCATTCGCACGATCGGCGGATGACAGAACATGCGCCTGTTCGCCAAGCCTCTCGGAGATGCCCTCTACGCCCGCCTTGAGCTCTTCTGCTTCCGCATGCGTCAACGGCGTGATTTGAGACACGACGAGAGCCGAAGGGGCCACGGTCGATGTGCTGAGTATCGCCGTTGCGCGGGTTGCAATGTCGGTCCCGTCGCCGTCCTGCCGCGCTTTCTCAGCCGCGGCCCCATCCGAATGACGCCCGATGTGCGCATCGCCGTCATTTTGCTGAGTGGCGACGTGAGCGGTAGCGGATTGTTCTGTGCCACCCTTCGCTTGCAGCGTGTTTTGTTGGGTGAACGTCTGCGTTTCCGTCGCGGCCTTTGGCGCCTCAATGCTGCTCGCAGTCTCTGACACCCCCTCTGACATGAGTGGCGTGAGCGTCGTTTTTTCTAGACCGGAGGGGTTTGGAAGTGTTCCGATTTGACCCGCTGTGGCTTTGAGAGGCTCGGTGCCAACTTTCGGTCCGATCAGATCAGAATCCAATCGGACCTTGTCATCTTTCACCGTAAGGATGTCGTCCGACTGAGATTCTGATGTCTGCTCTGTTGTGGTGTCTGCCTGCAAAAGAACGGAGGAGATCGCAGGTTTGGCATTTGCATGTCCTGCCGCCTCAGAGCGCGCGCTTGGCTTTTCAACCGCTTTTGAAATCGTGGATTGATCCACATCCGGCACCGCATCATCTGACGCAAAATTCATGCCCAAAAGCACTGTTTCATTACGGCTTATTTTGAGTTCACCGTCTTTGGAAGGCTCCAAGTGTATGGTTTTTGAACGCGCGACTGTGGATTTGAGGGACTCATTTTTGTACGCAGCAGCATCAAAAGAGCGTCCCTGTCCAGTCATCTCTCCTGTGGAGACTTCGCTGGTGTGGCTTGGTGTCGCCGTGGCTTGAGGCGTGTTACCCTGGTTTTCAGGGTGATTGAGGAAATCTAAACTCCCTGACCCATTTTGGCCGTTCTGGGCCGAATGCACCTCATTCCCGGTTTGTTCTACGGGGAAATCAGCCTCTGCCTTACCCAAAAAGAGATCGGCGATTTCGTCAGCCGGATTTTGCGTGGCGTCTTCTTTGGATTCCAACTCAATGTTTTTGGTGAAAGACGGGGTGTTGTCGACCTCGGATGACGTCACGGAAAGCGGAGTATTGGGCCGATCATCTCCTTGCGGTGCAAAGCGTACCTCAACAGAGGTTGTTGTAAAAGGTTGAACTAACAGAGCTTTGTCGACCTGTCGTCCATCAAATGGAATGGTCTCAGGCGCAAAACCGTCGTCTGGCGTGTCACTCAGTTCATAGCTTTCGTCGTTCGTCGTGGTGCGCTCACCCGCAACAACCGTCAGCCCATCAAAGACATCCTTGGCGGAGGTTTGCATCATTTGACCATGCCCCGCAACCATAGCCACGCCGGGCATAGCCGCGTCACCGCCACCCTGCTTCACCTCCGGTTTTGCTGTGTCGCCTTGTCCCCCGAAAACGGAGGCAAAGGGATGTTCGGGCAAAATATCCCCTGGCACAGGTGTGTTTTGGGAACGGTTTTGACCGTCAGTGCGCGCAATCGCTGCGAAGTCTAAAGTCTGTAATTGCATTTCTTGCATCCGGGATTTCTTTCGCCGTGATGTCACTATCCTCCGCGAGTGGTTACCGCTTCTTTACCGAATGGGGGGTATGAGTCGAAAAATACTTCGAATTGGAGCGACCCGCCCATGACCCCGAACGCAATCAATGCGATCCAACACAGTCAGACTTTAAAGAGGTCCCAAGAGGAAAAATTGCAGGATGCTGCGAATAAGCTCGAGGCAACATTTCTTGCCGAAATGTTGAAAACTGCTGGATTCGGTGAAACGCCAGATACATTCGGAGGCGGAACGGGCGAAGATCAATTTTCCTCCTTTTTGGTTCAGGCTCAGGCAGAAAAGATTGTTGAAGCTGGCGGAATCGGTCTCGCGGAACACATATTTGACGCTTTAAAGGAGAGTATAAATGGCACTTCTTGATGCCTTTCGGCCGGCTGCAGCGCTGTTAGATCTTTTGGATAAAGAAAAGGCCGCGATTCTCAAAAGCGACTTTTCGACTCTCGAAAAACTCTCGAAGACCAAAGAATCGCTTCTTGTCATGGTGGCCAAAGCGCAGATCTCTCCATCTGATTTAAAGGCGTTGAAGCAGCGCTCAGAGCACAACAGTCGTCTTCTTATGGCGTCTGCAAAGGGGATCAGATCTGCGCGGGAAAAATTGCTTTCGTTGCGCAATACATCACGCAGCTTCACGGCCTATGGGCCCGCAGGGAAAACCATCCCGATTGGCAATAAGTCGTTAACCATGAAGAGAAAAGCATAAGTGTTTGCCCGATTTTTGCCTCAAATTAGAAGCATCAATTCGGAACAGCTTAGGGAACTCTTAGCCTTTAAGCTTCATAGATCAGAGTGCATCCCGAGGGGGTGGCACGGTAGACCGGAAGCGGTCATCCGTAATCAGTCAGAATGACGATCCTGAACCTGCCCGTGGGGGTGGATCTCGAAACTCATGCGGCGCAAAACGCGTCCCTAGATCAAAGGAAATTATGCTATGTCCAGCATTCTGACCAACAATGGCGCAATGGTTGCGCTGCAAACCTTGAACTCCATCAACTCTAATCTTTCCAAGACTCAGAGCATGATCTCGACCGGTAAAGATGTTGCATCCGCCAAGGACAACTCTTCGGTCTGGGCCATTTCGAAAGTCATGGAATCGGATGTTGCCGGTTTCAACGCAATCTCTGACAGTCTTGCCCTCGGTGAATCAACGCTTTCTGTTGCCGCTCAAGCCTCCGAGACGGTCACCGACCTTTTGACCAACATCAAAGAAAAAGTTGTGGCGTCTCAGGAAGAAAACGTCGATCGCGCAAAAATCCAAACCGATATTGACGCTTTGGTCGGTCAGGTGAAATCGGTCATCGGCGCAGCCCAGTTCAATGGTCTGAGCCTTGTTGAAGGCACCGACGACGTTAAAATCTTGTCCTCTTTGGACCGTGCTTCTGACGGGACTGTGACGGCCTCGGACATCACAGTAAATCGCATGGATCTTTCCACCAGTGCAGGGACCTATGGTTCGGGTACATCTCTCGCATCCAACGCAACCGCGTCTGCCGCAGCTGTGTCCAATACCGCAAATACTGCAATTGTGACGGTCGGCAACACCTGGGCTGCGAATGACGTGGCAACCTTGAGCGTCGCCGGCATTGAGGTCAGCTTTACTGCCACCGGCACAGCCGTTGCTGACGTTGGAGATGGTCTTGCTGGTCTCATCAATGGTCTCGGCATCGAAGGCGTGACAGCGACTGGCAATGGTGACGGTACGCTGACAGTCAGTTCCACCAAGGCCTTCGAAGGTGTTTCTGTGAGCGTGGGCGAGACGACAGCAGGTGACGGTGATGTCTTGATCACAACCCTAAATGGCACCGGCTCTCTGACGGCAACATCTGGTGACATCGACGAACGTGCAGAAAACATTGCTCTTTCGACTTCAGCCGCTGTGAAGGACGGTGATGGCTACAAAGTCACTGTCGGCGGAAGTTCCTACAACTATGTCGCCGGTAAAGGCGAATCAATGGAGGACGTCGCCAAGGGGTTGAAAACGGCAATTGACTCGGCTGGCCTTGCAGACATCAGCACAACCGTAGCCAAGGACGCAACCACTGGACAGTGGTCTTTGAAAGTCGATAATGCCGGGTCTTCTCTTGCTTTCTCCGTTACTGGTAACGAAGGCGGTAAAGCCTCTGGTGGTCTTTTCGGGCTCGACAGCATTGATGTAACCAGCAATTCAGGCGCTGATGCGGCTCTTGGGAACATCGAGACTCTTATCAACAACTCGATCGACGCAGCCGCGTCGTTTGGTTCGGCCCAAGGTCGCATTGAAACCCAATCGACCTTTATCTCCAACCTGACCGATGCATTGACGTCCGGCATTGGCTCTATGGTTGACGCGGATATGGAAGAGGCTTCTGCCAAACTTCAGGCGCTTCAGGTTCAGCAACAGCTGGGCGTGCAGTCTCTTTCGATCGCAAACCAGGCACCGCAGTCGATCCTGTCGCTCTTCGGCTAAGAGCAACCTTCCGGGCGCCAGATCGGCGCCCGGTTTTCACCGCGGTAAAACCCGCGCTGTAGAATTCATTGTCACCGGAAGGATACGACGTGAACGCTCTCCAAATGGCCCGAACGGCCTATTCCAATACCACCGCCCCAATTCGTACACCTCGCGGCACCGAGTACGAGGCTTTCGCGCGCATTACGCACCGTCTGCGCCAAGCCTCAGAAGATAAGAAAACGTCTTACCCTGATTATGTAAAAGCTCTTTACGACAATCGTCGCCTCTGGACGCTCCTCGCCTCCAGTGTTGCTGATAAAGACAATCAACTCCCAAAAGAGCTCAGAGCAAAAATCTTTTATCTTGCTCAATTCACAGCTCAACACACATCAGCGATTCTTTCTAAAAAAGCCAATGAGACAGCTCTCATTGACATTAACACAGCCATTATGCGCGGCTTGCATCGGGAGGGTCAGTAAATGAGTGGCCTCGTACTAAAACTCGGCCCAAAAGAACGGGTTCTGATCAACGGTGCCGTGATTGAAAATGGAGATCGACGGTCCCGGCTTTCAATCGTGACGCCAAATGCAAACATCCTCAGGCTACGCGATGCGATACACCCTGAAGAAGTAAACACTCCAGTTCGCAGAGTGTGCTATATAGCGCAACTCGTCCTCTCGGGCGACGCTGAGCCAAAAGATGCGCGCATTCAGCTTATGCGTGGCATTGAGCAGCTTAGTCAGGTTCTAACAGACCCCGACAGCCGCAAAATTTTGAACACTGCGACGGCTGAAATCCAAAACGATCAGTATTACCAAGCACTCAAGTTGCTTCGCGCGCTCATTCCAAGAGAAGAACGGCTCTTGTCGGCCGCTAAATATCAATGAGCTATCAGCCTGTTGTTCCATTTGGTGGCTACGCTGGATGGGTTGTCCTTCAACGCACAAAGGACAACCAGCAAGAGGCGTTCAACGCCTCCTCTGAAATCAAGCGCGACATCGATTACTTCCGCGAGAATATCGCGGAGGTAAAGTCAGCCGAGGAACTGGTGTCCAATTTCCGCCTTCTCAAAGTTGCTCTGGGAGCATTCGGGTTGGATGATGACATCAACAACAAGTACTTCATCGAACGTGTTTTAGACGAGGGAACACTAGATTCAGATTCACTTTCCAATAAGCTGTCCGACAAACGCTACTTTAAATTTTCAGAAGCATTCGGGTTTGGAAATTTCGACATCCCGAACACTGTACTGAGTGATTTTCCGGACGAGATCATTTCTTCTTACCAAAATAAGCAATTTGAAATTGCCGTTGGAGAGCAAAATGATGACATGCGGCTTGCTCTAAATATTGAGACAGAGCTGACAGAAATTGCAAATAAAGATACGACGGAAAACGGTCGTTGGTACTCAGTTATGGGAAATGAAGCTGTGAGGTCTGTACTGCAAACTGCGCTTGGACTTCCGAGTTCTGTCAGCACATTGGATTTGGACCAACAGCTGACGATTTTTAAAGACAAAGCCAAACAATATTTTGGAAACGCTGAGGTCGCGCAATTTTCAGACCCTGAAAAAAGAGAGGACCTCGTGAAGCTTTTTCTCATACGGTCCGAACTCAATGCAGGGTCTACAGGTACGTCCGCAGCCTCTAATGCGCTTGCGCTCTTGACTGGATCTTTTTGAGTCAAAAAGTCTTATTGAGCTGACGAGAATGGAGAAATTCACTGTAAGTGGCGTATTCCCACTGAAGCGCCCCTAGATTTACAGACGCTTTGCTTGGCAATGGTAAACGTCTTCGACAATGTGGCGGCAAAGTCGACCGCGCGGTGTCCCGTATCCGAGCCGCCCGTGGCTACAACGATGTTTCTGCCATTGCTCCTTGCTCCCTCTTTGAAGCGAAATTTCGTTCAAACATCGCATGTTGGCGGGGTTATGGCATTGCGTGGCGTCAATGTGGTACCGACCGGTCGTGGGTGACACTGGCACTGCCAACGGGGGGCGATGGAACAGGCCGAAACGATCCAATCCCTTTCCTCGGACCATGCGTTCGCCACTGATGATCCCGTCGAGGTCATCGAGACGCAGGGCGCTATGTGTTTCTTTGAGGCGACACTGGCGAAAGCTGAAACGTGCCGTCAAATACGACGACATGGGCCTGAGCACGGTTGCGCTCCGCAGGGGCCTGACGGCCCGCGAACTGGAACTGAACCAACCAGCGGCACCTGAAATTTACCGCGACATGTTGCCGGTAACCCAAAGCGACGCGAGCCTTGCCCTGAACGGTGATGGTCCGGTCGTCGATTGGGTTCTGCGGATGTGGCGTTTCCCGGCGGAATACGAACTGGAGCGCGTTGCGGAACGTGGCGCCCTCGATGATCGCCTCGCCACCGCATTCGGGGAGGCGAGTGCGGACTATCACGCAGCGGCACCCGTGTGTAGCGCTCAGGCCACAGTCTCATTGCGGATATTCTGGCGGAGTTGGGCCGTGTCTTTGCGAAGTTCCTCGGTGCAGCGGGAACCGCCCGGGTCGCGGAATGGACCTGTGCCACCGATTTTCGCAGGCAGGGATGCGGGGTGCCTGACCCACAAGCGTTAGCGCTTCGCCGATCACCTCCTGCCGAGATGAGACAGGATTGGACGGCTCTTTGGATGGCGTCGTCTTCCGCCCGCGGTCAGGGAACGACGAGGACAAGCCGACATGGATGGTCCGTGCGATCCGGGTGGCGGCGCGATGATCTCACTGGCGGGTGGACTGCGCGTATATGCGGCCACACGCCCGACGGATTTCCGGAAGGATATCGACAGGCTGGCGCTGCTGGTGCAGGAGACGATGGGCGTCGATCCGTTCAGCGGCGCGGCTTTCGTGTTCTGAGCCAAGCGGGCAGACAGGGTCAAGGTTCTGGTCTGGGACCAGACCGGCATCCCGCTGGCGCTGGACACCAACCCGGTCGAGAACCAGATTAGAAAAATCGCTCTTACGCGAAAGAATGCCCGCTTTGCCGGGCACGACGCCGGAGCCGAGAACTGGGCGCTGTTCGACGGACATCCAAAAAGCCGCATCGACGACCTCATGCCCAGCCTCTGCGCACCCGTGGTGTCAAACCTCGCCACCTAGGGCACCGGCTGAGCGTATACTCACAAGCAGGGCAGGGTGCTTTGTATGTCGCCGGGATGCGATATGCTATTGAGCTACAAATCCACCATCGACGGGTACATTGGCACCGCTCATGAAACCGGCACGGTCCGAACACAGCCAGACGATCAGTTCCGCAACTTCCTCGGGCGTGCCGATCCGCCCGATCGGATGCAGGGGGTCCATCATCTCCCGCGTGGACTGTGCGCCGCCTGTGCTCTGCTCAGCAAGCGAGTCGAGCATGCGGGTGTCAATTCCTCCGGGGCAAACCGAGTTCACCCGTATCCCCAGTTTCCCATATTCAAGTGCTGCGTTCTTTGTCAGGCCGTTCACCGCATGTTTCGATGCGGTATAGGGTGAAAGCCCGGGGAAACCGACGAGACCGGCGACCGAGGCCAAGTTGACGATGGCGCCGCCTCTGTTCCTTAGCATCTGCCGGATCTCGGCTCGAAGACAGAGAAACGTGCCGCGCAGGTTGACACCCAATATCGCGTCGAAGTTCTCAGTTGTCTGATCCGCCAGCGGAGCGATCTTCCCTTCGATACCGGCATTGTTGCATGCGCAGTCGAGGCGTCCGTAGGACCTGACCGTTTCATCAATCAGTCTTTCGACGTCTTCGGGTCTGGAAACGTCCGCCCTGACGAACACGGCATCGCGGCCATGATTCTTGATCAGCGATACGGTTTCTTCGCCTCCCGGCTGATCTATGTCGGACACCACGACCTTGGCACCCTCCTCGGCAAATTTCTGTGCCGTTGCACGACCGATCCCAGCTGCCGCGCCGGTGACTAATGCAACTTTTCCTAAAACCATGGCCATCGGACCCTCCACTCTTGCTTTGGTGACATATTGCGCCGAGGTCGTCGCCTCGCATTGACTTCCGTCAACGACCTATTGACCGAAAGGCATGCCGTCTCCGAATTGGAATGGAGTATGACAGCCGGGGCCGCTGCGCGACTTGGAGCGGGTTTTCCATCCAGTCCCTGAAATGGAGGCGGCCTTCAGAGTACTATCAAGCCTGACCCTCGCTGAGGTCATCCTTCTCGGCCTGTGCCACATTGCGTTTGACGTTCAAAAAGCTGTCCGGCGTCACGGAGATCGTGTCGATCCCGGCGCTTACCAGCAGGCGTGCGAAATCCGGATCATTGCTGGGCGCCTGACCACAGAGCCCGATCTTCCGTCCGGCCTCGTGTGCGCGCAGAATGGCGGTCTCGATCATCCAGAGCACCGCCGGGTCGCGCTCGCGGAACACATCGGCCAGCGCTTCGCTATCGCGATCGACGCCCAGCGTGAGTTGGGTCAGATCATTTGATCCGATGGAAAAGCCGTCAAACCGCTCGGAGAATTCCTTGGCCCGGATCACGTTCGATGGAATCTCGGTCATCACATAGACTTCGAGACCATTCTCTCCGCGTCGGAGGCCATTCGCGTCCATTACCTCCAGCACCTTGTCCGCCTCTTCGGGGGAGCGACAGAAGGGCACCATAGCGATGACATTGGTAAAGCCCATCTCGTCCCTCAGCCGCTTCAGCGCGGCGCATTCCAGCGCGAAGGCATCGCGGTAGAAAGCCGAATAGTAGCGCGCTGCGCCTCTGAGGCCGATCATCGGGTTTTCTTCCGATGGTTCAAAGTGACGGCCGCCGAGAAGGTCGGCGTACTCATTCGACTTGAAATCACTCAGTCGGACAATCACCGGTTTCGGATACCAGACGGAGGCAATCCGCGCCAGACCCATAGCCAGCCGCTGTGTGAAATAGGTGGGTCCGTCCTGGTATCCCTTTATCAGTTCGGTAATGGCGCGAAGCTCCGTCGCGTCCTTCACCTGGTCAGGGTTTAGCAGGGCCAGCGGATGTACCTTGATTTCGTTGCTGATCAGGAATTCCATCCGTGCCAATCCGACGCCGTCCACCGGGAGCCGCCACCAACGGACTGCGGCCGAAGGGTTGGCGATATTCAGCATCACGCCGGTTCGTGTCTGAGGCACGTCGTCAAGTGAGATGTCGCTGACCTCGATGTGTCCCAGCCCATCATAGACCGCTCCGGTTTCACCTTCGGCGCAGGAGACGGTAACGTCCTGACCTTCGTGTAAGATATGGGTTGCGCTACCAGTGCCGATGACTGCCGGAAGTCCCAGTTCTCGGCTGACGATGGCAGCGTGCGATGTTCGTCCGCCGTGGTCGGTGACGACGGCGGCGGCACGTTTCATGATCGGCACCCAGTCGGGGTCGGTGGTCGAGGTGACGAGCACCGAGCCATCAACGAAGCGGTCGATCTCATGCGCTGAGCGGATCAGGCAAACCCGGCCCGCAGCCGCTGCATTCCCGACACTCAGGCCCTGTACCATCAGCTTGCCTGACGGTGTGACGTTGAATGACTGGAACACTGCCCCAGACTTGCGTGACTGTACAGTTTCAGGGCGCGCCTGAACGATGAACAACTCACCGGTCTTGCCGTCTTTTGCCCATTCCATGTCCATGGCGACGCCGTAATGCGCCTCGATGGTCTTCGCATATCGGGCCAGTTCCACGGCCTCTTCATCGCTCAATGTGAAGCGCTCGCGTTCAGCCACCGAGGTCGGCACGTTGCGCGTCGCCGCTTCACCAGCCTGGCCATAGATCATCTTGATCTCTTTCGTGCCCAGTGTCTTGGAAACGATTGGCAGTCGGCCGGTATCGTCCAGGAAGGGCTTGAAGACCTGAAATTCGTCTGGGTTCACCGCGCCTTGCACAACGTTCTCCCCCAACCCCCACGCACCGTTTATCAGCACGAAACGGTCACACCCGCTCTCTGTGTCTATCGAAAACATGACGCCTGAGCTGCCGATGTCAGAGCGGACCATGAGCTGAATGCCAACCGATAAGGCGACGTCCGTCCGACCGAATCCCAGAATTTGACGGTAGCTAATTGCCCGGTCGGTATAGAGCGACGCATAGCATCGGCGGCATGCATCGAGCAGCGCCGCCTCTCCGGTGATGTTGAGAAAGGTCTCTTGCTGTCCAGCGAAACTTGCATCTGGCAAGTCCTCGGCCGTGGCGGAAGACCGGACGGCAATCGATGGCTCTTTTTGGCCACTGCGTTTCGCGAGGTCTCGATAGGCGGCGCATATCGCTTCCGCCGTTTCCCTAGGCCATTCGCCGGCGGTTATTGCGGTCCGAATGGCCGCACCGGCCTCGTGCAGCGTCGTGCGTCCGGCATCAAGCGCATCAATCCGCTCGGTGATGAGTTGTTTCAGACCGTTGGCCGCGATGAAGCCGCGATAAGCTTCGGCTGTCGTGGCAAAGCCGTCTGGCACGCGAATGTTTTTGGCGGTGAGGGTTGAAATCATCTCGCCCAACGAGGCATTCTTGCCGCCCACGACTGCGACATCGCCACGCCGCAGGTCTTCGTACCAGATCAGATATTTGTCCAAATCCCGTTCTCCTCAGTCAGTCTTGCAACAAACTGTGACACGCGGGCCGCGCCGTCATTGATGGCGGTCAATGCGCACAGGATCAGGAGCATGGCATCTTCTCGCACGGCGATGCGAAACTGTGGAAAGGGCCCCCTGCAAACAGAAAATTGCGGGCTGTGGCGGTGTGGATTGAGGCGATGAAGGATGCAGAGGTATGCCCGGTCGAGAAACGGCTACACTTCGTAGACTGCATGGTGCCGGGCGGGAGCATGTGTCGCGGGACAGCGACGACTGTATCGGGGTAGGCAAGGTGGCTTGCCTTTCATCCGCTCTTCTGGTGGCGACCCAGCGCGTTGTCGATTATCAGGCGCACCAATGACACAGTCTATTCTCACTGGCCAGTTTATCATGAGATTTAGCGGATCAGGATGCTCAAATGAGCCGCATCGGATATTGGGTTCCGATCCGATAGCTTGAGCAATCAAGAGATTTGTTGATCGTCACACAACACCAGTGATCCTAACAATTCTCCAATCGGCATTGGGGCAACAAGGCTTTGGTTTCGCAGGGGCCGCAAAACGTGGCCGCTTCGGGGCCAACTGTAGCGGCAGCACCTGCAATGCCCCATTTGAGGTCCTGTTCAGCCCATCGCCACGAGAAAGCGAGAGACAGGGTAAAGGCACCTGCTAAAGCATCGCCTGCACCGATTTTGCGGTGCAGGGGGACTTTTGGGGCGTGGCAGAAAAATCCCTGATGTCCGGCAACCATCAGTGACTCCTCTGCGCCGTGACCTGTCACAAAAATCCTCGCAGCCCCGGCCGCGCGAGCTGTTCGGTATACGCCAGATTGTCGGAAATCGGCCGCATCAGGGAACCAGAACGGCGGCCCCGGTGAAGCGCCCGGAGCGAAGGTCATCCAGCGCAAGATTGGCCTGTTCAAGGCGATAGATCGTGGTTTCGGTCTCTATGCCGGCCTCAATGGCCAGCGGCAGGAACTCCTCGCCATCGCTGCGCGTCAGGTTTGCAACCGAACGGATGACCCGTTCATGCCAAAGATCGGCGTAGGGAAAGGTAGGAATGTCGCTCATGTGGATGCCGCCCGACACGACACAGCCGCCCTTGCGCACCGCCTTCAGCGCCTTCGGAACAAGCGCGCCGACTGGCGCAAAAATCAATGCGGCGTCCAGTGGTTCGGGCGGGCTGTCGTCGGACGACCCTGCCCAGACCGCGCCCAGACGACGGGCGAAGGCCTGCGCCGACTGGTCGCCGGGCCGGGTGAAGGCATAAACCATTTTGCCCTGCCAGACGCAGAGCTGGCACAGGATATGCGCCGCCGCCCCGAACCCATAAAACCCGATACGCTCGGCGGAACCGGCGAGTTTCAACGTGCGGTACCCGATCAGCCCCGCGCAAAGCAGCGGTGCCAGTCGCACCGGGTCCGCATCGTCGGGCAGAGGAAAGACATATCCGGCGTCGGCCACGCAGAGTTCGGCATATCCACCGTTTCGGTCGTAGCCAGTGAATTCAGGTGCGTCGCAGAGGTTCTCGCGATGTGCGCGGCAATGCGGACATGTCCCGCATGTGCGGCCAAGCCAAGGCACCCCGGCCCGCTGGCCCAGTGTCAGACCGTCGACACCCGCGCCAAGCGCGTCGACGCGCCCGACGATCTCGTGTCCCAGTATCAGTGGGAGGTTGGGATGGGAGAGCTCGCCATCGAGAATATGCAAATCGGTGCGGCAGACGCCGCAGGCTTCCACCTTGAGCCGCACTTCGCCCGGTCCCGGGGCGGGGTCCGGCAGATCGCGGAAGACCAGCGGGGCGTTCTGTTTTTCCAAGACCATCGCGCGCATGGGTGTCTTTCCCTAGGTTGGCGGCTCACATGGCCGCATCAGTCATGGGTCCCTCTCAAGAGGGCTGAGGTGATGAGAGATCACGCGGAGAATGTGTTAGCGTAGGTGGTCGGGTCGTTCCTTTGGGGTCCTGAAACCGCCATTCGATTGTCCCGGTGAAAGATCCGCCCCGCATTGACGACGGTCAAATTGCGACACAATCCGGGTAAGCCTTTGGCGTCGATCACGTCACACGGGCGGTCAGATAAGACACCGCAAGCGCCAATGTGGCGATTTGCGGATAATCCGTTTCCGGGATGTCGACATTCAGCCTCCGATGCAGCGCGGTCACCAGGTTCAGGACATCCATAGAGTCGAGTTCAAGATCGTCCTGCAGGTGATCGTCCTCGCCCAAGGTGTCCGGGTCGATATCGGGGGCGATGTCGAGCAGCTCTTCGATGAAAGCGGTGCGAATGTCTTCCTTGGTCATAGTGTCTCCGGCGAAGCGATATGAGATTGGAACTCCGCGATGAAACGCGCGGCCTGTCGGCCGTCGCTCACGCGGTGATCGACGGACAGGGTCAGGGTGACAACTGTTCGTGGCACGACCGCGCCTTCCACGATCCAGGGGCGCAGCTTGGACGCCCCCAGACCGACCAGCGCGACCTGCGGCGGAAAGATCACGCCGGCCATCGCCTCTGCTCCGACTGCGCCGAGGCTGGAGATCGTGATCGTACCTTCGGTCACTTCCGAGGATCGGAGCCTCCCGGCCCGCGCGCGGAAGACCAGGTCACGCATGCCTGACATCGTCTCGTCGACGGACATCGCGCCCGCATCGATCAGCGCCGGCGCGACCAGGCCGCCCCCCCGCAAGGCCACAGCGACCCCGATATTCACCCGGTCGGTCGGGCGCAGGGCGCCATCGACAAACTGGCCGTTCACCGATGGCACCTTGGCGGCAGCCAGCGCCGTGGCCCGCACGAACAGCGCGCCCAGAAGCAGCCGGTCCGAGGGCGGCCGATCGGCGTTTCGGGCTTCCACCCACTCGAGCGCGGGTTGTACGTCGATGGTCTCTGACAGGTAGAAATGCGGGATCGTCTGCTTGGATCGCGCCATCGCAGCGGCGATGGCCTTGCGCATTTCCAGCATCGGAGAGGCGGTCTGTACTATCGCCGCGGACGACTTTCGTACCTCCAGATCCTTCAGCAGGACAGCACCCGCCGGTCCGCTTCCTGTGATCGTCGCCAGGTCGATGCCAAGTTCACTGGCCCGGGCACGCGCGGCGGGCGAGGCAGCGGTGGCACCGTGGGGCAGTGGGATCGCAACCGCTGGATCGGGTGCGACTTCGGGGGTGTCGGCAAGGGCTTGGGCGGGCACAGCTTCGGGCTTGGTGTCAGCAGCCGGCGCTTCGGGTTCCTTTGGTTCTGGCGCAGCCTCGCCGGGACCAAGGATCAGCGCCAGAGGCGCGCCCACGGGCAGGGCCGCACCCAGATCGGCCTGCAATTCCAGCACTCTGCCGTCTTCGAAACACTCGATTTCGATGGCGCCCTTCTGGGTCTCGACCACTGCGAGCACATCGCCTCGATGCACCTCGTCACCCGGTTTCACCAGCCACTCGACAAGTGTGCCCGCCTCCATGTCGGCCCCGAGCGATGGCATGGTGAAGATACCCATCAGGCCCGCCCCATCATGGTCTTTGCGGCCGCGACGATACCGGGCACTTGCGGGATCGCGGCGTCTTCCAGGTGTTTGGGATAGGGGATCGGGACTTCTGCCGAACAGACCCGTTCCACCGGCCCATCGAGCGACCAGAAGGCTTGTTCCATGATCCGGGCCGAGACCTCGGCGGCCAATGATCCGCTGCGCCAACCCTCGTCCACGATCAGCGCGCGGTGCGTCCTGGCAACGGAGGCCATAATCGTCGCGTCATCCAGCGGGCGAAGGCTGCGCAGGTCGATCACATCGGCCTCGATGCCGTCACCCGCCAGATCCTCCGCCGCCTGCAACGTCTTGAACAGCGACCCGCCATAGGTGATGAGGGTCAGATCGCGCCCCTTACGCCGCAACTCGGCTTTCGAGATGTCGACCGCACCGGCGTTGCTGTCGATCTTGCCCGTCATGTTGTAGAGCATGACGTTCTCGAAGATCAGCACAGGGTCAGGGTCCTGAAGTGCTGTCCAGAGCATGCCGCGCGCGTCCTCCAGCGTGGCGGGGGCCAGAACCTTCAGCCCCGGAATATGGGCATACCATCCCTCCAGGCTGTGCGAATGCTGCGCCGCGAGCTGTTTGCCCGCCCCGGTTGCCATACGGATCACCAGCGGGACGCCGAATTGCCCGCCCGACATGTGCCGGATCGTCGCCGCAGTGTTCATGATCTGGTCGAGGGCCAACAGCGAGAAATTGACGGTCATCAGTTCGACGATCGGCCTCATCCCGGCTGCCGCCGCGCCGATGCCCGCGCCCGTGAACCCGCTTTCCGATAGCGGCGTGTCGCGGATGCGCTCCTCTCCGAATTCCGCCATCAAGCCTTTCGAGACCGCATAGCAGCCGCCATAGGCCCCCACATCCTCGCCCATCAGGAAGACCCTGTCGTCACGGATCATCGCGTCGCGAATCGCCTGCTTCACCGCCTCGCGGTAGGTGATTTCCACAAGCTCGCCCGAGGGCTTCGTTGGCTCCGGGGGGGCGGGCGCGGGGCCAAGCACATGCTGCGACAGCCGTTCGACCGGCTCCCATGTTCCGTCCTCGGCAAAAGCCACGGCGCTGGCGATCTCGGCATCGACGTCCGTTTCGATCTGGGTCACGTCTTTCTCGTGGATCAGGTGGTTCTCCAGCAGCCAGCCCTGAAAGCGGACGATCGGGCCGTGCTTGCGCCACTCCTCGATCTCGGCTTTATCACGGTAGAGCTGCGCGTCGAACATGGAATGCGCACGGAACCGGTAGGTCTTGCACTCGAGGAAAATCGGTTTGCCGGTCTCGCGGATCTTGCCGATCGCCTTGCGCGCGGCCGCCTCCACCGCGACGACATCCATGCCATCGATCTGGCGCGCCTCCAGCCCGTAGGAGGCTGCCTTCTCATGGATATCGGTTTCTGCCTCGGTCCGGGCCAGCGCCGAACCCATCGCATAGCCGTTGTTCTCGCAGACGAAAAGAACCGGCAGGGACCAGAGTGCAGCCAGGTTCATCGCCTCGTGAAATTCGCCTTCCGCAACGGCGCCCTCGCCAAAGAAACAGGTCGTCACCTTGTCCGCACCCTGCATCCTGTCCGCCAGCGCGAGGCCCGTCGCCAGCGGCAGGCCGCCGCCCACAATCGCGTTGCCGCCGTAGAAATTGGTGTCGGTATCGAAAACATGCATCGAACCACCGCGCCCGCCCGAGCAGCCTTCGGCCTTGCCATACATCTCGGCCATGATTTTTGTCATGGGCACACCGCGTACCAGCGCGTGCCCGTGCTCGCGATAGGTGGCGACAACCCGGTCCCGCGGTCCGAGAACCGGGATGACCCCGGCGGAAATTGCCTCTTCCCCGTCATAGAGATGCAGGAAGCCGCGGATTTTCTCTTGGGTGTAGAGTTCGGCACACTTGTCCTCGAAACGGCGGACACGGATCATGTCGCGGAGCAGCGCAAGAACATGGTTTCGGTCAAGTTTGGGTTTGTCGGGCGCTCTCATTTCTCATCGGTCTCCAGAGTGGAAATGTCACCTTCCGGCAGGCCCAGTTCCCGCGCCTTGAGCAGCCGCCGCATGATCTTGCCAGAACGGGTCTTGGGCAGGTTTTCGCGGAACACCACCACGCGCGGAGAAACGGCCGGGCCAAGCCTTTTGCGAGCATGGCCGCGCAATGCGCGCTCCAGCGCCACGTCGGCCGTGAATCCTGGGTTCAGCGTGACATAGGCCTTCACGATCTCGCCTGCGGTTTCGTCCGGCAGGCCGATAACACCTGCTTCGGCCACCGCCGGGTGCTCGATCAACACGCTTTCCACCTCGAAGGGCCCAACCAGGTGACCGGAGGTCTTGATCAGGTCGTCGGCCCGTCCGACGAACCAGAAATACCCGTCCTCGTCCCGCGTGGCAAGGTCGCCCGACAGATACCAGCCGTCCACGAAGCACTTGTCGTAGCGCGCCTGTTCGTTCAGGTAGGCCCGCATCATCGACGGCCAGCCGGGCCGGAGCGCCAGTTCGCCGATTTCGCCGGTGCCGAGTTCCTTTAGCGTATTACCCTCGCGTTCGACGATGCCGGCCTCGATCCCCGGCATCGGCTTGCCCATCGAGCCGGGCTTGACCGTCATACCGGGCAGGTTGGCGATCATGATCCCGCCGGTCTCGGTCTGCCACCAATTGTCGTGAAACGGCTGGCCGAACACGTTCTCCGACCAGACGACCGCCTCGGGGTTCAACGGCTCTCCCACGCTGGCGAGGAACCTCAGCGAGGAAAAGTCATACGGCTTTGCCACATCAGCGCCAGAGCGCATCATCATCCGGATCGCAGTTGGCGCGGAATACCAGACTTCGATCTTTTCCCGCTCGATCGTGCTATACCAGCGCTCCAGGTCGAATTCCGCCTCGTCCACGATCATCTTCACCCTCTGAACCAGCGGCGCGATGATCCCGTAGGACGTGCCGGTGACCCAGCCGGGATCGGCGGTGCACCAATAGGTCGTCTCAGGCGTCAGATCCAGTGCACACTGCCCTGAGAAGGCGTGGTAGAGTACCGCCTCGTGGACATGGACCGCGCCTTTCGGCCGCCCCGTCGTGCCGGACGTGAAATGGATCAGCGCCGGATCCTCGGGCCGGGTCGGGGCGGTATCGAAATCGGGCGATGCAGTGGCCATCACAGGACCGAGAGCGACGCAGCCCTCATCGGCATCCTCATCAATGACACCGATGACAAGGACCAGCTTTAGCGTCCCGATCTCGTCGCGCCAGGCCGCGATCTTGCGCTTGTAGAGGTCCGGCGTTGTGACCAGCACCTTCGCGGCGCCGATCTCCATCCGGGTGCGGATGGGGTCCGGCCCGAAGGCGGAGAAGAGCGGTGTGAAAACCATGCCCGCCTTCAGCGTACCGAGCGCGGCTATGTAGAGCTCGGGAACACGACCCAGCAGCGCGAAGACGCTGTCGCCAGGCGCAAGCCCATGGGCGGCAAGGACGTTGGCGAAACGCGAGGATTGTCGGGCCATGTCGGCATAGCTCAGTTCTTGCCGATCTCCGCCTTTGCCGAGCCAGAGCATTGCAGTCTCATCCCCGTGCCCGTGCATCACATGCCGGTCCACCGCCTCATAGGCGATGTTCAGCATCCCGCCGGGCATGTCGAGCATCGCACGGGCTTCGGCCCAAGGGTCCGCATCATAGTCGATTGCGCGGTTGGTCATCAACGAAAGCTCCTCCTCATTGACCAGACTTGGGTGGGGGCGGGCGAGGCCGCATTGACGGCGATCAATGCTTCGCGGTGTCAATCCCCGTCGTCGGTCGCGAAGGACGCAGGCCAATCGGCCAGAACCGCTTTGAGCGCTGCCCAGTCGGTATATTCGATATCAGCGGAAAGATCCGCCGACGGATCCTTGATCGCAAGGATGCGGCGCATCACGAAACGGCGGAAAACATCGTATTCAGAGGGCTTGTAGGCCCCCGCCAACTGTTCGACCCGATCGGGGGTCCAGCCTGTGGCCGAGGTGAAATCGGCAAGAATCTTCTCCAGGCCCTGCCAGTCTTCGGCTTCGTGGCCTGCGGCGGCAAGCGAGACAGAGAGGAACAGGCTGGGCAAGGCAGACAGAGCGGCGGCACGATTGGCGCAGAACTCCGTCAGTGCTTTCTGATAGCGACCACCATGAACCGATGCAGCCAGTAACACCGCATCGAAGCGTGTCAGGTCGATGTCATCGGCATCGGCGAGCGGCAGGAGTTCGGCCATATGGCCTGCATCGACGAGCCAATCTGCTGCGACGCGGCAGATTTTGCGGGTTTGACCATCGGTCGAGGCATAGGCGACAAGAAGTTTCATAGTCCGACGCTAGACCGTTCCCGTTGCGTCGGCATTGACGGCTGTCAATCGGGTCGGAGACCGGTGTTGCGAGCGATCAATGCGTTATGTGGCCGCCACATTAGCATCCAAAGAGCAAATCCTTGCACGCCACCTGATACGTCTCGATCTGCCGGTTTCCGTCAATCGGTACTTGCGGTTTGTCGAAGTCACGGCACCATTCATTGATGGCTGTCAACGCCGGGCTGGTCGTAATTCAGAAAATGATCAGTAGGAGAAGCTGCTGGGAAATGCGGGAGAACCCACTTTGTCGAGAAAGGACCAGAGATTTGGGCTGCGAACGATCAAGACTCCGGGGTTGGACCAGATGGGACAGCCGGTGAACCCGACGCTCTCCGATCCGCCGCATGCGCTCTCGTCACGCAAGGTT
Organism: Roseobacter sp. TSBP12; assembly: GCF_009129705.1. Classification (NCBI taxonomy): domain Bacteria; kingdom Pseudomonadati; phylum Pseudomonadota; class Alphaproteobacteria; order Rhodobacterales; family Roseobacteraceae; genus Roseobacter; species Roseobacter sp. TSBP12. The sequence goes on from NZ_PYIB01000062.1 coordinate 33,169, forward strand.
GCTCAATTGCTGGCTGTGTCGCCAGAAACAGGGCTGTCTCATGGCGAGGCTATGCAACGGCTCAGGTCTCACGGTCCGAATCGCCTGCACCGCCAGAAGCCAAGAAGTGCGATGGTGATCCTTTTTCACCAGTTTCGGAGCGTGATCGTCTGGTTGCTTGCAGCGGCCGCAGTTATCTCGCTGATCATTGGTGACATTGCAGAGGGCGGTGCCATAGTCATTGTGCTCTTGCTCAACGGCGCGATCGGTTTTGTCACCGAGCTGCGGGCTGCCCGTTCGATGGAAGCATTGTTCCGCATCGCCGAGGTCCGTACCCGTGTTCGCCGGGGCGGTCGCGTCCAGATGATCGACGCACGCGAGATGGTCCCCGGCGATGTTGTGGTTCTCGAAGGCGGCGACGTGGTGACAGCGGACCTGCGTCTGAACGAGGCGTCTTCCCTTCAGGCCGACGAATCCATTCTGACCGGCGAGGCGGCTCCGGTGGCCAAATCCCCGGAACCTGTTGCCGAGGATGCGATCCTGGCCGAACGAACATCTATGGTTTTCAAGGGCACCGCGATAACGAGAGGGGCCGGTGAGGCTATCGTCACCGCAACGGGCATGGCCACCGAACTGGGGCGAATCAGCCAACTGGCCGAAGCGGCGAAAGCAGACTCCTCGCCGTTGGAGGTTCGGCTGGAACGGCTGGGTCGTACCCTGATCTGGTTGACCTTGATCCTTGCTTCGGGCACTGCCCTGACGGGTATCCTGCGCGGACAGGAATTGGCCATCATGATACAGACCGCGGTCGCCTTGGCCGTGGCGGCGATCCCGGAAGGATTGCCGGTGGTTGCGACCATGTCACTGGCGCGCGGCATGTGGCGAATGGCCCGTCGCAATGCACTCATTCGCCGCCTGTCGGCTGTCGAAACGCTGGGGGCGACGACCTTAATTCTGACGGACAAGACCGGCACACTCACGGAAAATCGAATGTCCGTCGTCCGTTTTGTGCTGGAGCATGGCGAATTTGAACCCGATTCAAGCGATCCGTCTGTGGAACTCGCGTTGCGAGCCGGCGCGGCCTGCACAACTGCGGAGTTGGGGCAGGGGAACCAGAAGGGGACGGGTGATCCAATGGAACTCGCGCTGCTTGAAGCCGCTGACCGTGTTGGTGTGGCGCTTCCGGAAAGGCGGCTCGAACAGCACGCTTTTGATCCGGAGCAGCGCATGATGGCGACCGTCCATGCCGACTTCGATGGGGCCTTCTATGCGGTCAAGGGTGCCCCCGAGGCGGTTATCAACGCCTGTAGTCAAGTCCTCGACCGCGACGGGCCGCATGCACTTTCCGACGCGGCGAAGTTGGATTGGATTCGCCGCAACGCACGGGTGGCAGGCGAAGGATTGCGCACGCTTGGACTGGCGATGAAGAGCGAGGGCACCGCAGGAGCAGAGCCTTATGAGGGGCTGACACTGATCGGGCTGGTCTGTTTGGCTGATCCGCTTCGCGACGATATTCCGCCAGCCATCGCCGCGTGCCGCGCGGCCGGGGTCCGGGTCGTCATGATCACCGGCGACCATGCCGCCACAGCAGCGCGGATCGCATCCGATGCCGGGATTGGAAATGACGGTACGACAGTGATCGAGGGGCGCGAACTGGCGGGCCTCGATCTGGACCACACGGGGGAGGAGACACAAGGGAGATTGCGCGCGGCAGACGTTTTCGCCCGCGTCGCGCCCGAAACGAAACTGACGCTCGTCTCTTTCCATCAGCAGGACGGGCAGATCGTCGCGATGACAGGCGATGGCGTCAACGACGCCCCGGCGCTGAAACAGGCGGACATCGGGGTGGCAATGGGGCTGCGCGGCACGCAGGTGGCCCGCGAGGCCGCAGACATGGTGTTGAAAGACGACGATTTTGCCACGATTGTCGAGGCAGTTCGCCAAGGCAGGGTTATTTTCGGGAATATTCGCAAGTTCATCGTCTACTTGATGTCGTGCAACCTTTGCGAGGTGCTGGTCGTGACGCTGGCGGTGGGCGCCGACCTGCCCGCGCCGCTCCTGCCGCTGCAGATTCTCTATCTTAACCTTATCACGGATGTTTTCCCCGCCTTCGCATTGGGGTTGGGGCAAGGCGATGGGCGCGAGATGCACCGCCCGCCGAGGCACCCGTCCGAACCCATCATTGGCCGAACCGAGTGGCTGCGGATATCAGGTCTGGGCGCGGCGCAAACCGTCGCGACGCTGGCGGCTTTCGTGCTGGCGCTGTTTCAGATGAATCTTTCGGTAGACCAGGCGGTGACTGTAGCTTTCCTTACACTGGCACTCGGGCAACTCTGGAACGTCTTTAACACCCGTGCCTCCGACACACAGTTGATTGCCAACGACGTGACACGGAACCCATTCGTCTGGGGTGCGCTGGCGCTCTGTCTGGTCCTGATCGGCGCCGCGCTTTGGGTGCCGGGACTATCGGCAGTGCTGAACCTGGTCGCGCCCGGCAAGGACGGCTTGGTATTGGCGGCGAGCGCAAGCCTGATCCCGCTCTTTCTGGGACAGGCAGCATTGGCGATTACCGTTGTCTTCCGTCAATGGTTTGCTGATCAGGCAGTGGCACGATAGCTTTACATCCGGCGCAACCAAATCGGAGGCAAACCCTAGTTTGGGTAAGATTCTGACTGATTGCGCCCTGCTGGCGCAATGGAAACGGTGCGTGCTTTGGGGTCATTGCTGGTCCGGCAGAAGAAGACCCCAAGAGGCTGCAATATACATCTCCATCACAGCGGATGCGGCCAACTCTCAACCGTCTTTCAGCAACGGCCAACTCAAAACCACAAGCGCTTGCAGCCGCCGAAATCCTTGGTGGATTACCCCGGCAGGTTAATCCAACGCTTCGTAGTTCTGGCACTTTGAGGAACTGTTTCAACGCGCAACCGTATTTCAGCAACGAGGAATACCGCGTGAGGAGAGGAATGTCATTTTGCTCGGCACCCTTGGCAGTCTTGCTGCCGGCCCTGATGACTGTTGGCAGGATCATTCTTGGTGCCATGGCCATCTGGCTTCTGGACGAGCGGGTCCCTCACAGCACTTCATCAAGCGCCTTGAGGGCCCAGCATGGGACACGCTTCGGAAGATCTGGTTGTTTGAAATTGCGATCACCTTGCACAACATTCCTGAGGGACTGGCGGTCGCGCCGGCGCTTCGTTCTGAATGCCCTGCTTTCGCGGTCGGTGCGATGATCTATGTGAACAGCGATGAAATCATACCGGGACCGCGCCGTCACGGACATCAAGATCGCCGGTTGGCGGGTATGTGCCTGTTGGAATCATTGCGCGGCACATGGTCATTGGCCGCCGTCAATGACCGATCGTCTTCATGTTTGGTATGTTGCTTTCATCAGCAGAAGACGGGGCACACGGGGCACCATGACAGACACACCGGATCAGATTGCCCGGACACTCGCGCAGACAACAGGGACGTGGCGCCCTTTGCTTCGGGTAGCCCTCGTCGTTGCCGGGATAGCTTTTGCAGTTCTGGGCTGGATGGTATTTCAGGGCATTGGAACGGGGCGGGGCGACAGCTACGTCACGACACCCGTCGTGCGTGCCGACTTTAAAGTGACCGTCACGGCAACGGGAACCGTCGAACCGACCAACCTCGTGGACGTCTCCAGTGAGCTTTCCGGTACGATTGAATCAGTTTACGTCGATTTCAACGACACCGTCGAGGTCGGCACCGTGCTTGCGGCATTGGACACGCGCAAGCTGAAGGCACAACTGGCGATTGCCCAGGCGGCATCGGATGCTGCCAGCGCCAGGGTTGTCGTCGCTCAGGCGGCATTGGACAAGGCGCGAGGCGACTACGATATCGCAAGGACACTGGAAAATCGCGGAGTGACCTCGCATCAGGCGTTCTCCGCCCAGAATGCCATGTTGCGTCAGGCAGAGGCAGAGTTGCAATCGGCTGAGGCCGATCAGGCACTTGCACTGGCGACGCTGGATCTTCACCGCGCGGATCTCGAAAATGCATGCATCTGTTCGCCGATCCAGGGCGTCGTTCTGCAACGTGCCATCGATCCAGGTCAGATCGTTGCCGCTTCGCTTACGGCTCCCGTTCTGTTTTCCATCGCCGAAGATCTGCGAGAGATGGAACTGCAGGTCGACATCGACGAGGCAGATATAGGTCGTGTTGCCGTGGGGAATGCGGCGACGTTCACCGTGGATGCCTATGAGGACAAGACGTTTCCGGCCACGATCTCGCAAATCCGCTTTGCGGCGGAAGTCGTCAGCAGCGTTGTCACCTACAAGGCCGTGCTCGACGTCGCCAATTCGGACATGCTGCTACGGCCCGGCATGACGGCGACTGCAGAAATCATAGTGGCAGAAGTTGCGAATGCGCTTGTCGTGCCGAACGGTGCGCTGCGCTATGCTCCCAGACAGACCGCAAATGCCCCGAGAGATGACGGTGGCAGCGGCCTGCTTGGCATGCTGATCCCCAGAACGCCCGAAACGCCGGCGGCAAGCTCCGGCAGGGCTGTCTGGATGCTTCGGGACAACCAACCGGTGCAGGTTGCGGTCCGGCCGGGGGATACGGACGGAGAGATAACCGAAATCCTTGAAGGGGTCCTGATCGAGGGCGACCTTGTTATCACGGGTGATACGAATGGATGACATCCCAGTCATAGAACTCAAGAAGATTTCGCGGATTTACGGCAAGGGCGATATCGCCGTCCGTGCACTCGACGGGGTAGACCTGCGGGTCGATGCTGGAGAGTTCATCGCGATCATGGGGCCAAGCGGGTCAGGCAAGTCGACGGCCATGAACGTGATAGGGTGCCTCGATTCCCCAACGTCGGGGCGTTACCGCTTTATGGGATACGAAGTTGCGGGTCTCTCCCGGGATCAGCGTGCCCTGCTCCGGCGTCACTATCTGGGTTTCATCTTTCAGGGGTACAACCTCCTCCCGCGGGCGTCGGCCCTGCACAACGTTGAATTGCCGCTGATCTATATGGGTCAGGCGCGCGCCGTCCGTCGGAAGGCAGCTCTGGACGCCCTACGAAAAGTCGGGCTGGAAGCGCGGGCGCATCACCAGCCGAATGAGCTGTCAGGCGGGCAACAGCAACGTGTTGCCATCGCAAGGGCCCTTGTGGGGAACCCGAAAGTCATTTTGGCAGACGAGCCGACGGGGAACCTCGACACAAAAAGCTCGGTCGAGATCATGGACATGTTGCGCGGGCTCAATCGCGACTCTGGCTTGACAATCGTCATGGTCACGCACGAACAAGACATGGCCAACTACGCGGACCGCTTGATCTGGATGGTGGATGGCCGCATCGACCGTGACGAACGCAAAGTGCGGGCGGCTTGAGATGCTTGGGGAAACCATCCGGCTTGCCATACAGGCGATCTTCAGAAACGCGCTGCGCTCCTTCCTGACAGTGCTCGGCATCGTCATCGGCGTCGGAAGCGTGATTGCCATGGTAACGGTCGGCCAGGGGTCGACGCAGCAGGTCGCCGCCGATGTTCAGAAACTGGGCACGAATATTGTGATCGTCGTTCCCGGTCAGGACGCGTTGCGCAGCGGTCCTAACAGCACGACCGCGTCGATGTTCACGCTTCGGATCAATGACATTCTGCAACAGCGAATTCCGGATGTCGTGCTCTCTGCGCCGATCAGCCAGACCCGAGAGCGGGTCATCTTCGGTACGGAAAACCGATTGACGGACATTGTCGGAACGGACAACCGCTACTTCCAGGCCGCGCGTTGGGATCTGGCAGCAGGGCGGCTCTTCGAACCCGGAGAGATCGCCTCGGGGCGCGCGGTCTGCGTGATCGGCAAAACCGTACACGAAAAGCTTTTCGGCAGCGGTGACCCTGTCGGCGCAAAAATACGGATCGGCGCACTGTCCTGCCGGATCATCGGACTTTTGCAATCCAAGGGCGCGTCCACATTCGGAAGCGACCAGGATGATTTCGTGATCATGCCGCTTGCCACATTTCAGCGCCGGATCGCGGGAAACACAGATGTACAAAGCTTGTATGTGTCGATCCGCGACGGTGCTTCGGTCGAGGGTGCGATGGTTGAAATCACCGACGTAATGCGCGAGTTGCGCCGTATCCGAACCGGCGAGGATGACGATTTCGAAGTGCTCGACATGAAACAATTCGCAACGATGTTGACTGGGATTACGGATATCCTGACCGGGTTACTTTCGGCTGTCGCGGCCGTCAGCCTTCTTGTCGGCGGAATAGGGATAATGAACATCATGCTGGTTTCCGTGACCGAACGCACCCGAGAGATCGGCATACGTCTCGCCATAGGAGCGCGCTCCCATGATGTGCTGATGCAGTTTCTTGTCGAGGCCATCCTGTTGTCACTCATGGGTGGCGTGATTGGAATCGTCGGCGGCCTGCTTCTTGCAGCCGCAGGCACGACCTGGTTGTCAGTGCCGTTTTCGCCAAGCTTAGGAATTGTTCTTGCGTCCTTTGCGTTCGCCGCCTTGATCGGGATCGTGTTCGGCTATTTCCCGGCGCGCCGTGCCGCACGCATGGACCCGATAGAAGCACTACGGCATGAGTGAAGCTCTGGCGGATACAGAGGCAAATCTGCAATTCTCTTCAACCCTTCGCGCCGCCTCCGAAGAGTTGCAACGCGTGCATTAATGTCGAGCGTCCCAACCTTGCCATGCCGGATCATTTCTCGCATCAAGCCGCCCGGGTTGCGGACAGGATATGTGGGATGATCTCGCCCAGCATCGACCAGAAGAAAGCAGAGCGCCGATCCGTGATCGCCAAGGGTGCCCTGTCCCTCAAACCAGACTGACGAATGGATATCGAGCATCGGCAATAACCGTCAGGCGGCCTCGACGATGTCGCGGTCTCTGAGGGGCCGGTTATGTTGTCGGCAGGTGTCAAGCATCATGCGCAGTCCGTCACCTGCAATGTCGTAAAGGTTCTCAGACATCAAAGTGGGTGACGCGAGGCCGGGAGGTAACGGCAGCGGCTCACTCTCTGCAAACGATATGCCGCGTGCTGAATTCACGTCAGCGGCATTTACGCATGGCTTAGAGAACCGTTAGGCCAGCGTGCGCTGAACGATGCGCGGCAGACAGAGTTGATCCGGCAGGCCTGAACCGACAGTGGTACAGTCTATGGCTATCGCAAGCTGACCGATATTATCTAAGTCAAGACCCACGAGGGCTGGCCGTATCTATCGGTCGCGATCGATCTGTTCTACAAACCGAAACGCAAGCACACCAACACGGTAGGCTCTCACCCGTTGACGATGAAATCAAACAACAGAGAATGGACGAGGCAGGCGTCTGGGATACTAGGGGCACCACATACCACCCTTATTTGATGAATTTGCTCCATAATGCCGTTTCGCCCGCCAAGCATGGCCTCTGTGATGTTCTCATCCCCGCTATGAGAGCTCCAAAATTTGCCTAGTTAACTTTTCTGCCGTTTCGGCGTGGCAAACCCGCCACCCTGCACAGCTTTCCCCTTGCCCGGTTTCGCGCCAGCCGTTTTGGGTTTACCTCCCGGCTTGCCAGTCTTAGCGGCATATTTGGCTGCGGGTTTGCCACCATAGGTTTTTCCAGATGTATCCCCCGCGCCCTTAGCCCGCTTGGGGGCTGCGCTCGGTTTTCCGGTCGGTTTCGGAGCGCGCTCCGTGCGGGGTTTGGCCGCCTGATGCGCTTCGTCCAATTCGCGGCGTGTCTTCGGAATGCCCGCATTCTTATGACGCGGCTTTTTGAACTCCCGAGGCGCATCGGAACCATAGGCGCCCTCTTTGCGTGGAGCGTCAAAATCCTTGCGGGGGGGGGTGTCGTAGTCACGACGCGGAGCAGTGTCCACATCCCGACGAGGCGGCTTCGCATCCGAACGCGGGCCGGAGTTGCTGCGCGGCGCGGTGGCGGAAAATGTCGGCGGACCCGCGAGTTGACGGGCAACGACGCCTTCTTCAAGTTCACCACTGCCACCAAGAGTTGATAAAAATCCTGCGAGGCTGCTCTCTTTGATCTCGACAAAGCTTTCAGATTGCTGAATGCGGATCGCGCCAATGTCGTCTTTCGTCAGGTTGCCAGAGCGACACAACAGCGGCAAAAGCCAGCGCGGCTCGGCGCGATCATCGCGGCCAACCGAAACGGAAAACCAGACACTCGGACCAAACGGTTTGCGCTCGCGCGGATCAGGGCGCGCATCTGGCGGTGTCAGGTCCTCAGGCGCGGATTGACGCGCGCGGAACAGGCGCAAATAAGCGGCTGCAATCTGCTCTGGCGAATGCAACTCCAAGAGCTTGGCGGCAAAGGCGCTATGCTCCTCGGTCATCTCCTCAGACCAAACCGGATCCGCCAAAAGCCGCTCTTCGTCGCGCTGGTTGATGTCATCGGCGGACGGCGGGGTGGTCCACTCGGCCTGAATTTTCGCAAATTTCAAAAGCTGTTCGGCTTTGCGGATCGAGCGTGGCGGAATGATCAGCGCAGAAATGCCCTTGCGACCGGCGCGACCTGTCCGGCCAGAACGGTGCAATAGCCCCTCGGCGTTGGTCGGCAAATCGGCATGAATCACCAAATCAAGCCCCGGCAAGTCAATGCCGCGGGCCGCAACATCTGTGGCAACACAGACTTTCGCCCGCCCGTCCCGCATCGCCTGCAACGCATGGGTGCGCTCATTCTGGCTCAATTCGCCAGACAAGGTCACAACCGAAAAGCCACGGTTGGCAAGACGTGCGGTCAGATGATTGACGGCAACGCGGGTGTTGGCGAACACAATCGCGTTTTGCGCATCGTGAAAACGCAGAAGGTTAAAAATCGCGTTTTCCGAGTCGCTTTGCGCCACACGCAAGGCTTGGTAGCTGATGTCGGCGTGTTGGGTCGTGTTCGATTGGGTGCTGACACGCACAGCATCGCGCTGAAATTGCTTCGCCAATTTGGCGATCATCGGCGGAACGGTGGCCGAGAACAACAGAGTGCGGCGGTCTGCGGGCGCTTCGCCCAACATGAACTCAAGGTCTTCGCGGAAGCCAAGATCAAGCATTTCATCGGCTTCGTCCAAAACGATGGCGCGCAGTCCGGTCATGTCCAAAGAACCGCGCTGAATGTGATCGCGCAAACGGCCCGGCGTGCCGACGACGATATGGGCGCCACGTTCCAATTTGCGACGCTCATCGCGCATGTCCATACCGCCCACACAAGACGCCATCCGCGCCCCGGCTTTGGCATAGAGCCATTCAAGTTCGCGCATGACCTGAAAGGCCAATTCGCGGGTCGGAGCCACAACCAATGCAAGCGGGGATGAGGCGGGTTCAAGGCGGTCACTGTCGCCCATCAGAGTGTGCGCAATCGCTAGGCCAAAGCCAACGGTTTTGCCCGAACCGGTCTGTGCAGACACCAAAAGGTCGGCGTCTTGAAGTTCGGGGGCGTTCACAGCCTCCTGGACCGCAGTCAGCGTGTCATAGCCGCGTTCCGCGAGTGCATCGGAAAGTGTTTTAATCATGTAATAAGGTCTATCCGTGAGGGGGTCATCGCGGCACATGCCGCTATCCTGCGTCTTTGACTACAGAAGTCGGCACCATTACCGACAGTTTGCCCGGATGTATACAGCCATTCCGGCGAAAAATCTCTAAAATAAGGGGAGCGGATGTGTTCAAGGCCTGTGCGGACCTCACATCTCGGCGTAAAGACGCCGCCCCAAAGGACGGCGTTTTCACATCTGATCGTTCCGCTTGGCTTACTCGGGCAAAATCCGAACGCCACCCTTGTCAGCCGCAGAGGCAAACAGGGCATAGGCTTTGAGCGCGGTGGAGACAGCACGCGGGCGCACCTCGGCAGGGCCCCAAGGCAGCGGGCCTTTGGCAACGCGGCGCTTTTCGATCTCATCAGAGTCGACTTTCAACTCAATCGTGCGGTTCGGGATGTCGATCTCGATCACATCACCGGTTTCGACCAGACCGATCAAGCCGCCCTCTTCGGCTTCCGGGCTGACGTGGCCAATGGACAGGCCGGAGGTGCCGCCCGAGAAACGACCATCGGTCAACAAAGCGCATTTTTTGCCCAGGCCTTTGGATTTCAAATAGGACGTCGGGTAGAGCATTTCCTGCATCCCCGGACCACCGCGCGGGCCTTCGTAGCGGATCACAACGATGTCACCAGCCTCAACCTGGCGGGTCAGAATGGCGTTGACCGAGTCGTCCTGGGAATCAAACACGCGGGCTTTGCCGGTGAATTTGAGGATGGAGTCATCGACCCCTGCCGTTTTCACGATACAGCCCCGTTCGGCGATATTGCCGAACAAAACGGCCAAGCCACCGTCTTTGGAAAACGCATGTTCGACGGAGCGGATCACGCCGTTTTCGCGGTCGGTGTCGAGTTCTTTGTAGCGGTTCTCAGTAGAAAACGCCTGTGTCGTGCGCACACCACCCGGCGCCGCCTTGAACAGGCTTTCGGCTTCGGGATTGTTGGCAACAGAAATGTCCCATTTGGCAATGGCCGCGGCCATCGTGTCGGAATGCACGGTGCGCGCATCGCCATGCAGCAAGCCGCCACGGTACATCTGACCGAGGATGGAGAAGATGCCGCCAGCGCGATGGACGTCTTCCATATGCACGTTCGGCACGGAGGGCGCGACTTTGCACAGCACCGGCACCTTGCGGGACAAGCGGTCAATGTCGTCCATCGTGAAGTTCACGCCGCCCTCATAGGCGATGGCCAACAGGTGTAGAACGGTGTTGGTCGATCCGCCCATGGCGATGTCGAGGGACATGGCGTTTTCAAAGGCTTCAAAGGTCGCGATGTCACGCGGTAGCAGGCCCGGAACCTCGTCCTCGTAATGCTTTTTGGTGATCTCAACGATCTTGCGACCGGCTTCCAAAAAGAGGTGTTTGCGATCCGCATGTGTCGCCAAAGTCGACCCGTTGCCCGGCAGTGCCAAACCCAGAGCCTCGGCCAGACAGTTCATCGAGTTGGCGGTGAACATGCCAGAACACGACCCGCAGGTCGGACAGGCGGCGCGTTCAATCGCATCAACCTGTTCGTCGGTGTATTTGTCATCGGCCGCCGACACCATCGCATCCACGAGGTCGAGCTTTTGCACGATGTCACCATCTTGCACTTTGCCCGCTTCCATCGGGCCACCGGAAACGAAAATCACCGGGATGTTAAGGCGCATTGCGGCCATCATCATACCGGGGGTGATTTTATCGCAGTTGGAGATACAGACCATCGCATCGGCACAATGGGCGTTGACCATATATTCGACCGAATCCGCGATCAGTTCACGCGAAGGCAGGGAATAAAGCATCCCGTCATGGCCCATGGCGATGCCGTCGTCGACCGCAATGGTGTTGAATTCTTTCGCCACGCCGCCCGCATTTTCAATCTCGCGCGCCACCATTTGACCAAGGTCTTTGAGGTGAACGTGACCCGGTACGAACTGGGTAAACGAGTTCACCACGGCGATGATCGGCTTGCCGAAATCGCTATCGGTCATGCCAGTTGCGCGCCAGAGGCCGCGGGCGCCGGCCATGTTCCGGCCATGTGTGGAGCGGCGGGATTTATAATGGGGCATAGTGTTGGTTCTCAATCTGTGACGTCGGTTTAGTCCGCAAAAAGCGGCGGGTCTGATGCTCCATACGGCTTTCGGAGCCTCATTTCCAGTCTGGATGATGTGGCGCTTACGGGTTTAAAGCGGCTTTTTCTTGCGTTTCAACGTGTCGCCAAACTCAAGAGAGGGCTCAAGCGTGATGATTTCGCCGCCCGGTGCATCGGGATTTTCGACACGTTTGGCGATAATTTCCGCCGCCGCACGCCCGACCTCAACACGGCACGCATCCATCGTCGCCAGTTTGCGCGGCAAACCATCGAGGAACTCAATGCCATTAAAGCCCGCCAGCCCAATCTCGCCCGGCACATCAATGCCGTTGTCGAGGCAATACAAAAGCCCGCCTGCGCCAATCATGTCATTGGAATAATAGAGGAAATCCAAAGGCTCTTCTTGGTTGCGCTGCAACATCGCCTCGGTCATTTCGCGGCCTTTGGCCAAGGCCGAGCCGCCAGAATAAAACTCGCTATCGGCAATTTCCAACCCGGCTTTCGCCAAGATTTCGGTGAACCCTTCAAACCGTTTGCGCGCCCGGTGATCGAGCGGCATTTTGGTCCCCAGAAAGCCGATCCGTTTGTACCCGGCATCAATGATCGCCTGCGCCATTTTGCGGCCCGCGCGGCGGTGCGAAATGCCCACGGCGGAATCAATCGGTTCGCCATCCGTGTCCATGATCTCGACAATCGGGATGCCAGCGGCCCCCATCATTGCTTTCGCCGCTTCGGTGTGTTCAAGCCCTGCGATGATCACGCCCGAAGGCCGCCAAGACAGCATCTGATACAGCACCGTCTCTTCGCGTTCGGGTTTGTAATTCGTCACGCCCACAACCGGCTGCAATTCGGTGTCATCCAAGATCTGTGAAATGCCGGTCATCACCTCGGGAAACACCATGTTTGACATCGACGGGATGATCACAGCCACGAGGTTCACGCGGGAAGACGCCAAAGCGCCGGCGATTTTATTGGGCACATAGCCAAGCGCGCGTGCAGCCTCCAATACTTTGCTGCGTGTGGCTTCCGACACATCGCCGCGGTTGCGCAAAACCCGGCTGACGGTCATCTCGGAAACCCCGGAAGCTTCTGACACGTCGCGCAACGTCAGCGGTCTCTTGGAAGGTGTTTTCCCTGAACCCTGCGACATAATCTTAGCCTCCTGTAAAATTTTAAATTTCCACCACTCTACAATATAAATCGCCCTTGTCCACGCGTTGCAACATGTATATGTTAACGCTAACAGATTTGCCCAACACAGTGATACTTCTGCTGAAGTGTCACGAAAATTTGGCAAAACACATCCGAATTGCCCTGCATGCTCTCTAACTGTCAGTGCTGTTTCGGATTTCAAAGGGGGGAGTGGTGGGCCAAATTCGCTTCCCCCTTTTTTCATGTTCCCAGCAAGACATTCGCACCACTACAGGCCATAACTCCAGCCGATCATCCTCGACAAAACCCGAGCTTCGCTCTTGTGCCACAGACCCCTCACCCGCTACACACCTAGTCGTGTGGTCCCGTGGCTCAACTGGATAGAGCAGCCCCCTCCTAAGGGGCAGGTTGCAGGTTCGAATCCTGCCGGGGTCACCAAATTATTATTTAAAATCAAATGATTGCCAGATTTACCTTGAAGCTTCATGCAGCAGTTTGCATGATTTTTCGGTCCGTTTCGCACGGAATCCCGCCTTCGCCTGTACAAAACCGGTACAGCTTGCGGCTCATCTAGCATTCGCCATCTGGTGCGCGCCAAATGAAAACCCCGGTTCGGCGGCAACCGAAACCGGGGTCAAAGTTCATGTGAAAGCATCCGACTTTCCCGACTCTTATAGCATCACCAGAGAGATGGCGTCCAGAAAAGAGGTGCGGCCATGACGCAGCACCTCACACATGGCGGTCTGCCGAGTGGTATGACGCGCTGGCAGTTCTTCGGGTTGATCAAAAAGGCACGGCGTCAGCTGGGTCTCAGCAACGGGGCCGTCTCCTATCTCGAAGTCGCGATCTCCAACACAATGGATGAAGATTACTTTGCTGGCCGGATTTGCAGCTTCTGGACCTCGGTCACGAAGATTTCGGCTCAGGCGGGAGTGGACAGGCGACAGGTGGCGCGCATCGAGGCTGATCTGATCCGGCGGGGGCTATTGGCAAAAACCGCCTCGGACCACAGTCGGCGCGATGGTTCCCGAAGGAACGGCAAGATCAGCAGTGAATTCGGGATCAACCTCGCTCCGCTGATCGCCCGCGCCACAGAGATTCAGGTTGCGGCTCGAAAAGCTGCGTTTGAAGAGGAGGAGGCAAATCGACTGTGCCGCCGGATCAAAAAGCTGTTCGGCGACATTCGCAGGCTGTGCCTCAAAGATGCGGTGGAGGCCGCCGAAGGAATCCTGCCGAACCGCCGTCCTTCAACCATTCAAAACTTCGAACGCCTGAAGCAGGTGGCCGAAGCGCTGGAAGCGGTCTGGGAAGATTTTTCTGCGGAAGACGGTAGGGGTGAAAAGTCCCACCAGTGCGACATTTCACCCGCACCCAATACAAGTAAAGAAAATATCAATAAAACCTGTAGGGTTGAGAAACGGCATGACGCTCAGCCGATCCGCACAACGCCCGCCCAGGTAACGCTGCTGGCGAGCGAGCCGCTGCGAGAGATCATCGAGTTTTATTGGAGCGCGCTAGACAACCGTGGCGCACTCAGTCCGCGAACGATCCAGACGGCAGCGAAGGAGCGGGCCGATCAGCTTGGGGTAAACTCCAGCGTCTGGGAACGACATTGCAGAGTGTTGGGAGAGGAACGGACGGCACTCTGCCTCATGATCGCGGATCGCAACTCAGAACGTCTGGATGGTTATCGGGTTCGGGATGCCGCCGCCGCGTTCATCGGCATGGCACGATCAGAAGCGCGTCAGGGCGCTGTCATCAACAGCCTGCTCGGGGAGCTGATCGGCACTGTGGGAGGGCTGAGAAATGACGCTTAATGCACCGCTTCCACAGGTTCCCCTTACACACGAAGCCCCCTTCGCAACATCAGACCGCGCGCCCACCACACGGCTGGCGCGGGCTGGGGTTGCAGCCGCCGCTGGCGGCTTCGGTCCCGGTGGGACCGGCGGCGCAGCCGCTTGGCGGGGTTCAGGGGGGCAGCGCCCTGGCCGACATGTTGCTTGCAACATAATAGTCGGTCCATATTGTGTTTCTTATCAAACTAGGGGGCTGTGATGTCCGGTCCCCAATTCATGCACCTTCAGTCCTATTCACGCAAAGCCAATGAGGGTGGGCAGTCTGTTGAACAGGTGCTCGCCGAGGCCTCCCGTGCTCCGGAGTACAGCAAGCATGTGTCCGATCCACGCCCACCCTCTCTCGTCTATGGCGTGAGCGTTGACGAGGTCCGCAAGCTGCACGACGAAATGGTCGCCGCCGGTGGCGTCGAAGTTACCCTGAAGGACGGTCGAACGGCGCGGCGCGGTATCCGTAAAGACCGGCACACGCTGATGACGGCTGTTGCATCGCACCCCTTACCGACCGATCTTGTGAACAGGAAACCCGACGCCCGCGCCGATTACGAACTCTGGCGCGACCACAACCTTGCCTGGCTCAAGGCGCAGTTTGGCGACAAGCTGGTGTCCGTGATCGAACATTCGGACGAAAAGCACCCCCACATTCACGCCTATATTCTGCCGCTTGAGGATCCGACCTGTTCGGCGCGCCAGCTCAACCCGGCATGGCAGGCCAAAGAGGAGGCGATGGAGGTTGCCCGTGCCGCCGGTCATGATGACAAGGCCGCGCTGAAATTGGGCAATGCTGCCTACCGCGCGAGGGCGCGGGAATTGCAGGACCACTACTATGAGCATGTCAGTCTGGCCTCTGGCTTGACCCGAACTGGCCCGAAACGCGAACGTCTCAGCCGCCAGCAATGGAAGGCGCGGAAGGACGCAGCAAAGCTGACAGCCCGGATTTGCCAGGAAATCGACGGGCGGCTGGAAGATGTCGTTGACGCGGAAGATGGCCTAGAGCGATCGCTGGCCGCCAAGGCGGAGGAGATCGCGGAAAAGCTTGATTTGGCGGATCAGGCGTTGGAAGAGGCGGAAGCGGATCGTGCTGAGATGCAGCGTCTGCGCGAGCAGGCCGCACTGGATGCCCAGAATGCCGATGCTCGTATCCAGCAAGAGCTTGACCAAAAGCGGGAGGAGCTGGAGGCCCTGCATCGGCAACAGCGCGAAGCGGATCGCGCCGATCTCCATCGCGCGCGGCAGGAGGCCGAACGGGAAGCCCGCCGCCTGCGTGATGCACAGGCACAGATCAACCAGGATCAGGTCGAAACGCTGCGCGAAGCTGCGCAAGAGGCCGCGCGCGTTGTTTTGGAGCTGTTTCTTGGGGTGCTTGATGGTTCGGTGCGTCCAGACCCAGCCGACCCAAGAATTTGGATCATTCGGGATGATGATCTTCGCGAGCGGGCGAAGAAGCTCGACCTGATAGAGTTGATCAAAGACACGATGAAAGTTCTGCACGACGCCTGGACGCAATTCACCGAGGGGCTGTCGTCGCCGGAACAAGAAGTGGTGTCCGAACAGATTGCGGAGCCTGTGAAGGCAGCGTTACCCCAAGAGCCGGGCAATCAACCATGAATGAACTCGATGAACGTCTTGCGAGGATACGGCGACAAAAAACAGAAGCCCGCACCACGGCTGCGGATGATTTTACGCAGTTGAAGGAGGGGTTGGCCGAGGCCCAGAACAAGCTCGCGGAGGTGGACGCCGCCCGGCAAACCCTGTCTGAGGCCGTCGAAACCGATAGCCACCGGATCGCGGGCCTTCGCCGCCGGGTGACTTTTGGTGTCGTTCTGGTCGCCCTCGTCGCGGCTTTGGTACTGGCGCTGACCGGAGCAGTCGCCAGCCGCATGGTCGATGCAGCGCGAACCGAGGCTTTTCGCATCCGCACCGAGAACGCCCAGGAGATTGCAGAGGCGCGCGCCGAAGGCGAAGCCGCTTTGCAGGCTCTCTCAGATCAGCTGGCAAGCCGTGAGGCCGCGCTTTCCGCCGAGTTCGAGGCGATGGGTGCCGATTTGGCGCAGCTCGGTGCCGACCGAGATTCCGCCCGCGCAGATCTTGAACGTTTTGCAGAACTGCGACGGCAAATCGGCTTCGATCTGGTGCCCTATCGTGATCGTGTGGTGATCGTGGTGCCGCAAGGCGAAACCATCACCCGCTGGAGCGCCCCAGGCCTGTCGGACATGGCCCGCTACAACGGGCGGATGTTTCGGGTTGTGCGCAACTGAGTCCGCCCTTGGATAGAGGAACTCTACTCCTTTTCCCACAGTGATGTGATCAATCCAGACGATCTCCAGCGTGAAGATCGCATTCTACCGGCTGTATTAATGGCATTACGAGTTGGCAATTGCTAACCGCCGGGATTTCGGATGCCGACGCGCAGTCTCTCTTGGACCTCCGCATGGACATCCAGATCTGCTTCACTCTCAACCTCAAGTGTGACGGCCAAAGCAAACCGAATGTCGTCATCCGGGCTAAGTCCGCCGCCTGATCCATCGCGACATTGAACCCTGATCGGTAGTACCTTGTCGCCACCAAAGTTGGGTACTGTTGCTCCGTTATGGATCATCCTGTGAGACCACACAGTGCCGCGCTTGATGATGTTCTTGTTCAGTTGGCCAACTTTCAAATCCAGCGCCCATCCGTCATCGTCGACCAGTCCACCAAATAGATCGTGGCTATGTGCAACTGCTTCAAGAAGAGCCAGGCGATAGCGGGCACGCGTCGCAAGAACCGGCGAAAACCATGCAATCGTTACCAGCATCGACCGCCCGACACGTTCTCCCGCAAGCGATGGCGGCATAGGTACATCGAAGATGGCAGCTTGGTCTTTTCGTAGTGTTCCTGTTCCGACAAGCGTTGCACCGTAGTCAGGTGCTTCCCGCATCAAGGCATCGTTGAGCATGCCATGCCCATAGTATCTACAGACTTCCTCTCGTGCTTGGCTATGGTTTCCGTTGAGGCGGACCATCTCTCTTTGATACCTCGTGATCGCCGCCTCTGGCCATCTTGAGGCGTTGACACTTAAGGCTTTCGCGATGAGAGCCTGATCTCGCGTGGTCAGATCGATCCCGTCATATGGACCATCGGTTTCACTTAGGGTCAGGATGCATTGATTTCGCGCGAACAGCATGATTCACGGCTTCGAAAACGGAGCGGTGACATGAGCGATCTCTTCTGGCTGACCGATGCGCAGATGGCACGGCTGGCCCCTTTCTTCCCCAAGCCTCATGGTAAGCCTCGGGTCGATGATAGGCGGGTTTTGAGCGGGATTATCTTCATCAATCGCAATGGCTTGCGTTGGCGGGATGCGCCGAAGGAGTATGGTCCGCATAAGACGCTCTACAGCCGGTGGAAGCGGTGGAGCGAGAAAGGCATCTTCGCGCGGATGATGGCCGGGCTGGCGGCGGAACACGGCGAGAAGACGACCGTGATGATCGACGCAACATACCTGAAAGCCCACCGAACGGCGACCAGCATGGCCGCCAAAAAGGGGGGCGTGGTCGTCTGATCGGTCGAACCAAAGGCGGCATGAACACCAAGCTGCACGCCATCTGCGACAGTCAGGGACGACCGATCGACCTGTTCGTCACCGCCGGACAGGTCAGCGATTACATCGGCGCACGCGCATTGCTCAGCGGCCTACCAAACGTCAAATGGCTGCTCGGGGATCGTGGCTATGACGCTGACTGGTTCAGAGAAGCGTTGCAGGACAAGGGGATACGCGCCTGTATCCCAGGCCGAAAGAAACGCAAGAAGCCGGTCAAATACGACAAGCGCCGCTACAAACGGCGCAATCGCATCGAGATCATGTTCGGAAGGCTCAAGGACTGGAGGCGTGTGGCCACCCGATATGACCGGTGCCCGAAGGTCTTCCTTTCGGCCATCGCACTCGCCGCCCTCGTCATCTACTGGTTATGAATCCTGACCCTAGAGCGGATACCGCAAAAAGAGACGCGCGTGATGCCATTGCGTTTGCGCAACTTGTCCCGCGAGTCCTATAAACCGACGGATTGCCACGTTGAACGGTTGCGACATTCAAACCGGTTCTTTGTGTTTGCCCCAACACGCTCAATCGAACATGATTCGCTCCAGGCATCGCCCTGACTTCATGCTCCCCTGACAACGCAAGAAAATCGGGCTTGATGGATCGGAACGCACCAAGGCCAACAGCAGAAGAAAGGGCGGGGGTGACTTCACCATCCGCGTGAACCGGAATTACCCCAGCTTGGATTGGTGATGTCGGGGTGGTCTCGTCAAGTGAGGCAGCACCCACTGTGATGACGTTCATTGCCTCAGCCGGTGCCATCAACGTCCGCTGGTGTCTCGCATTGCGTTGCGCCGTTTCGATGTGGCCGCAGCGCTCTTCAGGCGTCGCGTCCTCAAACGCAGTTGTGGTTATGTTCGTGACGGCCAGATCCTCGGCAACATTGCCTGCAGAGACATGAAAAAGAATGCCCTGCTGATCAGCCCACCAATCCAGCAGTCTGGCAAGAGAACTGATCCGGCCCGCAAAGTGCGCACCCTTGATACCAATCGAGAAATTGACCAGATATGCATCTGGCGCAAGCGCGTTTTCCCCAAGAAATGCCCTTGCAAGGCAACATGAACAACGTCGACAAACAGCCGGTCGTTGGGAGAGACCGCGCCGCGCTCTTGATCGACCAGAACCGGTATGGCCAGAACACGCCCGTTCGGGATAGGGGCACCGTCTGCATGAAGATCGCCGCGTAGCATCAGTGACGCCATCGAGGTTGCATGTCGTCGATGCGCAACTTGCGAAAGTCTCACGATGTCATGCACGTCTTCTATAACCACGCCGCCGTCGAGCGCTGGATGACCAGCAATGGGTGTTCCGTCCAGCAGAACAGCTTTGATGGGCGCTTCCACATCAAAGGGGCGTAGATCCCCAAATGAAAGTTTAGGCTCATCGTCAGTTAAATCTGGCTGCGACTGGCCGATAGTCTGCGGAAGAACAAATTGCAGGCCTTCAATCGATGCGAGCCCATTTGGAGCGAAGGGGTTTGCCAGCATCTCGCGCACGGCTAGGCTGGGCATTTCAACCAAGACGGCCTCGTAGATAAAGCCAGCCTCGCTGATCGATCTGGCGTCGACGATTCTCCCACCGAAGGATTCCACGCGAGCTCTGGTATCAGCCAGCCATCTTGCTCTTTGGCCTGCGTTTGCAGTCGGCCATATCTCCAGCTCAAGGTGAATAGAAGCGTTGTCGTCCTCAGACAGTCGATAGCTCAACTCAGAGCGCGCTTCCGGCGTAAGGCGATCCTGCGGTCCCCATACTCGAATGTCGGCCAGCATGCCAAAAAGATTCCACCAAGGCGCGAGGCCACGTTTGGCTTTTTCGCCGCGTTGGTAGGCTTTCCACATCTGCAGGAGTTTGCGCAAATCCGCATCCGAGGGCATGGTTGCGTAGAGCGTAGGCTGTGCATTCTCAATGTTTTCGTCAACCAGCTCTTCAGGGATTTCGTAGTCGTCATCAATCCTGTCTTCTATGAGCAGCTCAAAGCCAATCTTTGCAGCGGCCTTTTGAAAGTTTTGGATTGGAAGAATGGCTTCAAAGACCAAGGCCCGCTCCGGCGCGATGCCAGCTGGGTCCTGGCGCAGCAAGAAGTCCGGGTTCTCGCCTCGAAACGCCTCTTCGAGTCGCGTGAATTGCCCACCCAGTCGTGCACCTTGCCCTTGGCGACCCACGCCTTTTGGTCGTCTGCGTTTATCCTGCCTAGCCTTTAGCCGATTAGAAATGCTCGGGTTAGGCAGCCGCAGGATCGGTCGATCTGTCATCTCCAGTCACACTTCCATGCTGAGGGGCCCAGGCCCCAATACGGTCCTTGACCAATGTACGGAATGTGACGCTGCCTTGTGCAAGTGCGCGGCGACGGTGAATATCCATAAAGAAGTCGTCTGCTTCAGAAATGTTTTTGGGGCTTATCGCAGCCCTTAGGCGCTTTGCCGTATATCCGAAATTGTCATCGAACTCCTTCATGCGGAGTGCAAAATAGTCGGTCATCTGATCGTCACTCGGCTTAGCAAGCTCCAGCTTGATCTCAAATCGACGCCAGGCTGCGCGATCGAGCAATTCAGGGTGATTGGTCGCACCAACAAGCACACAGTAAGATGGTAAATCATCCAGTTGCATCAGTAGCGTCGTCACAACGCGCTTGATTTCTCCGGTTTCATGGAGGTCACCGCGTTCCTTGCCCAAGGCGTCAAATTCATCGAAAAACAGAACACACGGCTCAGTTTTCACAAAATCGAACATACGTCTCAGACGAGTTGCCGTGTCTCCAAGGTAGCTTGTAATGATCGCATCATAGCGCACGACAAAAAGCGGAAGTGCCAGTTCGTAGGCAAGGCTTTCGGCAAGCGAGGTTTTCCCGTTGCCCGGTGGACCAACAAGCAAGACCCGATGCCTTGGCTCAAGACCATGAGCGCGAAGTACATCAGCTCTAAGTTGCTCTTCAATCAACTCACCACAGGCCGACCGGACCTTCTTCTCCAAGAACAGCTCTGTAATCGGCCTGTCTGGTTCACGTCGTTGAATGCCGCCTCCATCCCGCAGGCGGGTGGCTGGCTGTGGCATGCGCCCGTTTGCACCGGGTTTAGGAATGACTGTCAGCGCCTTGGCAATGCGGTCGGCAACGCCGGTGTGTTTCTTCAAGCGCTCATCAGCCGCGATTGCCTCGGCCGTAACGCGCACTGAATCTGCGTCACCTGCAACGCCAGCTTTCACAAGATCGATGATGAGGTCACTTCGTGCCATGGCTATCCCAGTTTTCGCGCCGGTACGGTGCTTCGCCTGAATCATAGCCGGATTGGGCGAAATGTCACCCGATTTATGTGATATCGGACGGATCTGTCGAAAAACGCACGGAAGAGCGCGATCACGAGATGAGTGCGTCGGAGTTCCTGCGTAGCATTGTGCCACCTTTACAGCGATCTCGCGTCGCGCGAACGATCTTTGCACACACCAGCAAAGACATAAGGATGGATGTCGCCTTGAAGGATACGGCACCGCAGCATTGTCGATCATTTCGAACCGCTGAAACGGGCCGGGCGTAGGGCCAAGCGAAGCGTGGTCGGTCGACTAGCCCGCGCCGGTGATCCCGATCCTTTGGCGATCTATCGAGTTTTGAACCAGAGATACCCAATCCCGAGAGGGGCGATAAAAAGTGCCAACTCCCAGAGAAAGCGGTTCACAATGTACTTCACCATAAACAGGTACCACAAGGCTCATGGCCACCCCGCCTTCCCCTGCCTTGTGGAGGGCGATGTCACGCGGGGCCAGGGTGACAACGGGAGCCGGAAAATCCACATGAGCGAGACGCCAAGGATCGAGCGATTGTGGGGTTTCCGGCGGGGTGCGGAGATTGCCGGGCCTATTCTCCGCATCTGATGCGGAGATTAGCGGATCACTCCACGCCTTCTGCCGTGCCTGGTTGCTTCTCGAAAACCCGCCCGAGGTTCTTGTAGCCCAGGCTGTCGACCGTGATGTTGCCACACGCGCAAGACGCCATGCCCTTGGTCGCCCCTTTCGGCGCTTTGGCTGCGTAGTGCCAGCTTTCCGCAATGGTGCCGCAGAGCGTGCATTTCATGCGGAATGGATTGTTGTTGCCGCGATGCGTCGGGCGGTGCTCAGGGTTGAGGGTCATTTGCGCATCAACTCGGGACACTCTTTCGGGTCGAAAGGGTGCTTACCGTCCTTGTCGGCACGCCAAGGGTCGCCGAACTGCTTTTCGTGAGGCACGTCAGCTACCGTCAGGTCGATCTGCTTCAGGGCGCGGCGTGCACGGCGGTGTTCGGTGGTCTTGAACGCCTTGTCGCTCGGGGCTTTTGTCACGCCGATGATCGGGGTTTTGCGGTGAGAACGGGACATTTGGATTACCTCGCTTTCGCCCGTGGCTCTGCATCCTGCCAGTGCCTGTTTGGCGGCAGGCTGCGGGCGCGGGCGGCGGCTTCGCGGGCGTTGACGGGGGCATAGTCCCAGACTTCGACGCCGACATTCACCGCATTGGACGAGCCGCGCCAGTTACCGTGAACATGGCCGAAGAAATGCAGCGCGCCTTTACGGGCGTGGTTCCAGGTGATCATCGGATAATGGCAGAGCGTGACCGGGCGTTCAGCTTCGGGGTCCGGCACCTCGGCAATGGGCGTGATGCTGTTCCAGGGTAGGGCCAGTGTCGGGGCAAGGTCGTGATTGCCGGTGATCAGGTGTTTGCGCGCGCCGGGAAGCTGCCCGAAGAGGCCGAGCAGCCAGCCTTCATCCTTTGCCTTCGGGCCAAAGGCGAAATCCCCGACGATCCAGAGATCGTCTTCAGGGCCGACACGGCTCCACATCCGCTCGATCATGGTCGCGTCCATATGTGCGATGCTGCGGAAGGGCCGCTCGGCATGAGCCAAAATCGCTTCATGCCCGAAATGCGGGTCCGCCGTGTACCAATGTGCCATCACTCAACCTTGCGCGGCGGCCTGCCGCTCATGGCGCGCCGTTTATGAAATCCTCGGCGGCCTTGTTGTATGCATCGCATTTCTTCACGAGGTCGATCAATTCCTGAAAGCGGGCCTCTTCAGCCTCGGATCGGTCGCGCTTTGCCAATGCGACCAGTTCTTGACGCCGTTCTCTGCACGCCGGTGTATCATACCAAGCCATAGAGGCCTCCTCATTCCTTACGGTGCCAAAGCTGGTTGGAAAGGTCGACTTTCCGCCCCATCACCAGAAAGGCGGCTCCGATCACGGCGAAAGGCACCGCCCACCAATTGATCCCCTTGCCGTCCACGAAGGCGAGGAACAGTCCGACCAGCGCAAGGCCGATACTCAGGCCATAGAACTTCAGGCGGCTCATCCATGCCGGGGTGAGGTCTTTGACAGCCCCGCAGTGCCCGCAGACGGTCGCGCGGGCGTCCAGCTCGGTGTAGCAGAACGGACAGGTTTGGGTTTCTGCTGTGGCGTCTGTCATGGCATCACAGGTCCATATCGGCTGGCGGGACAGGCGCGTCGGAGGTCAAGGCTTCGAGGATCTGACGATCCACCTCGGCCACATGCTGGCGGATCAGATCGAAATCGGTCAGCGAAAAACTGACGGTCGAGAGCTGAGCGCCGCCGCTGAAGCCAACCGTGAAAATCGCCGTGCAACCGGGCATGATGGGTGTTTCACGGTGCTGGCGGAAACGGTACTCAACATCAGCGCTGAAACCGGTTGAGCAGGGGCGATATTGGATCGTCTTGCGCGACCCAAACTGGCTGACGGTGGTGATCTCATGCAGCGGCTGGCCGTCGAGATCGGGGATGAAGCCATCCTGGCCCCAAGCCCAGGTTGCACCTTCGCTTGTGCGTTGCGAGGGCGGGCCGTAAAGCCCTTCGAGCTGCGCAAGGATAGCGGCGGGTTCGGGCAGGTTCTCGTTCGGCTCCCGGAACGTCCGCTGAATCCGCAGCACCCGCCCGCCCATGGCCTCAGTCGCCAGCGTGGCCTTGATCTCGGCATAGGGATCGCGGCCCATGCGGGTGTGCAACCCCACGCCCTGCGTCACCAGCTTCTGATCGAAAGTCAGCGCAAATGCGCGCCCCTCGCCATTCTCGACTCGCAGCGCAACCTGCTCGGGCACGAGGATCAGCATCATCCGCTCCCCGAACATGCTGCTCGCATCCATCGCCTCCGCCCCCGGCTGAATGTCGAGGATAGCGTAGGGATATGGGCGTGGCTCTGGTACGAGCGTTTCCGCAAGGCTGTCCTGGGCGTGGGCGGCAGCTGCTGCACTGGAAATCATCGAAGCCATGAACAACTGGTGGGCAAATCGTACGAAACTCATCGAAATCTCCTCTGTCACTCAAAGTGATACGATTAGTCCGTGGACGATTAAACACCTTTTTTGCGCTACAGCGGTATGGAGCGCACGTTTACAGTCGAGGATTTCGGGAAGCGCCTGCGCGAGCTGCGCAAGGCACAAGGCTATTCACAGGAGGGCTTTGCCCTGACCGTGGAGCTTGACCGAACCTATATCGGCGGGATCGAGCGCGGGGAACGGAATCCCGGCCTCAAGACGATCCTTCGGATCGCTGAGGCGCTCGGGGTGCCTGTGGCGGAGTTGTTCAGGCTCAGATAGTCGAGGACTGTTTCCCGGCGATTTGTGCTTCCCATGCTGAATTGGGAAGATTGCTCAACGCACGAAGACAAGCCGCCGAATTGACTAGTGTCCATAGACAGGTTACTCTCGTCTAAGCAGAAGGGGATTGCACAGGATGATACATCCGGGAGTTGAAGTGCGAAGAACCTGCGTCACGGCGAATGGTTTGTCTGTAACGCAAGCAGCCCAAATACTCGGCGTAGATCGTCGAACACTGAGCAATCTTCTAAATGGCCGATCCGGAATCTCCGCTGAAATGGCTGTGCGGCTTGAGAAGGTTTTTGGTACATCCGCAAAAGGCTGGATGCAGCGCCAGTTGGAATACGATTATGCCCAAGTAATGCTGCGGGCAGCGAAAATTACGTTGGAGCCGTTCTCGGCTGCTGACACAGAAGAAAAGGGCAAGTAGCAGATGGCGGCGGACATTCAAAACCTAGGTGGCTTCGTCTGGTCCATCGCCGAGATTCTGCGTGGTGATTTCAAACAGTCTGAATACGGCAAAGTAATCCTGCCCTTTGTGGTATTACGCCGCCTTGATTGCATCCTGGAGCTGACGAAAACCTATGTTTTAGACACGGCAGAATCCCTGCCAGATGGGGTAGATGAGGCTACCCGCGACATGATGCTGTTTGGCGCGGTCGGCGGCAATGTGAGGGTCTACAACCTATCCCGCTTCACCTTTGACACGTTGCGCGGACAAGACCCCCGTCAACTCCACGACAACCTGGTGGACTACATCACCAATTTCTCGGGGAACGTGCGCGACATCTTCCTTGATAAGTTCCTATTCACCGACCAACTCAAGCGTCTGAAAGATGGCGGCATCCTCTGGAACGTCTTCGAAAGATTTGCAGAGATTGACCTGCACCCCGACACCATCTCGAACCTTGAGATGGGTTACCTCTTCGAAGAGCTGATCCGCCGGTTCTCAGAAATCTCAAACGAAACCGCCGGGGAACACTTCACACCGCGCGAGGTGATCCGGCTCATCGTTGAACTGCTCATCGCAAACGACGATGAAAAGCTCACCGGGCGCGGCATCATCCGTCAGGTATATGATCCAGCGTGTGGTACGGGCGGGATGCTGGCGCTGACCGAAGAAGCCTTGAAGGATTTTAACGACGCCATCCGCGTTGAACTCTATGGCCAGGAGCTGAACGGCGAGTCATTCGGCATCTGCAAATCTGACATGCTGGTCACGGGGCACGATCCCGAGCAGATCGCCTTCGGCAACACACTCACCCAAGACGCCCATGCGGGCAAGCGTTTTCACTACATGCTCTCTAACCCCCCGTACGGTGTGGACTGGAAAAAGTACCAAGATCCCATCAAATCTGAGGCAGAAAACCTCGGGATGGAAGGGCGCTTTGGCGCAGGCACCCCCCGCATCTCTGATGGTCAACTTCTGTTCCTTCAGCACATGATTTCCAAGATGCGCGACGACGAAATCGGCTCACGCATCGGGATCGTCATGAATGGTTCACCGCTATTCACTGGTGGCGCGGGTTCCGGTGAGAGTGAAATTCGCCGCTGGATGCTTGAGAACGATTGGGTTGAGGCCATCATCGCGCTGCCTACAGACCTGTTCTATAACACAGGCATCCAGACCTATGTCTGGCTCCTCACCAACCGCAAGCCCGCCAAACGACAGGGCAAGGTGCAGCTCATCGACGCCAGCGGCGAACGCTTCTGGAAATCCATGCGCAAGTCGTTGGGCAGCAAGCGCCGGGAAATAACCGAAGAGGCCCGCGCCGAGATCGTGCGCATTTATGCGGGCTTCCTCAACGGCGAGAGCGGGGAAGGCGAGGTGTCCCGCATCTTCGACACTGCCGACTTCGGCTACCGCGAAATCCGCGTCGAGCGCCCACTCAAGCTGAATTTCCAGGTAAGCGCCGAGCGGCTAGCCCGCTTGGCCGATCAGAAGCCCTACGCGCGGCAGGATGAGGCTGATCGGGCGGCCATCGAGGCCGCGCTTCTTACCATCGGCGATCAGCTCTTCATCAATCGGGACACTTTCGAAAAAGCGTTGACCAAGGCGCTGAAAAGCACCGATTTAAAGATCGGTGCACCTGTCAAAAAGGCCATCATGACCGCGCTTTCAGAGCGGGATGACGAAGCCGATATTTGCACCGACAAGAACGGCAAGCCTGAACCAGACACCGACCTGCGCGACCACGAACTCGTGCCTTTGGCTGAGGACTGGCGCGACTACATGAAGCGCGAGGTTCTGCCCTTCGTGCCTGATGCCTGGGTCGATCAGAGCCATACGGACGCCCGCGACAAGCAGGTCGGGCGCGTTGGCTATGAGATCAACTTCAATCGTTATTTCTATCAGTACGTGCCGCCCCGCCCGCTTGAAGAGATCGACGCGGAGCTGAAGGCGTTGGAAGCCGAGATCGCTGGACTCCTGAAGGAGGTGGCGGCATGATTTTTGGCGCGGACCGGTCGGTTTCTTATTGCTTTGGTAGGAATCCTGCCCTATCTATCGTCACAACAAGACCCGCCACGCCTCGGACGGAACCTCGGTTTCGCACTGCGCACCCCGGCGGGTTACTTGTTTTCAGGGTATCGCTTTCGCGGCATGGAGGTGCCGCATGAAGTTCGAAAAGCCCGCCGTTTCTGTCCCGGATCAGATCGAGCTTCTCAAGCGCCGTGGCATGATTGTCGGCGATGATGCCCTTGCACAGCACTATCTCGGGTTCATCTCCTACTACCGGCTCAGGGCCTACTGGCTGCCCTTCGAGGTGCCCGCTGCGAACAATGGTGATCACGCCTTCCGTGACGGGACCGCATTCGAGGATGTGCTGACGCTCTACATCTTTGACCGCGAATTGCGGCTGCTTGTTCTGGACGCCATCGAGCGGGTCGAGGTGGCCTTGCGCGCGCAGTGGGCGCATCACATGGCGATGAACCATGGCCCCCACGGCTATCTCGATCAGGTTCACTACTCAATAATTCGACATCACGCAAAAGACGTCACTGCGTTGGAGAAAGAATTCAATCGCTCCGAAGACACTTTCGCAATCCACTACCGTGACAAATACGCCTCGCCCAAGCTGCCGCCGGTCTGGATGGCGGCTGAGCTTATGTCGTTCGGGCTATTGTCGAAATTCTACAGCAACTTGAAAACACGCGCCGATAGAAAAGCAATTGCTGACCCGTTTGCCTTGGATGAAGCAGTGGTCACGTCGTTCGCGCACCATATTAGCACGGTGCGCAATATCTGCGCTCATCATGGCAGACTTTGGAACAAGCGTTTCACTGTGACGATGACCACACCGAGATTTCCCGCCAAGCTGCCCGTCGCCATGCGGGATGCCGACCCGCGCTATCTGCACAACACGCTGGTGATGCTCGACTACCTTTTGGCCCTGATCGCGCCGGATAATGAATGGAAGAAGCGCCTTGTCGCGCTGATCGACGGCTGCCCGCGCGCTGATCCTGCCAGCATGGGCTTTCCGGCGGACTGGCGAACTAGAGGGGCGTGGAGGGTATGAAGATGGTCACTGGGCAATCAGATTTTAGGGCGCTTGAAGCAGAAATCGCAGGGCTTCTGAAGGAGGTGGCGGCGTGAAAACCGTAGATCGGCTAGGAAATAAATCGTCGATTGGCTTGCTACCCACGACCTGGAAGGTTTTGCGGGCAAAGGTTCTGTATCAAGAGAGAAAAGAACTTAGTGAAACTGGTGAAGAAGAACTTCTTTCTGCGTCTCACTTAACAGGGATCACAAAGCGATCCGAAAAGAATGTGGGAATGTTTCTAGCGGAAACGCTCGAAGGATATAAAAAAGTCCATCCGGACGATGCGGTCGTAAACACAATGTGGGCATGGATGGGGGCATTGGGAGTAAGCCAAGAATATGGCGTTATCAGCCCCTCATACGGAATCTATCGCCCTATCGGTGATTCCAAAGACCCCAGATTTTACGATTATGTATTTCGCTCAGCTCCGTTCGTTGCAGAAGTTAATCGTCGCTCAAAAGGCGTATGGTCTTCCCGTCTCAGGCTGTATCCTAACGACTTTTTAACAATGCGGCTTCCATACCCTTCACTTTCTGAGCAGCGTTCCATTGCGGATTTTCTTGACTACGAAGTCGCTCGCATCGATCAACTCATCGAGAAAAAGAACCTGTTCATAAGCCTTACAGCTCAGCGCATTGACGCGCTCGTCGATGAGGTATTCTCTAACTCTTCGGTTCCTAGAATACGATTTGAAAACGTTGTGCGCAGAGTGCAAAGACCAGTTGTATTGTCAGAACATGACGAACTCATCAGATTAGGATTGTTCAATCGCGGACGCGGGATTTTCAAAAAGCCTGCGGCTGACGAGGAAGGTATGGGGGATTCCAGCTTCCACTTCGTGCGAGATGGGGATCTGATTTTGAGTGGGCAGTTTGCTTGGGAAGGTGCCGTTGCCTTGGCGACTGAAGATGAGGACGGCTGCGTCGTTTCGCATAGGTACCCTGTTTTCAAAGGCCGGGATGGCATCAACACAGCCTATCTTCTTGGCTTGCTCAGAAGCGGCTTTGGCGACTTTCTTCTTAACGAAAGTTCGCGAGGATCAGCAGGCCGCAACCGCCCACTCAACACATGGAGGCTTGGGAAGGAAAAAATTCCGATCCCGTCCCGCGAGCTTCAGGAAACCGTTGATCGCGCGCTCGCTTTCGAACGCCAGCTTAAGAAAAAAACCGAGCATTCACTCAGCCTTCTGACTGAGGCGCGAGCGGCATTGATCACAGCCGCTGTCACCGGCCAGATTAACGCGACGGCCTGGGGCAAGCAGGGGCAGACCGACCGCCGCCTTGATGAGATCGAGGAGGCGATGCAGGCATGACCAGACTTTGGATTGTCAGAGCAGGGGCACATGGAGAGCGGGAGCTTGCAGCTATCGACCAGAGCAAACTGTTTCCCGGTTTTCTCGAAGTCGGCGATCTGAGCGCTTGTGCTGATCGGGATGCGGTGCTGGCACAGCTCCAAGAAGTGATGCCCGATCAAGGCAAGAACCGCCTGCGCAATTTCGCCGCCCAGCTCAACCAGTTCGTGAACCGGATCGAGATTGGCGATGTCGTGGTGATGCCGCGCAAGGTCACGAACGGCGTGGCCATCGGGATCGTGACGGGCGGCTACCAGTTCGACGGCGAAAGCGACTTCAAACACTCCCGCACCGTTGAATGGAAGGAAGAGTCGCTGCCCCGCGACACCTTCAAGCAAGACCTGCGGCACTCCTTCGGGGCGTTCATGACCATCTGCCAGATCAAGCGCAACTCGGCGCTTGAGCGTGTGCATGCCGTCCTTGAGATCGGCACCGATCCCGGAGCGCTCCTGGGCAAGCAGGGACAGGCATCGAAGCCCTTGCCGGTGAACGGGACAGACGAAGATGAGACCGAAGCCGAAGACTACCAGACCGACATCGAAGACATTGCGCACCAGCAGATCATCTCGCTGATCAAGTCCGAGTTTGCAGGTCATGCCCTTGCTGATCTTGTGGCCGAGATCATGCGGGTTGAGGGCTACACCACCAAGGTTTCCCCGCCTGGTGCCGATGGCGGTGTCGATATTCTGGCGGCAGGCGGCACGCTTGGCCTTGGCGAAGATCGCATCTGCGTGCAGGTGAAATCCGGCGACGGCGCGGCCAACCATGACGTGGTGCTGCGCCTGATCGGTTCGGTATCGAACACGCAGGCGCAGACGGGGCTTCTGGTCAGCATCGGCGGTGTGAACGCCGTTGCCCAGAAGGAGCTCGACAGCAACTTCTTCAAGCTCCGCCTATGGCAGATGCCCGACCTATTGAAGGCGCTTTTCCGAACCTATGGCGAGCTCTCCGACGAGACCCGCGCCAAGCTACCCCTGAAGCAGATTTGGGCACCGATGACGGGAGGGGCGAGCTAATGGGACAGATACAGCAACACGCTGCCGAGTATGAAACTGTTCGCCGTCTTGCCGAAATGCTGACGAGCACAAGGGAAGACTACAAGGCGACGGAGTCTTATGCGCTTTTCACCACTATCGTTTGTTGGGTTGTTCAGCGGGCGCGCACACCGGCCAATCAGAATGGCCCCGATGATGAGCAGGCGCGAGAAGTAGGCATTGCCTTACAGGCGGCGCGGATCAGTGACGCACCTTGGTTGGTTCAGAATTTACCAGAGATGACGGCATTCGATTTTTTCACCAGCATTCGCAACGCCGTTGCTCATGGTGACGGTCGTCAGATCAGGCCATTGAACGAGAATGGATTTCTGACAGGTCAGATCGTTCCAGTAGCTGGGAATCGCCTTCGATTGCGACGTGCTGACATGCAGCGCCTTGGCTGTGCACTTGCCAACCTGTTTTGCGCGACAATGGCAGCATATGAGCAGGAGGGTGATCTGCAAGAAGCGGCTGAACAATTTGAAGCAGCCGAGGCCATGCCATGACCATGAGAGACCCGCGCCGTCACGCCTTGTTCTGGGTGCCCGATACAGAATTTCAGAGATTTGATGAGTGGAGCTTCCCGAAGTGCTTTTCTTTCGGGGATATGGATATTTTGGAGGAGCATAATTTGGGAGATATTTCAGATAATTACTTTCGATGTGGTCAGGCGCTGATCGAGCAGGTTTACAAAAACGACATCGAGGACTTTGTCGCGCAGTTTCCGATCATCTATCTGTTTCGTCACGCCTTCGAGGTGAAGCTGAAGCAGATCATTCTTGATGATGCACTGCGCCGCTTCGGCAGTATCACATGTGAAAATTACGAGAAGCTGGCAAAAGACCTCAAGGATACGCATAGCCTTCACAAGCTCATGAACCAGATTTCTGGGCTGGACGATTGGGCGAAGAAGCGTTTGCAAGAGCTAAACGCTGTTGATCCTGATTCAACCGCCCTTCGATTTGGCGGCGTCGGAACCAAGGCAAAGGATTATCTCGGTACTGATGTGCGTTTCTTTCACGAGGCGATGTGCGCCCTACGCGACCACCTGACCGCCTTCATGGGTGCGCAGCAGGGGAGGGTCGCGTCATGACGATTTCCGCGCACAGCATACACAAGGAAAAAGTCCTTCAGGATCATCTCATCGCAGAGCTTGTGAGGAGAGAGGGTTACGAACGCCGCGACCCGAAGGTCGATTATGACCGCGCCCTGGCAATGGATCGGGCGCTTGTCCTGCGCTTCATCCAGAGCACGCAGCCTGAGGCGTGGGAAAAACTCACGCAGCACTACACCGCTTCCGCCGAAGACGTGCTCTTCAAGCAACTCGACAAGGCGCTGAAGGATCGCGGGTTGCTCGATGTACTGCGCAAGGGGATCAAGATCGTTCCGGGCATCGCGCTCAGCCTTTGCTATTTCCGATCTGCAAGCGCCTTGGAACCCAAGCGTGTTGCCGAATATCAGGCCAACATCCTGTCAGTTATGGATGAGGTTGAATACAGCCAGAAGCACGGTGGTCGCCTTGACGTGGTGCTCTTCGTGAACGGTTTGCCCGTTGTCACCATCGAGGCGAAGAACCTTTTGACGGGATCGACCTTCCGCAACGCCGAGAAGCAATATCGGGATGACCGCAAACCAGCGGGCGAGCCGCTTCTGACCTTCAAGCGTGGGGCGCTTGTTCATTTCGCGCTCGACGAAGACAACGCCTCGATGACCACACGGCTGATGAACGGCAAAACCCGTTTCCTGCCGTTCAATCGCGGTCGCGATGGTGGTTCGGGCAACGCCGATGTCGAGGACGAACACCGCATCGCCTACCTCTACAAGTCTGGCGAATGGGGGGAGGCGATCTTTTCTCGCTCTGTGCTCCTTGATGTCATTGGGCAGTTCATGCACCTGGAAGTGAGCGGCAAAGACGAGGTGATGATCTTCCCGCGCTTCCAGCAGCTTGACGCCGTGCGCAAGATCATGGCGCACGCCAAAGACCACGGCACCGGCTCCAACTACCTGATCCAGCACTCGGCAGGCTCCGGGAAGTCCAACACTATCGGCTGGCTGGCGCATCATGCGATCAACCTGCATGACGAAACCGACAAGCAGGTTTTCAACACGGCGATCATCGTGACCGACCGTGTTGTGCTCGACAGACAGCTCCAAGGAACGGTCACGCAGTTCGAGCAGACCACCGGCGTCGTCAAGAAGATCGACGGCACATCCCGCCAGCTAAAGGACGCCATCGCCAAGGGTGCACGGATCATTGTCACGACAATCCAGAAGTTCTCGACCGACCACCTGAAAGAACTGTCGGGGCAAGGAAACCGGACCTTCGCAGTGATCGTGGACGAGGCGCATTCCAGCCAATCGGGCAAGAGCGCTCAGGCGATGACTGACGCCCTGACACGCGACGCCAGCTCAAGTGATGACATCGAGGATCTGATTGCCGAGTACCAAAAGGCGCGCGGCCCGCAGGCCAACATCAGTTTCTTCGCGTTCACTGCAACGCCGCGAAATGTCACCTTGGAGCGGTTCGGTGTGACAGGTGAGGATGGTTTGCCCCATCCGTTTCACCTCTATTCCATGAGGCAGGCTATCGAGGAGAAATTCATCCTAGACGTGCTTCAGAATTACATGACCTACAAGGCTTATTATCAGCTCGAAAAGGCTATCGAGGATGACCCGGAGCTGAGCGGGCGCAAAGGGCAGCGCAAGGTCGCACGCTATGCCAGTCTGCATCCGACCGCCATCGGACAGAAGGTCGAGATCATCGTCGAGCATTTTCGCCGTCACGTCATGCGGGAGCTGGACGGGCAAGCCAAAGCGATGATCGTCACACAAAGCCGCGAGCACGCGCTCAAATATTTCTTTGGGGTGCAGACATACATCAAGTCGCAGGGCTATGCTGACCTGAAAGCGCTTGTTGCATTCTCCGGTGATATGGACGTGAACGGCGAACCTGCAACCGAGGCTGACCTGAATGGTTTCGCGGAGACTGAACTTCCTGGCCGCTTCGACGGCTTCAAGCCTGACGGGACGCCTTATCCCGATACGTACCAAATCCTGATCGTGGCCGAAAAATACCAAACCGGCTTCGACCAACCAAAGCTCTGCGCCATGTATGTTGATCGGAAGCTTTCCGGTTTACAGGCCGTGCAGACCCTCTCTCGCTTGAACCGGACACGGGCGGAGAAAGAGCGCACTTTCATCCTCGATTTTCAGAACACCATCGAGGACATTCAGACTGCGTTCCGCCCCTTTTATGAGGCGACCACCGTCGAGGCGATGTCGGACCCCAACCAAGTCCACGACCTGGAGGGGCGATTGTTTAAGTTTGGATATCTCGACAGGGATGAGATCGAACGGTTTTCGCAGACTTATTTTAAGGGCGCACTTAGCACCGCAGACCGACCGCGCCTTGAGGGGCTTGTCCGACAGGCTGTTGCCCGCTTCGAGACAGATGAGGACGAAGGGCGGCAAGAAGAATTTCGACAGTTATTGAAGAGTTTCAACCGCTTTTACGCCTTCATTGCGCAGATCATCTCTCTGGAAGACACCAGCCTTGAAAAACTGGCGTCCTATGGCGGCTGGCTCTCGCGCTTGTTGCCTAACCGGGAGCTTCCACCGGAGATTGAGATCACCGAGGAAATGCTGAGGTTGCAAGCATTCAAAGTTGACAAAAAAGAGCAAGGCAGCGCATCGCTCTCCCCCGGTGACACGCAACCGCTGGCGGCGATTAGTGAGTTTGGAGCAAAACCCTACACCGAAGATGAAAAGAAAGAACTTTCAGAGATAATCAAGTCCTTCAATGATCGGCATGGAACACAGTTCACCGAGGCCCAGATGGCGAGAATTGAGGCCGTAAATCCTGAAATCGTTGACGAAAACATGCGCGAGATGTTGCGGAACAATCCTCCAGATGTTGTTCGGTCAGCTTATGATCAGGCTGTGTTTCAGGGGATGATCCGGATGTTCCAGAATGACGCTGAAATGCGCGATATTATCCTCACTGATCCCGAGATCAGAAATAAGGTCACATCGTATCTTTTTGGGCGCGCATTGCGTGACGCGCAGCGCGTTGCATGATGGGACAAGTGGCGGCGGGGGGCTGATGCCAGCCGAAAAAGCTACTCGTTCTTTTCGCCGGTTGGAAAATCCTCATCCACGATCCGTTGCCACTCAGCCATGTCACGTTCCCATCCTTCTTGGTCATCTCCGTAGTCTTCGTGAAACGGCGGCGCGGGGAGGTCCTCGGGGTGTAACTTGTAGCGGGTCACGATTTTCACAAAGTCTCGGATAATGTCTGGATGCATCCGAGGAAGGCCGTCGAGATCTTCAAGCGCGTGAAGCCGGGCGACCTTGTAACGGTCTTCCATAGACATGTCGGGGTATTTCACGGCCAGAAATCTTAAAACTACTATAGCTTCATCAATCGCCACTTGTGCAGCCCTACCGCTGCGTGGTGCGGGGCGGCCTAAGATGATCTCGTTCAGATCGCCCCCGGTCAGGATAGCCAGGTGAGCAATGGCCGGCGTGGGCACTGCTCTGTGACCCTCTTCATAGGCATAGTAGGTTCGTGGGGTCACTTCTAGAATTTCAGCCATCTGCTGCTTTGTGAAGCCTAACCGAACTCGATAGTTGCGCAGGTTGTCATGTATCGCGCCTTCCGGCGCGAATCGATCTTGCATCGCCTCCCCAGCAATACGCTCATTCTCGTCGCGCTCACCCCGGAGCAAATCTTCTGGTGTTCTTGTGTCTGGGGGCAAAATTCCGAGTTTGGACATAACTTCTCCTGAGTGAGTCGGAACGAAATTACCGACATTTTTCATCTTTGCAAGAACTTATAGACATCACCCCAAAGCCGTGGAATGTTTGCAGAAACTTGTAAGTGTACGAGGAAAAGATGTCGAATTTTCTATCTGAAGGTCAAACCCCGGAGGCTTGGAGCAAATCTCTCAAAAGTCATGGCGTGCATGTCTCCCCAAGACTGATCCGGACGAGAGCACGCGAAATTGGTGAGTTTCACCAGATCGGAAGACTGATGCTTCTGACCTCCGAGCAAATGGAAAAGCTCTTTCAGTCCTCCGGCTCTGCCGCAGAGACCGGCAAGCGCCAATTTTAGGTGACACAAGATGACGCGTCATCAGTTGCCGTCCTGTGGCTCCGAGATTCTTGATAGCGGAATGACACCTGCGCAATGGGTTGAAGTCCTCTCGTCCAGAGGGATCGAAATCGCCGAGCGGACGCTACGAGAACATGCGAACCGCTTGGAGGCGCGCTTTAAGCTCGGCAACGCGATGATCATCACGCCATCACAAATGGATAAAATTCTGACGGAGAGCCAAAAATGCCGCTCGAAATTTACAAACGTGGCTCGGTCTACTGGGTCAAGGGCTGGGTCGAATACAACGGTCGACCGATCGCCGGTCCATATCGCAAAAGCACGCGAGCGACTACTGAAGCTGGCGCAAGGGACTGGATAAGGGATGAGACCGACCTTCAGGTCCGCCAATATGTATTTGGAGAGGAGCGCACTCTACGGTTCGCCGATGCCGTTGAAATCTATCCACCAACCCAGCAGACGGCCCGACAACTACTGCCGATCCTTGAAGAGATTGGGGACCTACCGCTTGGCGAAATCACTGGTGCGCTATTGAAAAGTCTCGGCCCCAAACTGAAACCGAAGGCCTGCACAGATACATGGTGGCGCGAAATCGTAACTCCGGCGCGTGCTGTCATCAACAACGCGCACGAATTCAAGGGAACGCCACTCCTGCGGGTCAAACGGTATGACAAGTTCGAGCGTATTGCCCAGGATCAGCGGAGGCAGAAAACCAGTCGGGTAGAGCGCATTCCGGCAACGCGCGAATGGATCGAGGCGTTTTGTGCGGAGGCTGATCCTTACAACGCCGCTATGGTGCGCTTCATGTTCGAGACGGCGGCGCGCATTGACCAGGCGATTTCCATTGAGCCGGACGATCTGAGACGCGAAACCTGTGAGGTTCGCATCAAGGCCCAGAAAGGCCACGAGGAGAGCTGGATTGCAGTTTCACCCGAAATGATGGCTGAGCTTGAGGCCTTGCAGCCGAAGCGGCCCAAGAACCTGAAAACTGGGCAGCTCCTGTCGCCCCGTGTTTTCGGTTACGGCAGCCCGACCGGCTATAACAACCGCTGGAAGACGATCTGCAAGCGTGCGGTCATCCCATATCTTTCGGCGCATCCCGCCGGGAGGCATGGTTTCTTCACAGAACTGGTGGTCCGGCAGGGCGTTGACCCTGTGACAGCGGCCAAAGCGGGGCGGTGGTCGGACCCCAATCTGCCGATGCGTATCTATGCTCATGCGGAGACCGACGAAGCCGCCATCAGGGCGCGTTTTCGTACAACTCCGGTACAGACGACAAAGCCAAAACCAGCTAAGAAACGGAAAACAAAGAAGGAAATCAAAGATGGATAACTCCCTCCTAAGGGGCAGGTTGCAGGTTCGAATCCTGCCGGGGTCGCCATTTTTCCACGTTCATTGATTTTTTCATTTTTATTCAGTTGGTTGCGAATTTGGGTCCCATTTTTTGGGTTCGTGTGTCCCAGATTACGCGCCCTGTATGATGAGTCTGACAATCTGCTCTCGGTCGGCAGCGCGAGTATAGCGCTCTACCTCAGTCAATGTCACATGACCCGCCATAGCTGCGATTTGGTGCACAGTCTTACCTTGCTCGGCCCAGTAAACACAGAACGCTTTGCGCAACGGAAATATCGAGGTCAAGCTGACGGACCACGACGACCTGCCATATGTCGTGGGATTGGTGCGGCAAGCACTGGACCGTCAACTCGGAGCGGATGAGCCAGCATGACGCAATTCGTTTTCTTGACCGAAACGCTCACTCCAGAGCCGCGTCCGTACCCATACGAAATCCTCGGCCTGCAACCGGGCGATCCTCTGGACGATGTTCTGGCCGTCTACGCAGAACGCAGCGACGCTGCCCCAACAAGCGAGAGCGAAGTTCTACGGGTGCAATCGCCGGATGGGGCTGTGTTCGAGTTCACCTATCAGCTTTTCACCCGGATCGGGGATGTCGGCATCAATGGGCGGCTCCCAGACACGCTTGATCTCGGGGCGCAGCTCCGTATCCCGTTGATGCCGGGCCGAAGCTTTGGCAGGATCGGCTTGGCACGCCGATCGGTGATAATATATCGACGGCGCGATCGGCAGACCCCTGCAGATCGACTCGACGCGCCGATGTATCCGTCGAAACTGAGCCGCGCCGAACTGGCGCGCGCTGCAGAGGCTGGGTACCAGGCAATCGCTGGTGGGCCGGATGCTCTTACGGCGTCGTTTGGGAGAATCAAGGCTGCGTCCAGCAGTCCGACACCCGGTTTCCAAGCCGATTTTGGCGCTTTGGCAAGGCGGATAGAACGGATGGATCATGGTTCCCCACGGTTCGCCAGTTTCATCGACCAACTCAGGGAATTTGCGTTCCAAAATTACCCATACGGCAAGGGGGACGTTCTCTTCGGTCGAACATGTCCCGAGCGACGCGTACACAATCTCGCGTCTGCTGCATCGGCGCATGGCTGAATTATTCAAGGATGTGCCGCATTGCCGTAGGTTTGGGACTGGGCACAACGGATCAGGCAGAATGCATAGAGTTTTCGGCTGAGGTGCATGATGCCCAGATCGCGAACTATGCCTCCTGTTTGTCGCCGAAACGATCTGCGGGCTACCTAGGGATCCGGGGAGAAATGCTGAACCGCTTGGTCAGCGTGGGTTTGATTGGTCTTCGGTTTGATCTTCCCAGGCTCAATCCGATCTACCATCCGGATGACCTGAAACTGCTGGTCGAGCCGCTGGTTGGTCAAGCCGCGTTTATGGATCATCTGCCTTCGGGATACGCCAGCCTAATCAGCATCGGAGGCCATGCGAAATGTCGTTTCGAAACGGTGATGCGCTTGGCTTGTGATGGCAAGCTTGCCACGCTGAGCAGGCTGGACGCAATTCCAAAGCTGGATGGCCTGTTCGTGAGTCTGGATGATCTGCGGGATCAGCTTGAAGTTCCGGCTCCATCAGGGATTACACGTGTCGAAGCCAAGCGCTTGCTACGCATCAACTCCTCGACGGTCGCGTGGCTCATTCGTCAAGGTTGGCTGCCAGCGAAAACGGTGAAGCATCACCGATATCGGCGTCCAGTCACCCTAATCAGCCGCGAGGCGCTAGAGGAATTTCTCAACAGTTATGCCACGCTTGGCATGATGGCAGCGGACGGACATACGCAAGCGATGCATGTTGCCCGCAAGTTGGAAAAAGTAGGCATATTTCCATTGGATTTGGATTGCCGCCTCAGCAAACTTTACCCGCGGACACCGCAGCCGGAGAGGTTGTTCGATCCAGGCCGGATGCCCGAGCCCACCCCCTCATAACTCTCTGAATTTACGTCGCCGTTTGCGCCGTCGCCTTGTGGGCGACGGTTTTTTCATGTTCGGCGGAGATCACTGAACACTCATAAAAATCCTGCTTCAGTCCTTCCGACAGACGCCAAACTAAGTGTCGAAAATCGCCGATTTATTGTCGTCCCCGGAACTATGAATTGCAATAAACAATGGCTTGCATAGCATCCAAGTGCCAAACCATGTGTTGTTCGACATCAATTGAAAAACGACAGTAGGTTTGGCGTTTTTGACAATGCCTCTTCGCATCCTCGCAGTCTTGCAAACCCAGAGGGTCAGATGCGCGGCTCAGGACGTTTTCGTTGATCTGGATTGACGGCACACATTCTATCAGGTCTTCCACCATCCAGTTGAGTGCGACATCGCTCAGGCGGGACTCGGCTTCGGGATACCCGATGATCACTTGGAACCACGCACCCCCCCAATCCCTACAATTCTTCGGCCACGTTCATAACAATTGGCGCGGCTCACGAAACAGCGTGAATGTCGGGTTGATGTTCGGCCCGTCGACATCACAGAGCTTTGTGCGGTTTCACAGGCCGATGCTTCAAATACGGTCGGTCACATGAGCAACACAGCACACGGTCTTTACCTGCTGGAGGTGCGAGATTGACATGAATCATGATTCATGTTTCATATTAGTTAGAGGAGAAATCAGGGAGGAGACCCTAATGCTGCGCTTGTTTGCGTTGACGGCTACTGGTGTGTTGATGTCATCGACAGCCTTTGCCGAAATCCGGATTGCCCATGTCTATGGCAAAACCGGTTCGCTGGAGGCCTATGCCGCCCAGTCGCACAATGGTCTGATGTTGGGGCTGGAATATGCCACCAACGGCACCATGGAGATCAACGGCGAGAAGATCGTCTTGATCGAGAAGGACACCCAGCTGAAGCCGGATATCGGGCGCGCGCTGCTCGAAGAGGCCTATGGCGACGACGATGCACATATCGCCGTGGGTCCGGTCAGCTCGGGCGTGGCGTTGGCCATGCTGCCGGTGGCCGAAGAATACGAGCGTGTGCTGATCGTCGAGCCCGCGGTGGCGGATTCGATCACCGGCGAGAACTGGAATCCCTATATCTTCCGTACCGGTCGCAACTCCTCGCAGGACGCGATTTCCAACGCGGTCGCTCTAGGTGGCGAGGGGGTGGTCGTGGCGACGCTGGCGCAGGATTATGCCTTCGGTCGTGACGGGGTCGCGGCCTTCCGCGAGGCGCTGGAAGAGACCGGCGCCACCATCGCCCACGAGGAATACGTGCCCACCGATACCACGGATTTCACTGCGGCGGCGGAGCGTATCTTCACCAACATGGCCGACTTGGAAGGGGAGAGGAAGCTCTTCATCATCTGGGCCGGGGGCGGCAATCCCATGGGCAAGATCAATGCCATGGAGCCTGAGCGATTTGGCATTGAGATCGCCAGCGGCGGTAACATCCTTGCGGCGCTGAAAGCCCACAAGGAAATCCCAGGCATGGAGGGCGCAACCTACTACTACTACGAGATTCCGCAGAACCCGATCAACGAATGGCTGGTGAAGACCCATTTCGAGCGCTTCGACAGCCCGCCGGACTTCTTCACCGCCGGTGGTATGGCGGCGGGGTTGGCGATCGTTGAAGCGATCAAGCGGGCCGGTGGTGCCGAGGATACCGATGCGCTGATCGAGGCCATGGAGGGGATGACCTGGGAGACGCCGAAGGGCCCGATGCAGTTCCGCGTCGAGGACCACCAGGCGATGCAGTCCATGTATCACTTCCGGACCGAGATCCAGGACGGCAAGGACTATGGTGTGCCGGTTCTCGTGCGTGAGATCGGTATGGATGAAATGAATATCCCGGTCCGCAACCAGTAACACGCGACGCGTGCCCTTCACTTGTGCCACCCCGGGCGGCCGATGCGGCGGCTCGGGGTACAAGGAAAAGAGACCCATGACCCAGACACTTCTTGAGACCGATGCACTGACCGTGCGTTTCGGTGGCCATGTGGCTGTCGACGCGGTGTCGTCCAGCTTCCGCGCGGGCGAGTTGACCGCCATCGTTGGCCCGAACGGCGCGGGCAAGACCACCTATTTCAACCTGATCTCGGGGCAGATCCCCGCCAGTTCGGGGCGCGTGAAACTGCTGGGCGAGGACATCACCCGGCTTGGCGTGGCGGACCGTTGTCGCCGCGGGCTTGGCCGTGCCTTCCAATTGACCAACCTGTTTCCCAGTCTGAGCGTGCTGGAGAACGTGCGCCTGGTCATCCAGTCCAAGCAGCACAAGGGGTTCGGCCTGTTCTCTATGGCCGATAGCCACCAGGAGCTGACCGTTGCCGCTATGGCGATCCTGGAGCGGGTACGGCTGGACATCCAAAAGGGCCAGCTTGTCTCGGAGCTGTCACACGGGGACCAGCGTAAGCTGGAGGTTGCCCTGCTGATCGGCCTCGACCCGATGGTCTACATGTTCGACGAACCGACCGCCGGGATGAGCGTGGACGAGGCGCCGGTGATCCTTGACCTCATCGCGGAAATCAAGGCGGACCGCGCGCGCACGGTATTGCTGGTCGAGCACAAGCTCGACGTGATCCGCAGCCTCGCCGACCGCATCATCGTCCTGCACAACGGGGCGCTGGCCGCCGATGGACCGCCTGCCGAGGTCATGGCCTCCGCCGTGGTGCAGGAGGCCTATCTGGGCAAGGAGCTGGACCATGTCTGAGCCGATCCTTTCACTGCGCGGGTTGCACACCGACATCGCGCAATATCACATCCTCCAGGGCGTTGACCTCGAGGTGCCGCGCGGCCAGGTGACCATGCTGCTGGGGCGCAACGGCGTGGGCAAGACCACGACGCTGAAATCGATTATGGGGCAGTGGAGCGCCAAGTCCGGCCAGATCCTCTATGATGGTCAGGACATAACCCGGCTGCCCGTCTCGGCGCGCGCCCGCGCTGGAATCGGTTTCGTGCCGGAGGACATGGGCATTTTCCGCGACCTGACGGTTGAGGAGAACATGGTGCTGGGCTGCACCACAGGGCCGCTCGACCCCGCGCGCAAGGACTGGCTGTTGAGCGCCTTTCCGGCCCTAGGCACCTTCTGGCACAGCGAGGCGGGCAACCTCTCCGGCGGCCAGAAGCAGATGCTGTCCATCGCGCGTGCCATGGTAGAAGAGCGCAAGCTCTACCTGATCGACGAGCCGACCAAGGGACTTGCTCCCGCCATCGTCTCGACCATGGCCCAGGCGCTGCGGGAGCTGAAGGCGCAGGGTGCCTCCATCCTGTTGGTGGAACAGAATTTCTCGGTCGCCCGTGCCTTGGGCGACAGTGCCGCGGTCATGGACGACGGTCGGGTGATCTGGACCGGCGAAATGGCAGAACTTGCCGCAAACAAGGACCTGCAGGAGCGCCTGATGGGTTTGAGCATGGAGACGCACTGACATGACCCTTGCCCCTGACCACAAGCCGACCTTCGCCAATCTCAGCCTCACCGACCGGCTGGGCAAGGCCATGCCGGTCATACTTGTTCCGATCCTGATCGTGCTCGGCTTCGTTGCCATCGGTGCGCCCTCGTCCTGGCTGACGTTGACGGTGTCCGGCCTGGCAATGGGCATGATGATCTTCATCATGGCCTCCGGCCTGACGCTGGTCTTCGGCCTCATGGACGTGATCAACTTTGGCCATGGCGCCTTCATCTCTGTCGGTGCTTTCGTCGGCGTGTCTGTGCTGATCGCCTTGGGCGACTGGACCGGTGCCGCCTCTCTCCTGCTGAACATGGCGGCGATCCTGCTGGCCGTGGTGGCGGCCATGGCCGTGACTGGTGCTCTCGGCTGGGGCTTCGAGAGGGTCATCGTGAAGCCGGTCTACGGTGCCCATCTCAAGCAGATTCTGGTGACGGTCGGCGGGCTGATCGTCATTGAGCAGCTGATCTATGTGATCTGGGGGCCGGATGAGATCTTCATCAACCGTCCGGAAATGCTGAAAGGAGCGGTGACTTTCGCCGGGGCGGCGATGGAGAAATACCGCCTGCTGGCGGTGGGGATCGGCCTTGTGCTCTTCATCGCGATGCGCATGGTTCTCCGCCGCACCAAGATCGGCCTGATTGTCCGCGCCGGGGTCGAGAACGGCCCCATGGTTGAGGCGCTGGGGTACCGCCTGCGCATTGTCTTCGTCGGCGTGTTCATCGCAGGCTCGGCCCTGGCGGGTCTGGGTGGCGTGATGTGGGGGCTCTACCAGGAGGTGATCACCGCCGGGATGGGCGAGGAGATGATGGTTCTGGTCTTCATCGTGGCAATCATCGGTGGGCTGGGCTCTGTCGAGGGGGCCTTCATCGGCGCGCTGCTGGTGGGGCTGCTCCAGAACTACGTTGCCTTTCTGGAACCGAAACTGGCGCTGGTGTCGAACATCGCGCTGATGACCACAATCCTGATGTGGCGGCCGCAAGGCATGCTGCCTGTCGTGAAGGCAAAATGAGATGATCGTTAAACTTCTTTCCGGGGATCAGCCGCGCTCTGTCCTCCTGACCCTGCTGCTTCTGGTGACCCTGGTCTGTCTGGCTGGCGCGCCCTTCCTTTTTGACGGCGTGCGCGCGCTGGACACGGCGGCGCGGATCTGCATCTTCATCGTTCTGGCGGCGAGCTACGATCTGTTGTTGGGCTATGGCGGCATCGTCAGCTTTGCCCATACCATGTTCTTCGGTCTCGGCGCCTACGGGGTGGCACTGGCGTCGTCGCATATGGGGCGCGGCTTTGATGCGCTGCTGGTTGGCTCCGTGTCCGGCACCGTGGCTGCGATCATCCTGGCGCTGCTGATCGGGCTCTTCAGCCTGCGGGTGCGGGCGATCTTTTTCGCGATGATCACCTTGGCTGTGGCCTCGGCTCTGGCGGTGCTGGTCTCGCAGTTCTCCGGTCTGACCGGTGGCGAGGACGGGCTGACCTACAAAATTCCGCGCGCCCTGACCTCGGCCAACCGGATGGGCGAATTCATGGGCACGCAGATCAGCGGCAAAATTCTGAACTACTATCTGGTGTTCACCGCTGCGCTGATCCTGTTCCTACTGCTGCTGCGCATCGTGAACTCACCTTTCGGGCGGGTGCTGCAGGCGATCCGCGAGAACGACTTCCGCGCCGAGGCCATCGGGTACCGGGTGATCTGGTATCGCACCATGGCCACCTGCCTCTCGGCAGCGGTTGCTGCCCTGGCCGGGAGCCTCTTTGCGATCTGGCTGCGCTATGTCGGGCCGGACACCACGCTGAGCTTCGAGATCATGCTGGACATCCTGTTGATGGTGGTGATCGGCGGGATGGGCACCATGTACGGTGCGGTGATCGGGGCGACGCTGTTCATCCTAGCGCAGACCTATCTGCAGAATCTGATGGGAAGTGCCTCTGAGGCCACCTCGGCCCTGCCACTGGTGCCTGATTTGCTGAATCCGGACCGCTGGTTGATGTGGCTGGGAGTGCTGTTCATTCTCAGCGTCTATTTCTTCCCTACGGGCATCGTGGGCCGGCTGCGCGAGCGCCGTGCATCGTGACGGTTCCGGTTCTCTTCCTGCATGGCTGGGCCATGAACGGTGCGCTCTTTGAGGACATTGCCGGGCGGCTGGGCACGGACTTCGATTGCCATGCGCCCGACCTGCCGGGCCATGGCAGCCGGGCCGCGGCAGAGCCCAGCCTCGACAATTGTGCGGCGGTAGCCCGGCAGTGGATCGAGCGGCTCGATCAGCCGCTCCTGGTCGGCTGGTCCATGGGGGCAGCGGTCGCCTGGCGCCACCTGTCCCGGTACGGCACCGGTGGGGTGCGCGGGCTGGTCACCATCGACATGAGCCCACGCATGCTGCCGG
Organism: Roseobacter sp. TSBP12; assembly: GCF_009129705.1. Taxonomy (NCBI): domain Bacteria; kingdom Pseudomonadati; phylum Pseudomonadota; class Alphaproteobacteria; order Rhodobacterales; family Roseobacteraceae; genus Roseobacter; species Roseobacter sp. TSBP12. Next base: position 78,045 of record NZ_PYIB01000062.1, read on the forward strand.
ACGCGAACTGGGATCTGGGGCTGATCGGCCAGAGCTCCGCGGCGATCCTGACGACCTCCGAGAAGATCGTGCCGCGCTGGTCCGTCATGGCCGAGCGCATTGCCTGCAACATGTACGCGCGCGACAGCGAGCCGACGGTCAGCCGCGAGACGATCCGGGACCTGCTTCTGGCGCAGGACCCCGAACGCCTGCGCGCGCTCTGGGACGATTTGACCGCCATGGACGAGCGCCGAACGATGGCCGGGATCAACATCCCTTATCTCGTTTGCACTGGCGCCCGGAGCCGCCTTTACAGCCAGAAGGTGGCGCATTGGATCGCGGCACAGGCGGGGCAGGCGCGGGTCGCACGCTTTGACCACTCCGGCCATTCGCCGCACCTAGAAGAGCCCGAGGCCTTCAGCGATGCCCTCCGGTGCTTCGTGGCACGGGAGGGGCTGGCACAAATGGTCCAAGAGCAGGAGGGCAACACCCCATGACCAGACAGACAGGGGCCAGACCCAAGACAAAACGCGGCATCGAGCGGCGCGCCAAGATTCTCGCCGCCGCCGAGCAAGTGATCGGGGAAAAAGGGTTCAACGCCGCCTCCATCGCCGACATCACCCGTGCGGCGGGGACCGCGTTGGGGACCTTCTACATCTATTTCTCCGGTAAGGACGTGCTGTTCCGCGAGCTGGTGCAGGACATGGGGCGCGCCACCCGGTCGCAGGCAGCGGAACGCATTGCGGGTGCGGCCAACCGGCTGGAAGCGGAGCGCGCCGGTCTGGAGGCCTATCTGACCGTCGTGCGCGACCGTCCAATGCAATACCGCATCGTCGAGGAGGCCCGTTTCGTCGATCCCGACGCTTACCGCGACTACTACATGGCCTTCGGTAAGGTCTACGCCGAGCAACTGGAGAAGGCCGAGCGCCGGGGCGAGATCTCGGCCGGTGACGCCGAGGTGCGCGCCTGGGCGCTGATGGGCATTGCCAAGGCCCTGGGCGAGCGTTTCGTGCTCTGGGAAGAGGAGGTCGATATCGAACGCGTGGTGACGGAGACGCATGCCTTCATCTGCAAGGGGCTGGCACCATGACCGATCTGATTTCCTGCGAAATCCTTGACCTTCCCGGTGGGGAGGCCTGCTTTCGGATCACCATGACGGCCCCGCGCGCCAATGCACTGGAACCGGGGTTGCTGGCGGCGCTGCATGCTGCGTTCGATGCGCTGGAACGCTCCGGCGCGCAGAAGGCGCTGATCTGCGGCGGACGAAATTTTTCCACCGGCGGCGACGTGGGCAGGTTCTTAGAGGCGGTACAAGAGGGCCGCGCAGAGGACTACGCCCGGGCGGTGGTGCCGGTCCTGCAGGACCTGATTGCCCGCATGATCGCCATGCCCGTGGTCATCGCGACCGCCCTGTGCGGCGCTGCGACCGGCGGCTCGGCGGGCCTGCTCTTTGGCTCCGATCTCACCGTGGCGGCACCCGGCGCCTTTGTGCAACCCTATTACGGCACCATGGGTTTCGCGCCTGATGGTGGCTGGACTGTTGTCCTGCCGGAGCTGATTGGCACCGCACAGGCGCGGGGCTGGCTGATGGCCAACCACCGGCACGAGGTAGAGGAACTGCTGCGCCTGGGGTTGGTGCAGGCCGTGGATGAGGCGCCCGAGACCCGGGCGCTGGCCCTGCTGGGCGCGATCGAGACGGGCTCTGCGCTGGCGACCAAGGCGATCCTCTGGAACGCCCCTCGACGGGCAGCCCTGCGCGCCGGGCTGGATGCGGAAACCTCGGCCTTTCTCGACCTGATCGGGCGACAGGCGACTCTGTCGCGCATGAAACAGTTTCTTCAACCGAGTGGATGATTGCGATGTTTGATCTGATTCCGGATATGGCTGCGAAACGGGCGGAGTTGACACCCGAAGCCCTTGCCTTTCACGACACCACGACGGGCCGCGACTGGAGCTTTGCCCGGATCAACGAAGCAGCCAATGCGGTTGCCGACGGGTTCTTGGCACGCGGCTTGGCCGAGGGCGATCGCGTTGCCATCCTTTGCCAAAACCGGGCGGAGTTCTTTATCACGCTCTTCGCCTGTCAGAAGACCGGTATCATTCTCTGCCCGCTGAACTGGCGCCAGCCGGTGAGAGAGCTGGCGCAGACCCTCGCGCCGGTGGGCGTGTCGCTGATGCTGACTGATGCGGCCTTCGTCGCCACGGCTCGCGACACAGCCGAGGCGCTCGGCGTATCGGTTCTGACACTGGAAGAGGACCTCGCCAGATGGATCGAGGTGGGCGGCCCAGCGCTGACGGCACCTGTCCCGTCAGAGCGGCCCTGGTATCTGCTCTTCACCTCCGGCACCACAGGGCTGCCGAAATCTGTGATCCAGACCGCGCGCATGGCTTGGGTCAATACGGTCAATATCGGGCAGGCCATCAACATCGCCTCCACCGACCGGGCGGTCTGCTACCTGCCGCTCTTCCACACCGCCGGCATCAATCTTTATACGCTGCCGATCTTCCTGAGCGGCGGCAGCTCCACCATCCTGCCGAAGTTCGAGGTCGGTGTGGTGCGGCACCTGCTGGCATCGGGGCAGATCAACCAGTTTTTTGGCGTGCCCGCGATCTATCAGGAGCTCTCGCTGATGGCGGATATCGGTGCGATGGACTGGGCGTCGATCCGTTGCGGCTGTGGCGGGGCACCACTGTCGGAGCCGCTGATCCGCTTTTTCGCGGAGAAGGGTGCCAAGGTCCTGAACGGCATGGGCATGACGGAGACCGGTCCGACCGTCTTCCTGATGGACCCGGTCCAAGCCGATCGGAAAATCGGCTCTGTCGGGAAGCCGCAAAGCCTGGTGGAGGTGCGCTTGGCCGGTGTCCCCGACGGGGCCGAGGGTGTGGGCGAGTTGCAGCTGCGCGGGCCGGGCATCACGCCGGGCTACTTCGGCAACCCCGAGGCCACGCGCAAGACCTTCACCTCGGACGGCTGGCTGGCGACGGGGGACGTCGCGCGACGGGATGCGGATGGCTACTACTTCATCGTTGATCGCATCAAGGACATGTTCATCTCTGGCGGCGAAAATATTTACCCCGCCGAGGTCGAGCGCGTGCTGAACCAACACCCTGCCATCCTTGAAGTGGCGATCGTGGGCGTGGCGGACCAGAAATGGGGGGAGGTCGGCGCGGCCTTCGTCATGCTGAGGCCCGGCCAGAGCCTCGATCCGACCACGCTGCGGCCCTGGTGCCGGGAACGGCTGGCCGGATACAAGGTGCCCGCGCATGTGCGGATCGTCGCGGATTTTCCGCGCACGGCGGCGGGCAAGATATGCAAACCCAAGCTGCATGAGGGTCTCGAGAATGATTGATTTGCAAGAGCGGTGGTCGCCGACGCAGGCGGATTTCGACGCCTTCGCCGCCGTGTCGGGGGATGACAACGCGATCCATGTCGACCCGGCTTTCTGCGCCGAAACCACCTTCGGACGCACGGTCAGCCACGGCATGCTTCTTTACGCAAAGCTCAGTGGGATGTTGAAACGGCATGACGCGGGACTGGCCCAGGTCAGCCAGACGCTGATGTTCCCGAACCCGGCCTTCACGGGTGAGGAGTTGATCCTGAGCATCAAGGAGGATGCCCCGGGACACCTGCGGATGCAGGTCACCCGCGCACAGGACGGTGCCGAATGCCTTACGGGGGAGGCGGTGGTGACATGTTGATGGTTGGACAGACGGCGCAGATCACACGCAGCTACAGCAAGGACGACCTGGCGGCCTATGCCGCGCTGAGCGGCGCTGGTAGCTCCGATCATGTGCCCGAGCCGCTGATCGCGGCGCTCTTTTCCTACCTGCTGGGTGTGGAGCTGCCGGGTGCAGGCACCAACTACCTCAAGCAAGAGCTGAGTTTCAAAACTGACGCACCGCTTGCCGGGCCGCTTGTGGCTAAGGTCGAAATCATACGCCTACGGCCTGAAAAACACCTCGTAGACCTTTGGGCCAGCTGCAGTGGCCCCGATGGCACTGTCATCTGTGAAGGCCGCAGTTTGGTAAAGGCAAAGGATGTGGCTGGCGCATTCTAGCTGTAGCCTTCCGCCTCAATTCTCTGACAGCGCCAAACCAAGCGTCGAAAAACGCTGGATTGATATCGAACGCCATCCTGTGAGTCGTGAAAAACAATGGCTTGCGTCACCTTGAGGTGCCAAACTAGGTGTCGTCTGACATCCATTTCGGACGCGGCAATGGCTTCGTGATCTTTGATTCTCGGGGCTGCTGCGCGTAGATGATTTTCCTCAACATGCGGTGCGTTTGGCCCAAATGTAGTACCGGACTGCCGCGTACAAATGATTTCTGGCACGGTCTCCAAAGTCGCTCATCCCAGATAGACCGTACCAGACGGATAGGAAATCCGCTTTGGTTTGCGCGTCGCAAGCAGGAAACCCAGCGTCAGAGGCCCCACGCGTCCAACAAACATGATGAACATGATGACAATGCGGCCGGTTGTGTCGAGGTCACCGGTCACCCCACGCGACAGCCCGACGGTCCCAAATGCCGAGACGGTCTCAAAGGCAACATCGAGAAATTCGCCCTCATGAAAGACGAGCATGACGAAAAGGGCAAAAAGGATCAGCAGGACACTCACCATTGCGAGGGCAAGAACCTTCATCACCTGATCGGCGCCCAGTCTGCGCCGGAAAACGTCAAGATGCTGGTGTCGTTTGAAAAAAGCATAGGTTGCAAGAAGCAGTACGATAAATGTCGTGACCTTTATGCCGCCCCCCGTCGAGGTGCTGCCTGCGCCGATGACCATCAGCGTCATGAACATGAGGGTCGTGCCATCGGTCAGACTGCCGATATCAACCGTATTGAAACCTGCTGTGCGTGTCGAGGCGGCTTGAAACCAACTGGCCCAAAGACGGGGCGCCCAATCGAGTTGCCCCAATGTGGCAGGATTATTCCATTCCATCACCGCAAAGGCCGTTGTGGACCAGATGAGGAGTGATGCGGTTCCCACAAGCATCAGCTTGGTATGCAGTGCGAAACGATGCCATTTCCGGGTTCGCCAGATATCAGTGGCAACCGTGAAGCCGAGACCTCCGAAGATAAAGAGCACGGGGACCACGATATTGATCACTGGATTGCCCACCCATTGGCTCAAACTGTCGGGAAAGAGAGCAAAGCCGGCGTTGTTGAAGGCAGAGATCGAGTGAAAGAGTGAGTGCCAAATCCCCATACGCCAGCCGAACTCAGGAATGAAGACCAACGCGAGCAGAGCCGCGCCGATCAATTCACAGAGCAGGACGACACGGAGGATCATTTTGGTCAATTCGAGAAGGTCGGTCGCAGAAGTCTGGTTCAGATCTTCACGCAGATACAGATGATGGGTAAACCCCACCGGCATCCCGAGCATGGACAGGATCAGCACGGCGAACGTCATCAAGCCAAGTCCACCAAGCTGGATTAGAAAAGCGATCACGGCTTGACCGAAGATGGTGAAATTGCTTCCGGTGTCGAGCACAGCAAGACCCGTGACAGTCACAGCCGAAGTTGCCGTGAACACCGCATCGGACCAGGTGATCGGAGCGGCGGTAGAAAACGGTAGCATCAGCGCCACCGCGCCGAGTGCGATGAAGGCTGCGTAGATCAGCACAAGAACGAGTGGCGGAGGAAGGTGCGAGACCTTCCGTTTTGCGACAGGGCGCGACATTGATCAGCTCCCGTAGCGGAGATCATCCCCGAAGTGACGGAGGTCAACGCGCTTGCCGAGCAACAGGAGTTTGTCGCCTTCCTTGAGTTTCAGATCACCGCTTTCGCAAGAGAGGAACTGGTTCTCGCGCATGGCGCCAAGCGGTCGCAGATCGTATTTTGAGAAGATGGCGGGATCGTTCACGGGCTTGCCGTCAAGCCGCGCAGGAACTTTGAAGTCGACAACATGGTATCCGTTGCCAAGGCTGACATAATCCCGCACCAGAGGGTTGTGCAGCATCTGGGCGATATGCTGACCAACCTCTTGTTCGGGCAGGATCACCCGATCCGCGCCGAGTTTGGTCAAGATGCGGTGATGTGTCCGGTTCAGGGCTTTGACCCAGATCGTCTCAAGGCCGAGCAGTTTGACATTCATGGTGCACAGGATGTTCGCCTCGAGGTCTTCACCGATTGCCACAATGGCAACATCGTAATTCCCCACACCAGCTTCCTTGAGGGCCGCTTCGTCCTTGCCATCCGCAATGATCGCTTCGGTCAGTGTATTGGCCAACCGCGTGACATGCCGTTCATCGGTATCAATCCCGAGCACAGGGTTGCCAAAGCGGGCAAGTTCACTGGCAACTGTGCTACCAAAGGTTCCAAGGCCGATCACGGCAAAGCTTCTGGTTTTCAAAGGTCGGGCCTTCCGGCTGTTAATGCTGCCCGCATGTAACGCGTTTTTTAAAGGAAATGGCAAGGTGATGGTCCAAATAAGCAACCAATGGTCCATGACATTCTGCGTGGCGGCTCGAAATTTGATACGGCGCGCTGTTGCCCTCGCTTTTTACGGCGCTGCTATCGTCATATTTTCGCTCCGCGGCCTGACCTCAAACTGTGCAAGTCTTGCATTAAATGCATCCGTTGCTGAGATTTGCCTTGTTGATTGTCATAGAGGCGTTGGACATTTGCGTGAACTCTGATACTCGGCTTCCAACGAACATGGAGCCGGGTGAAATTCCCGGCTGGCTCCTCCGGCCGCCTATCCGCCGGATAACCCATCAACAGATGACATTAACAAAGACCGCTGGAATTGGCTGGCGGCCTATGGATACAGAACTGTTCATGATCTCTCTTTCTCAATACAAGCGTCAGTGGACGCATAACATTCGCGGTGATCTTCTCTCTGGACTCGTGGTGGCTCTTGCCCTCATCCCCGAAGCGATCGCCTTTTCCATCATCGCGGGCGTGGACCCCAAAATTGGCTTATACGCCTCATTCTCCATCGCGGTGATCGTTGCGATCACTGGCGGGCGGCCGGGTATGATTTCGGCCGCGACCGCTGCGACGGCCGTTCTCATGGTGACGCTTGTGCGTGATTATGGGCTGGAATACCTGCTCGCGGCCACTGTGCTGGCGGGGCTTTTGCAAATCGGCGCGGGGGTGTTGAAGCTGGGCTATGTCATGCGTTTCGTGTCGAAATCCGTCATGACGGGTTTTGTGAATGCCTTGGCCATCCTGATTTTCATGGCGCAATTGCCGGAACTTGACCCGGCGAAAGTGCCGATGCTGACCTATGCGTTGGTGGCTGGCGGCCTTGCCATTATCTATCTGTTCCCGCGGATCACCAAGGCCATTCCCTCGCCGTTGGTCACCATCGTGGTGCTGACGATTTTGACCCTTGTGATGGGCTGGGATGTGCGCACTGTCGGTGACATGGGTGCGCTGCCCGACACGCTGCCGGTGTTCCTGATCCCGGATATTCCGCTCACTTTCGAGACGCTGTCGATCATCTTTCCCTACTCCGTCGCGGTCGCTATTGTCGGGCTTCTGGAAAGTCTGATGACACAGCAGATCGTCGATGATTTGACCGACACACCCTCGGATCGCAATCAGGAGTGCATCGGGCAGGGCATCGCCAACACCGCCACCGGCTTTATCGGCGGCATGGCGGGCTGTGCCATGATCGGCCAGTCGGTCATCAACGTGAAATCCGGCGGTCGCGGGCGGCTTTCGGCCTTTGCCGCGGGTGTCTTCCTTTTGATCATGGTTGTGGCGCTTGGCGATATCGTGGCGATGATCCCGATGGCAGCCCTTGTTGCCATCATGATCATGGTCTCAATCGGGACGTTCTCATGGTCGTCTATCAAGAACCTGAGCGAGCATCCGAAATCCTCGTCCATCGTGATGCTGGCAACGGTGTTTTTCGTGGTTTACACTCATAACCTCGCCATCGGTGTTCTTGTGGGCGTTCTGCTTTCGGGCATCTTCTTTGCCTGGAAAATTGCGCAACTGTTCCGCGTCCGCAGCGAGGTCACACCGGACGGCAGCCACCGCACCTATACCATCGAGGGCCAACTGTTCTTTGCGTCCTCTGAGGATTTCATGAAGGCCTTCGATTTCAAGGAAGCGCCGGAGAAGGTGACGATCGACGTGAGCCGTGCCCATATCTGGGATATTTCCTCGGTGGCGGCCCTGGACATGGCCGTGCTCAAATTCCGCCGGGAGGGTGCAGAGGTCGAAATCATTGGCCTCAATGAGGCATCCGAGACCATCGTCGACAAGCTTGCCGTCCATGACAAGCCGGGCGCGATGGATCAATTGATGGGCCATTGAGGGAGAACCAGACCATGACAACGAAAACACTGATCGCCCTTGTCGACGGCTCTGCCTATTCAGAGAGCGTTTGTCGTCACGCGGCATGGATTGCGGACAAGACCAAGTGGAAGGTCAAACTCTATCACGTGATGAATCGGCGCGATGACGTCGAAAAGCAGGACCTGTCCGGGGCAATCCGGCTGGGCGCACGCAGCGAACTTCTTGCGCAACTCTCCGAACTCGATGCGGCGCGGGCAAAGCTCTCTCATGCGCATGGCCGTGCCATTCTCGAAGATGCCAAGGCGCTCATTGCGGGCGATGGTGTTATCGAGGTGGAAACCCGTCTGCGCCAGGGTGATCTGGTTGAGACGGTGACAGCCAAGGACGAAACCGGCGACATGATCGTGGTGGGCAAACGCGGCGAGACCGCAGGCCTTGCTCTGGAGCATATCGGTTCCAATCTCGAACGCATCGTGCGCGCAAGCCACAAGCCGGTGTTCATCGCCAATCGGGCCTTCAAACAGATCGAAAAGGTGCTGGTGGCCTTTGATGGCGCAAGTTCCTCGCTCAAGGCGGTGGATTTTATCGCGCGAAGCCCGCTCTTTGTGGGGCTGAAGGTTGCGCTTGTGTTCGCGGGAAAGGACACGCCGGAGATGACGAAAGCGCTGGACAGCGCTGTCTCAACGCTCAAGGCGGGAGGCATTGAAGCCGAAACGATCATTCAAAGCGGCGAACCCGAAAAAGTTCTGTCGCAACTGACGGCGCATGAGGGGTATGATCTTCTGGTCATGGGGGCTTATGGCCACAGCCGCATTCGGTCTCTCCTTATTGGGTCGACCACGACGGAAATGATCCGCTTGTGCCATGTGCCTGTGTTGATCATGCGATGACCTGATCGCCATTGACCGAGACCGCGGGGCGCTCGATCCGAACGCCCCGCCGCAGTTCAGATCTACGCCGAAACGGTAAATTCTGTCATCATACCCGTCGCCAGATGCGGCATATGATGGCAATGCAGCATCCAGCGCGCGGCCTCGCCTGCATCGAGTGCGACATCAATCATCGACATCGGTGGTACGTAGACAGTATCCCGTAACGCACCCGTATGTGCGCGTCCATTCAAGCCGATGACTTGAAACACGTGGCCATGCAAATGCATCGGGTGGCCCATCATCGACATATTATGGAACGACAGCATGACACGGTCCCCGGTGCGCGCAGTGACCGGCCTGTGTTGGCCCCAGACGGTGCCGTTGATCGTCCAGACATAGGGCTGCATCGCACCGCCGAGCATCAGCATATGAGTGCGATCCACGGCCCGGTCCGGCAGGGCGTCCAGCGCGATCAGGTGCGATTCCTGTACCAGATCGGTGTCGAAGGCGGGCGCATCGGACTCTGCGACAGAGTCAAGTTGCCGGATTTCCGCCCCCTGCGTGGCGAGGATCAGGCCGGTGCGTTCTCGGGCACCTTCGCGTTGGGCAAGGATCGGCCACATGCCGCCGCCAGCGGGCAGGTCAATCTCAACGTCCAGCCGCTGACCCATGGCCAGCCCGAACCGTGTACCCGAGACCGGCTGGATAGCGTGCCCGTCCACCGCGACAAGTCGCGCCTGCTCAGCACCCGTTTCGATCCAGAACACCGTGGCCGCAGAAGCGTTGATGACCCGGAGGCGGATGCGACCGTTCCGCTCGACCTGCACCACGTCCGGGTCCGACAGCGTCCGGTCGTTGGCAAGATAAGCGTCCCAGTTATAATCGTTCAGGTCCATGGCCATATCGCCCATGCCCATCATCCCGCCCATGCCCGGCATGTTGACGATTGCGTGATGATCCATGCCCTGCATCGGCATACCCTGCGTGGGGGACGGGTTGGCATCGACACCATGTCCTGTGTCGTGTCCACCCGCATGGCCGCGGCTGATTTCCGCGAGAACCTCTTCAGGTGTCTTAAACGAGAAGTCATGGAGGAACATCACAACCTCTTGCCGGTCGATGGTCAGGTCCTCGGGCGAGCGGACAATCAGTGGTGCGGCGAGCAGTTGCATTTCTTGTGTGGGCACATGGCTGTGCATCCAGTGTGTGCCCGGTCGCGCGTCGAAGTCATAGGACCGGGTCTCGCCCGGTGCGAGCAGGGGCATGGGCATGTGTGGCACACCGTCCTGTACGTTGGGCGGGATCTGGCCGTGCCAGTGGATGATCGTGCCAACGCCAAGAGTGTTGGTCAGATCGACCCGGAACCTTTGTCCGGGGTTGAGTGTCAGCCCTTGACCTCCGGGACCGGCAAGACCCAAGACGGTCGCCGCTTGCCCGTCAATGTCAAGTGTGCGGGTGGTGGCGGACAATTTGAAAGGCACCAGAGACTGCGCGATGGCAGAATGGGGCATCTGTACAGCGGCAATTGCCGAAGCACTTGCGGCAAGAAAACCGCGTCGTGAAAAGGTGTTCATGGTCGTCTCCTTGGGACATGCCGTCCCGTTCTGAATGCCGATAGGACGCCGCAGGCTTCGGCCTGGACGCACTTAGACGTTAGAAGAGACGGAGCTGAGGAGGACGTTCGTTCAATCCTGGTACATTCACGATGTGGTTCGCATCGGAGGGGACGGCATGGGTGGCAGCGCTGTAAGGGTGTGTGGCCACCGTTCCATTCGGAATCAGAAAGGCCGACAGGCCCGCGCAAACCATATTGCACATTGCCTTGTCCGCAGATCCGCAGTTGTGCTTTTCGCCACAGGCAGGCTGCCCAATTTCAGTCGAATGGATCATCTCACTCAGATGCGATGCGTGATCCGGACCAGTGGTCAGATTCATGCGCGCCGCATGTGCCGAGGCCACCATCGTGACCACGGCGATCAAAACTATGGAAAAAAGGGTCACAAGACGGGCTGACATGCGAGAAAGATAGGCATTGCTCAGGCGAATGTCCATGGCCGCGCCGCTTGTCGGCGTTAGTCCCCGATGACAAGTTTAGTCTCCGTTGACACGCACCTTTCGCCCATCTTCGCGCCATTCCGGTAGCCCGCCTTCAAGGCGCCGGGCATTGAAGCCATGCTTGCGCAGGGCGGTGACCGCCTGATGGGCATAGACACAATAGGGTCCGCGGCAATAGGCCACGATTTCGGTGCTTGGGTCGAGCATCGATAGGTGTCGCTCCAATTCTGCAAGCATCATGTTGCGTGCCCCCGGAATATGGCCCGCAGCGAATTCGTCGGCGGGCCGGACGTCCAGTACAGTCACAGACCCCTCGGCAAGCCGCCTGGCCAGATCCTCTCTGGTGATCGGTTCGGGTGCGTCCTGCCCATCCGACAGTCCCCGCAAAATCTGATCGACCTGTGCGAGGTTGCGCTCGGCGACGACGCGCAGAAGGTCCATCAGGTCCAGTGTCTTCGTATCTGTCAGCCGATAGATCACGGCCTTGCCCTCGCGGCGGCTCGTCACCAGCGCCGCCCGCCGGAGCTGCTGCAGATGCTGTGAACAGTTAGCGAGTGTGAGGCCGGTCTTTTCTGCAAGCGCCTCTACCCCACGCTCTCCCTGCGCCAGTTGTTCGAGCAGCATCAGCCGCGCCGGGGCGGAGAGGGTGCGCGCAACGAGAGCGTATTCTTCGAGAAGGGCAATTTTCGGGCTGGTTGACACAAGTCGCATCCTGACGTTAGAACAATCAAGCAATCAATTGAATAATAGTGAATCCATCGCCCTGTGCAACCCTTGAGGCCCGTGCTGATGCCCCAGTCTATCCTCAGTGCCGAACCAACCATTCGTCTTGCGGTCTTTCTGGGCGTTTTGGTGGCAATGGTGCTATGGGAAATCGCCGCACCGCGCAGGCGGCGGGACATCCCGCGCGTCATCCGCTGGACCAACAACCTTGCGCTGGTGGTGGTCGACACGATCCTTCTGCGGCTCAGTTTCCCGATCCTCGCGGTTGGCCTTGCCGCGATGGCGCAGGATCGCGGTTGGGGGCTCTTGAACAACGTCGATGTGCCTGTCTGGGTCTCGGTTGGTGTCTCGATGCTTCTGCTCGACTTGGCGATCTACCTCCAACATGTCATGTTCCATGCCGTCCCTGGACTTTGGCGGCTGCACCGGATGCACCATGCCGACCTGGATTTCGACGCGACGACGGGTCTGCGCTTTCACCCGGTGGAAATCCTGATTTCCATGGGGATCAAACTGGCGGTGGTCGCCGCCCTTGGCCCGCCTGCCGTGGCGGTGCTGTTGTTCGAGGTGATCCTGAACGCAACGGCTCTGTTCAATCATGCCAATATCGACTTGCCGCGTCCGGTGGACAGGGTGCTGCGTCTTATCGTGGTGACGCCTGACATGCACCGCGTCCACCATTCCGTTGATCCGCGCGAGACCAACTCGAACTATGGCTTCAGCCTGCCATGGTGGGACCGCCTGCTGGGCACCTATGTCGCGCAGCCCGCGAAAGGGCATGAAGAGATGAAGATCGGCATCGAGCAGTTCCGCACGCGTCGCGACCTCTGGCTCGACCGGATGCTGATCCAGCCCGTCCGCGGCCCGGCTTCGGGCCCTGCGCTCGATCCACTCATCTCCGTGAAGGACGCTGAATGACATATACCCATGGTATCCGCGAGAACCTGCGCCCGTCTCTGGAAAAGCTTTTGCAGGTGTTTTTCGTCGGCCTGACCATCGGCGTCCAACGCACTGTCATCCCGGCACTTGCCGAAACCGAATTCGGCGTTGTTCAGGGGGCAATGACCACGATCTTTGCCCTCGTCACATGGCGTAACCACACCCGTCCTGACGCGGCTCGGCGCTTGGCGTCTATCGTTTCTGGCGGGATTCTGGCTATGCCATCGGGGCGCTCGCCATGGGGCTGATTGTGGATGCGTCGGGGATGCTCGAAGCCGGGTTCTGGCTGATCATCGGGATGGAGGAAACCCATCCGCGCAAACGTCCCTGATCGGTATCGCTACCGGAACCAGACCAAAGAACCCGCTCCCTATTTTTAATCGGTTAAGAGGAGAAACCGGATGAAGTTGCAGCACCTACTCTTGGCGACGACTGTCGCATTTGGCCTTAACGCGGCACCTGCCCTAGCACAGGATACGGCCATAGACGCTATGGAGGAATACTTGATGTTCTCGGATTACGAAGCCGGCATTATCCTGCCCCAGCAGCTCGATCAAACCGTCTTTGAGACTGCGCTCTTCGTTGACACCCGCGATGCGGGCCAGTTCGAGGAAGACACGATCCCCGGTGCCGTCAACATTGAGTGGCGAGAAGTGCTTGACCGGATCGAGGAAATCCCCGAGGACCGCATGACCATCCTCTTCTGCAATACCGGTAGCCTGTCGGCGCAGGCCGCCTTTGCGCTGCGGGTGGCGGGGCGGTCGAACGTCGTGGTGATGCAGACCGGCTTTACTGGCTGGCAGCAGGACGCGGCTTATAAACCCTAACCGCTTACCCGCGGTGAGGCAGCAGGATCAGCGCGCTCCCGACCAGACAGAAAGCCAATCCAGCCAGATCCCAGCGGTCTGGCCGGTTCCCTTCTACCAGCCACATCCAGATCATAGATGCAGCGATATAGATCCCACCATAAGCCGCATAGGTGCGCCCAGCGATGTCACTCTCGGTGCGGGTCAGTGCCCAGGCAAAGAAAGCCAGACTTGCGAGACCTGGCATCAGCCAGAGCGCGGATTTGTCGAGTCGCACCCAAGCCCAGACAGCGAAACACCCCGCGATCTCAGCTATGGCTGCCACTATGAACCAGACATAGGTCATTCTTTCGCCCCTTTCCGGCGTCGGGCCAGTTCCCGGTAGAGTGCTTCGCGGGTCACGCTCAATTCATGCGCCACATCCTGCCATCGGCCTTTTGGGGGCAGATGGTTTCCGGCACCAAGCCAGGCGTCCAGCCGGTCGGCCACTTTCGGCAACGATCGGATTTCTGACCTGAACCGTGCAGCCTGAACCCCTCGGGCCAGCGTGGCGGCCCAGGTCGCGGCAAGGTCGGAGTCCGCTGCCAAAGCAGACAGAAAAACAGACTTGGGCAATGTCTGAACGATGCTGTCTGCCGCCGCAATCGCATCACAATGGTAGCTGTCTGAATAGGCCGACGCCTCAGCCAAGACCATTCCCGGCATGGCTCTTTGCAGAACCATTTTCGTACCATGCACCGTATGGCGGCACAGATGAATGTGCCCCGCATTCACCATAAACATCTCGGATACTGGTGCGCCGCTGCGAAATAGAACCTGTCCAACGGCGAGGTAAACGGATCGTGATCCGGTGAACAAGGGTTCCAAGTTCTTCAACATGACTATGATCATATGAAGGATATGACAGGCCTGCAATAAAGGAGGCAACTGGAAAGGCGGAACATCCCATGAAATTGATCCCACTGGCCCTTATAGCTTTAACCTTGCCCGGCTTTGCTCTTGCGCAGGACGAAATGGACACCAACCATGCGCGCCATTTCATCCATCAGGACACCCCACAGTTGAATGAAGGCGGACAATCTGCCTTTGCCGCTATTCAAGAAATCACGGCCGCGCTAATGGCCAATCCCGCGACAAACTGGAGTACGGTGGATGTCGAGGCTCTGCGCCGTCACCTGATCGACATGGACAACGTCACGTTGCGTGCTGATGTTGCGACAGAAGAGATCGACCGTGGGGCGCGGTTTGTCGTGACCTCCACCGATCTGGGCACCGTGGCCTCGATCCGCGCGATGGTGCCCGCGCATGTGGCCACAATGAACGGTGTGGAAGGATGGGCCATGCAGGCGGAAGAGGTCGAAGGTGGCGCGATTATGACCGTCACCGGATCGGACACAGCCCGCATTCGGGGCCTTGGCTTTATCGGATTGATGACCGTGGGTATGCACCATCAAGCCCATCACATGGCACTGGCATTGGGCCAGAACCCCCACGATCACTGACGTTTCCCATAAAGGTTATTGTCCATCTGGCCGGCGCATTGTTCCGTCTCGTCTACTCTCAGAACTGTGACCCCCACCGGGGATGTGCGTCGTCGATGACAAGGGGGTGGGCGTGATGCCGATGCCCCTGAAGATGCGGGTGATCGAGTGGCAGGTTGTCGTGGGTGTGTGCAATAATCTCCGGGTCCTCGACTTGCCAAAGTCGAAGTGCTGTCACCATTCCAACTGACGCCACCGCTGCCAGCGCCACGAGTGCAGGCACCGTCCCGAAAGCCGTCATCAGCCAGCCGGACAGTGGGTAGGTCACCAGCCAGCAGGCATGTGACAGGGCGAATTGCGCGGCGAAGACCGCTGGTCGGTCCTCTGCATGGGCTGAGCGGCGCAGCAATCGGCCCGAGGGGGTCTGGACGGTGGAATAGCCAAGGCCGATGACCAGCCAGATACCCAACAAAAGTGGCAAGCTAAGGCCAACTGACATGATCGCTAGTGCGAGGAAAACAAGCGCTCCAACCATGGCCCAGGCTCCGGCAACCATCACGGGCCTGTCCGCCAAGCGATCCAGCGCACGCGGCAACAGCAGTGCGGCGATCATGCTGCCGGCACCGAAGGCAAACATCGTCCAGGCCAGCGCGCTTTCACTTCGCCCCAACTGCCCCCGGACAAGAACCACCGAGTTCACCAACACCATTGCCCCGGCACTGGACACCGCGAGGTTCAGCCCCAAAAGCCCGCGCAGGCGCGGCGTGGCCAGGTAGATGCGGATGCCCCGCGTCGTGCGGTCGTAGATGCCGCGTGGCTCGGACGCTTTGGGACTGGGCAGAAGGACGGAAACGACCAGCAGGGCAGAGGCCGTAAACCCGACCACGGTGCCAAAGAAGAGGCTGTTGTAGCTCATCACTGCCAGAAGAAGCGCGGCAAGCGTCGGGCTGACGATGTTTTCCAGATCATAGGCCAGCCGAGACAGAGACAGCGCGCGGGTATAGCGCGCGTCCTCGGGCAAGACATCGGGGATCGTGGCCTGAAACGTCGGCGTAAAGGCGGCCGAGGCCGATTGCAGCAGGAAGATGAGGACATAGACCTGCCAGATCTCGGTCACGAAGGGCAGGCAAAGCGCTGTCGCTCCACGCACCAGATCAAGTGCGACCAGAAGGGCACGGCGGTTCACACAGTCCGCGAAGGCCCCGGCAATAGGCGCGATGCCGACATAGGCCACCATCTTGATGGTGAATACTGTGCCCAGCACCATCGCCGCCCCGTCGCCCGCCAGATCATAGGCCAAAAGCCCAAGCGCGACCGTGGCCAGTCCCGTGCCCAAAAGCGCCACCACCTGTGCAAGGAACAGGTGGCGATAGGTGCGGTCGGACAGGATGTCGAACATCTGAAACCTCTAGAGATAACGGGAAATGGCTTTGAGTTCCGTCCGGTCCTGGCTGTCATCCGCGTCCAGACAGTGATCCATGTGATCATGGATCAACGCGTGCTTGGCGTTTCGGATCGCGCTTTCCACGGCCTGCAACTGTTGCGCCACATCCAGACAGGGCCGCCCGTCCTCGATCATTGAAATGACCGAACGCAAGTGCCCTTCGGCACGTTTCAGCCGGGATACGACCTTAGGGTGACTTGCATGGGTGTGAGAGTTTGTCATATGCAAGGGATAACCTCCCCGGGGGGATGGCGCAAGACGCCGAACACGCGGCATGAGCAGAAAGGGACAGGCAGACCATGTACAGTGGCGAAGCGATCATGCGCTGGATGCGACGGGGTTTGGTTGCCCGCCGATACCGTGGCCTATTGTTGGAAGGATCACCGTATCAAATCTGGCAATCGTCAAAAAGTCATGGGGCTGGTCGCGCCCAATTTCATCAAACGTATTGCTTGGGTTTTGCCAATGCCGAGCACATTTACACCATTTACCAGTGAAAGCGGCTGCTTTGAGAATACGTGGCAAATCGTGGATGAAGGCAAGCATTTCCGAAACGGTGGTCGAGTTTCGCCTGAGCGCGCAGTCGAGGTGGCGCATTCCATCTGCTAGAAATAGCTGCGCACCAATGCGCTTGAAATCAGGGCCCATCCGTCTGAGACGACGAAAAACGCCAGTTTAAAGGGCAAGGAGACGATGGCAGGCGGCACCATCATCATCCCCATCGACATCAAAATTGCCGAGACAACGAGGTCGATGATCAGGAAGGGTAGAAAGATTAAAAACCCGATTTGAAAGGCGCGTTCTATTTCTGACAAAAGGAAAGACGGGACCAAGAGCGACAAGGGGGCGTCGCGGGAGACGCCGTCGATTTCCCCCAAATCCATGCGCAACTCTTGAAGTTGCGAGAAAGTATCTGGGTCGATCCGGTTTGACATAAAGCCGCGAAACGGATCGACGGAAAGGGCGAAGGCCTGTTCCAGTTCGACTTGGCCATTCACAAAAGGTTCGACCCCGTTGGTCCAGCTTTCCATGAACACCGGCTCCATCACGAAATAGGTCAGAAACATCGCGAGGCTGACCATCAACATGTTTGGGGGTGATTGCTGTAGGCCAATCGCCTGGCGCAGGATGGACAAAACGGTGACGATGAACGGGAAACAGGTCAACGTCACGGCAATGCCGGGCACAATGCTCAGCACTGTGACCAAGAGCATGATTTGGATGGACCGCGTGGCAAGGGATCCATCCTCGCCAAGGTTGAGGGTGATGTCCTGTGCAACCGCCGTATCTGCATAAAGCGCCAAGCCAAGAAGGAGCGCGGGCAGTAGAAAACGCCGCATGAGCCTCACAGCCCGTTCTTGAGATCGGCCACTTCGGTCAAGCGGACCGCAAGTTGGCCTGCTTGATCACCGTCGAGTTCTTGCAACTCACCACGGGCGATCAACTTGTCGCCGACATAAAGTTCGACGGGGTCGTCCACAGTGCGGTCCAGTGCCAGAATACTGTCGCTTTGAAGTTTGAGCAAATCCTTGACCAAAGGCCGCGCCTTTCCGACGGAGATCATGATTTCAATCGGCACCTGTGAAAACGGGTGCGCATTGGTGTCGTCGCTGTCGTCAACCATGTTTCATGGCCTCCTCGTTCAATGCATAGACCGCGTTGATGGCTTGGCCGATCTTGTCGACCGCCGCATCCATATCGATCCTTTTTTCCAGCTCTCCCATGCGCAGATAGACCTGCCCGTCTGCGAGGCTGGGTTCTTCAATGATTTCCAATGGAATGGTTAACGACTCGTCAATGAGGCGCTGAATTGCCGGACGTGATGCGGGAGAGATCACAATTTGAATCGGTGCATCCGAGGCCTCTTCGGCCATTGGGAGAAGATGTTCCAAAATTGTTTGACCTAAAGTTTCCGTCACCAATTGCGGCAAAACCTTCGCCACCATTTCGGACAAAAGCGGTTCCAAAGCCTTCATGATGTGCGATCGCGCTTCGTGAAATGTGAAGCCTAAGTCCTGAAGATTACGGGCAAATTCCGCACCGATGCGACCCTGATCTTCGGCTTCTGCCGTTGCGGCGTCATCCCATCCTGCCTTATAGCCTTGCTCGTAGGCGGCCATCCGGTTGGTTTCGATTTCCTCGGGAGTGGGTCCGACAGGGGGAGCCGCAGGTGCAGGCGTTTGCGCGGTCTGCCGGGTCGGGGCTTTTTTAGGCGTAGCACCGAAATCTTCCAGCGGGAAAAGAGATTTCATCAGGCGTTCTCCTCCGTGTCTTCCATCCAGCCACGCAGGATTTCAACCGTTTCGTCCTGACGGTCTTCGATCAGTCTTTTCAGGCGCTTCACCGGATCATTGGAAATGCCAAATTCTTCGTCGCCAAAGTCGAAATCTGAAACCACACCAAGGTTGGTAATTCAAAGCCGCCATCAATTTCCCCATTGAGCGCGGGCACATTGGAGCGCGGCATCTCCGGCATGGGAATCGTTGCCGGCATATTGTCCATTCCGCTTCGCTCAGCGGAGTCCGTTGGGGCCGGAAGGGCGGAAGCAGTGGGTTTGGACAGGATCGGACGCAGCACAAATAGACCCAAAACCAGCGAAACAACCGCCAAAACCGCAAGTTGGATGATCGACATCAGATCAACGTTGATCCCGGAAATCAGTGAACTCTGCGCCTCTGTTCCTGCAATGAGGAGGGGTTCGAACTCCATCGTTTTGATCGTGATCTGATCGCCACGAGCCTCATCGAATCCGATGGCGGAGGTCACAAGGGCGCTCAACGCGGCCAATTCCTCCTCGCTGCGCGGGGTCCATATGGTTTCCTCCGTATTTGGATCAACTGTTCGGATTCCATCAACCAAGACAGCAACCGTCAGTCTTTTGATCGCGCCTGGACCACGTTGAACTTCACGGCGGGTTTCCGAGACCTCATAGTTCACGCGCTCACGCGTTTCGCTGTTGTTTGAACTCGAATCACCGCCTGCGGCACTGGTCCCATTGGGCAGGTTGGAGGCGACTGTCACAGATCCATTGCCAGAATCCTGCGAAGAATTGGAACGCTCTTCGGTTTCCGAGCTGATGGCCACGCGGCCTTCCGGGTCGAATCGATGTTCGAAAATGGATTCTTGATCGGTCACCGTTTCGAGCGACACTTCAACCACGGCTCTGCCCACGCCCACGCGCGCCTCAAGCAAGCGCTGAACATTCTGGCGCAGTTCATCGGCGCGGTCTGTGCTGGACGATGCCCCTGCTGTGGCGTCATCGCTTGATACGACCACGCCGGAGCGACCATCAATCACCGACACGTCCTCAGGGGCCAGGCCGGAGACCGCAGAGGCGACGAGATAACGAAACGCCTTGGCTTGATCCGTGGAGAGGGCGCCGCTGGTGGTGATGATTGTGACGGAGGCCGAGGCCGCGATTTGGCGTTTGAAGGGCTGCGAGGAGGGATTGGCGATCAGCACTCTTGCAGAGCGAATTTGTGGCGATGAGACAATCGTGCGCGCGATTTCGCCCTCTTTTGCACGCCAATATGCCGCGTCGAACATCTGTGACGTGGTGCCAAAGCCCGACAGGGAATCAAGCAATTCATATCCGCTGGTTGAATTCGCAGGCAGCCCTTCGGAGGCAAGCGTCATGCGCAACTCATCTCGGGCATTCGTGGGGACAAAGATTGCGCCGCCGCGAATCTCATAGGCCACGCCTTGCGCCTCAAGCGATTGCACAACCTCGCCGGCCGCACTCGATTCGAGCCCGGAATACAAAAGCGCCATGGAAGGTTTGGTCACCATCCGAGACAGCCCGAGAATCGCGGCGAACATTAGCACAGTTGCGCCAATGACAACCACCCGGCGTTTCGGGTCGAGGTTGGACCAAACAGAGAGGATCTGTTGCAAGACGTCACTCCTTAGATGTGCGGGCTTCTGCCCCCGTCTGTTTTAAGGAATGTCTGATGAGCCTTAACAATCGGTTAGCTAACTTCAGGATAAAACGGATTCGAGAAAGAAATTTTTGGATGGACCCATGGCTGACGCTGAACAGCTCGACGAAGAACCAAAGAAAAAATCGAAACTCCCCCTGATCCTGGGGGTTGTCCTGATGTTGGTTTTGGGCGGCGGGGGATTTTTCGCCGTCTATTCAGGCATGTTGTTCGGCGCTGCAGGGGGGCATGAAGAAGAGCAATTGAGCGCATTGGAGGGGGAACCACTTGCGCTTTTGCCAAGCGTCGCCTTCGTGTCTGTTGAGCCTTTGATCGTCAATCTCATTGATACCTCCGGGCGCGGTCGCCACCTGCGGTTTCAGGCGCAATTGGAAGTGCCTTTGCAGTACGAGCAAGAGGTGATCACCCTTCTCCCCCGCGTTGTCGATATTTTGAACGGCTATCTTCGTGCGGTTGAAGTGTCAGAACTTGAAAATCCCTCTGCCTTGGTGCGGTTGCGGTCGCAGATCTTGCGGCGGGTGCAGATTGTTGCGGGTGAAGGACGGATCAAGGACGTTCTCATCATGGAATTCGTGGTAAATTGAGGAGCCCGATATGGAACTGATTGCTGATATCTTGATGATCGCCGGGACCTTCGCCGTGGGTGTGTATTGCGCGGTTCTTGCTCGCCGGCTCAGTCGGTTTACCGATCTTGAAAAAGGTGTTGGTGGCGCGATTGCCGTCTTGTCCGCTCAGGTGGATGATATGACCAAAACATTGATTAAAGCACAAAAAACAGCGGCGGGGTCTGCGGTGAAACTCGAAGACCTCACATCGCGCGCTGAGGATGTGTCGCGTCGTCTCGAACTGTTGATCGCCTCCATGCATGATTTGCCCGAAGCCCCGAAAGCTGGTCCAACCGTGGTTTCGTCCGTTGCTCCGCGGCCTGGTTCGGCAGATGGCAACATTGAAGGCGAAACCTTGTTTTTGAGTCAAAGAACACGCGTGGAGGCCGCAGAATGAAAGCGCCCAAAACAAAGGCGAAAGGCAAGACGCCCAAACGCAAAATTCGCTCAGGGCGTGGGGCTCTTTGGATCATCGCGTTGGTTTTTTTGACCTCCGCTGTGGTGCGTTTGGCGTCGGGCACCGGGGCTGCAATTGCACGGGAGGTTTCGGATCTAGCGCATGATGTGGGAACAGAATCGCATGGGGCGGCTGCTCCGGTTGCTTGTCAAACCGATGAGGAAACTCAGGCGCTGATTGCGGTACTTCTAAAGCGTGAAAAGAGTGTTAAGGAAAAAGAGCTATTGGTCGCTCAAAAAATGAAAGAAATCGATGTCGCGAAAGCTGAAGTTCTGGAAAGCATGGGCGTTTTAGAACAAGCGGAAGCGCGTCTTGAAGCGACCATGGTCCGATCACAATCTGCGGCTGAGGATGACTTGGCAAAGCTCACAACCGTCTACGAATCGATGAAACCCAAAGAAGCGGCAGCGTTGTTTGAGGCGATGTCGCCCGATTTTGCTGCGGGTTTCTTGGGGCGTATGCGTCCAGACGCGGCCGGTGCCGTGATGGCGGGGCTTAAGCCGGAAACAGCCTACACAATTTCTGTCATTTTGGCGGGCAGAAATGCCAATGCCCCAAGTGAATAAGATGCATTTGACAGACTTTTTTAAGAGGTTTGTGACAGGGTTATCTCACCTGGATTCTAGACTAAGGACATAAAATATGATCGGTATTGTTGGAATTTTGCTGATCTTTATCATGGTGTTCGGCGGCTATATTGCCGCGGGCGGCAAGCTTGGCATTATTCTCAAATCGTTGCCCTTTGAGTTCATGATGATCGGTGGTGCCGCTGCGGGGGCTTTTGTGATTTCCAATGACATATCCGGCATCAAACATACGCTGAAGGATATGGGGAAAGTTTTCAAAGGTCCAAAGTGGAAGCATGAAGATTACAAAGACCTGCTGTGTCTCTTGTTCGAATTGATCCGGCTGGCAAGACAGAACCCGGTCGGGCTTGAGGAACATATCGAAGCGCCTGAAAACTCTTCGATATTTACGAAATACCCCAAAATTTTGAGTGACAAAGAAGCGGTCGCTCTGATCTGCGACACTTTGCGCTCGGCCTCCATGAACTATGATGATCCGCATCAAGTTGAGGAGGTACTTGAAAAGCGTCTTGAGGCGAATTTGCATCACGCCCTTCATTCGTCCCACGCGATGGCGGCGATCGGTGACGGGCTTCCCGCGCTTGGGATCGTCGCCGCCGTGCTTGGCGTTATCAAAACGATGGCGTCCATTGACCAGCCGCCAGAAATCTTGGGCAAAATGATTGGCGGGGCCCTCGTTGGAACATTCCTGGGGGTGTTTCTGGCCTATGGTCTGGTTGGGCCCTTCTCGGCAAAAATGAAGGATGTCATCGAGGAAGACGGACATTTTTACCAACTCATCAGAGAAGTGCTTGTTGCGAACCTTCACAACCATGCCACGAATATCTGTATCGAGGTTGGACGCCAAAATACACCTGGCCATTGCCGACCAAGTTTTTCCGAGTTGGAAGAAGCCCTAAAAGAGGTCAAATCGGACGCCGCATGATCCGCGTTTTTACCGTCATTCTTGCGATTTTCTTTTTCCCGCTGACATTGCGGGCGGAGTCGGTTGTTCTCCTGTCTGGAGAGCACGCCGATTTTTCGCGCATTGTTCTGCAGTTTCCGACTGTTGCGGATTGGGAATTTGGACGAAAGGGCGACGATTATGAGTTTCGCGTCTCTGCGCAAGGCATCGAATTCGATGCGAAAGCTGTTTTCGACAAGATTCCCAGAACCAGAATAACAGCCATTTCAACTGAGCCATCCAGCTTTGTCATTCGGGTTTCGGGTGCTGTACATGCCGATGCTTTTGAACTTCGGGAAGGGCGTATTGTCATCGACATTAAAGATGGTGCGCCGAGTTCCGAGTCAAAATTTGAGCGACCTATTCCAGCCGTTGAGACAAATCAAGTCATGGAGAATGACAGTGCTTTTCCTTCTCCTCCTGGGGCCGAAACCGATGAAACATTGCAAACACTTATGCCCAGTGTGGCGGAGGTTAATGTCGCTGAGTCTATGCTGATTTCTGGCGATGGCCGCGATGATCTTGGGGGTGTGCAAGAGGATACGGTGGGTCAGGAAATTGGCCAAGACGGTTTGGAGTTCCCGATTGTGTTTGGCAACGATCAAGCCGGTGACAATCATTTTGAGCCACCACCATTATCAACCATGGGAGATTACGAAAGGGACGCGGAAAAGCGCAATCAACGCGTGGACGAACTTCAGTTGCAGTTGCTTGAACAGGTCGGGCGGGCCGTGTCTCAAGGATTGCTGGATGCGGATGTTACCCCGACTGAAACCATTGTCGAAGAGGCCCAATCCCATACACTGAATGAAGAGGACAAGACTCAGAAAACGACCCCGGAGGCCGAAGTCGAGTTCCCAAAAGCTGATCGTAGCCACGTTCGCATTCAGTCTTCAATTGATCGTGAGCAATTGCGGTCTGCCGAGTCTGAGCGTCGCGATGAATACGACAACATCTGTCTTGAGAATACTCTGGTGGCCATTGAGGATTGGGGCGATCCATTGGATCAAGGGCTACAACTTTCAATGTTTCGTGCGGGCGCGATTGGAGAATTCGACAATCCTGATCCCGAAGGGGTCAAACGTCTGGCGAGATATTATCTTTTCCTCACATTTGGTGTTGAGGCGAAGTCGGTTTTAACCAATTTTGGAGTGACGGTTGAAGGGCACGATGTGCTTTGGGCTATCGCTGACATTATGGATCATGGATACGCATCCAACGCAGGGCGTCTGGACCAACAATTTCGATGTGATGGGGAAGTAGCCTTTTGGGCTGTTATGTCCAAAGAGCACCTGAATGCTTGGGACGATTACAACAAAGACAGTATTTTGGCGACGTTTTCCGCCCTGCCACTGCATATTCGTCGCCACCTCGGACCTGTTCTCTCAGAGCGATTTCTTGAGATCAACGATGAGACGAGCGCGAAATACATTCAAAATGCGATTGCTCGCGCCGAAGGTGAACATGGCGATGCATTCGACCTGCTCGACGCTGAATTACAACTCGAAAATGGCGGGACCGCAAAGGCCATTTCAACATTTGAAGATATTGTCGGTCAAGACGGCCCCATGGCGGCTGACGCTTTGGTGCGCTTGATTGAAACTAAGGCGATATCTGGTGAAACCATTGACCGAAAGTTTGCGGAGAATGCCGAAGCCATGGCCGTAGAGTATCGTGGCAGCGCGGAAGGCCTTGCACTCCAAAACGCGGCAATCCTGGCGCGCATTCATTCTGGTGACGCGGACATTGCGCTTCGGCGCGCCCTTGATAGAGACAGGGAGACCGACACTGACAAGGAGGCTATTGACAGCTTGATGTCTGCGGCTTTGGAACAAGTGACCTCAAGCAAAAATGACATGGTTTTTTCCAAAGTCGTGATCGGAAATCTCCCAAAAATTTCCAGTGCGGCTCTCACAGATTCGGCACGTCTCAAAACAGCACAACGTCTCGTAGGTATGGGCTTTTTCGATTCTACGTTGGAGATGATGACTCTCTACTCGGGTGAGAGTGAAGACGAGGCAAAGCTGATATTGGCCAAGGCTTTTTTAGGTGTTGGAGAGTTCGACGCGGCTCTTCGATATGCCACCCAACTTTCGGGGGAAGAGGCGCGGCATGTCGCGGCAAAGGCATATTTTTATATGAATGCGCCCGAAAAAGCGCTTCAAACACTTGAAGGATTTGGCGATAGTTCTGATAAGGACGCATTTGCAATTGTGGCAGAAGACTGGAATAGCCTCGAAGGTTCTCAAAAACCTGCAATGGCTCAGTTCGCAGCATCCGTGCTGGCAACGCCGCAAATTTCTGAGAGCAACGCTACAGGAGCGCCGAGCCTTTCGTCTGTCCAAGACATCCTTTCTTTAAGTCGCAACAAGCGCAGTGTTCTTGAGGCTGTTCTTGACTGAAAACATGAAACGTTTGGCTCGCGTACACTCTTTGTAAACCACGTTCACCATAGTCTCGTCGAAACAGTAGCAAGAATTGCAGCAGACAATGAGAGTATGGTTTATTTCCAAAGCGCCTGATTTTCTTTCAGACCAGAGTGTCGCAGACAGCGCTCAATCACGACGCTTCAAACCACACCTCCCAAATCGTGCAACCCAATTTCTTCGACTGGATTTTACTTTTTTGAGGCAGCGCGATGACCTTTAACCTCAAAGAAATATTTAAACCCACAATTTTATTGGCGCTGGCGCTCATGGTGGTCATCGTCATGATGGTCTTGCCAGTGCCGTCATGGATTCTCGACCTTGGGCTCGCCACAAGCTTCGCGCTGGCCATCCTGATTTTTACCGTCACGCTTTTTATTGAACGACCGCTGGATTTTTCGGCCTTTCCCACTGTTCTTTTGGCGAGTCTGATGTTGCGCTTGTCACTCAATGTGTCCTCCACAAAGCTCATCATTGGCCAGGGCCATACCGGTACAAATGCTGCCGGAAATGTCATCGAAGGGTTTGCAAGCTTTGTGATGAGCGGTTCGGTTTTGCTCGGTCTGGTTGTCTTTACGGTCTTGTTGATTGTGAACTTTATGGTGATCACCAAAGGTGCTGGTCGGATGGCGGAGGTGGGCGCTCGGTTTGCATTGGACGGCATGCCCGGACGTCAACTTGCCATTGATGCCGATCTTTCCGCCGGCGCGATCACCCATGAACAAGCCAAACTCCGCCGCGAACTGGAACTGGCTGAAACCACCTTTTTTGGTTCATTGGATGGGGCTTCGAAATTTGTGAAGGGTGATGCGGTTGCGGGCCTTTTGATCACCCTTATGAATATCATTATGGGATTGGTCATTGGCGTGGTCGTGCATGGTATGCCGATTGGGAAAGCCTTTGAAACCTATGCGATTTTGACAATTGGAGATGGTTTGGTCAGTCAGATCCCTTCGGTTGTCATTTCTATTGCCGCCGCGCTTCTTCTCGCAAAGGGAGGGACAAGCGGCGCTGCCGATCTTGCGCTCTTCCGTCAACTGGGTAAATATCCGCCCGCGCTCTATACCGTTGCAGTGTTGATGACTCTCTTTGCGTTTGTTCCTGGCCTGCCTTTTGTGCCTTTCATCGGCGGGGCTGCGATCTTGGCTGGAAGCGCTTATTATATGGCGCGCAAGAATGACGAAGAGGCAAAAGAGCAGACGAAACAGGAGGTCAAGGCAAGCGCAGAGGCAGAAAAGCCAGAGTCCATGGGCGACATTCTGGATCTTGATGACATCCATGTTGAGTTTGCCCCAGATCTTGTCGCGATGGTTCTTGACCAACAGACAGGTCTTGATGCCCGTATCGTGAATATGCGCAATCACGTTGCCACCGTGTTTGGTCTCATTCTGCCCGAAATTCGTTTGACCGATGATCCGACCCTGCCAGCGGGCACATATGTTGTTCGAATCCAGGGGGTGGAACAGGCCCGTGACCGCTTGCGCAAAGATCAGGCTTTGGCGCTTGTCTACGGTGACGCACGTGGATTGCCTCTTGGTGAAGACGTGTCTGAGCCGGTATATGGTGCGCCTGCGCGTTGGATCGATCCGTCCAAAAAAGAAGATGCCGCCTTGATGGGATGCACGGTTGTGAGTGCGACCGAAGTCTTGGCCACGCATCTCCTCGAAGTGATCAAGCGCAATTTCCCACGTCTCTTGACGATGAAATCTCTGCGCAGGTTGCTGGATGAAATGAGTAACCTGTCAGACACAAGGCGGGCTGAGGCCAACCAAAAGCTGCTCAATGACATGATTCCAGAGCGGGTTCCGATGGATTTGTTGCTCTCCGTGCTTCGGCTGTTGCTTGAGGAGCGGGTGTCCATTCGAAACATGGCGCTGATTCTCGAGTCGGTTTCCGAAGCTCGCGGTGCCCATTCCACTGCGGAATCTATCTGTGAGCACGTTCGTCAACGCCTTGGATTTCAACTGATTTCTGAGATCAAGCGCGAAGATGGGACCCTGCCACTTTTGCAGCTCGCGCCAGAATGGGAAGATCGGTTCACGACCTACCAAATCGAGGGAGAGCGCGGGAGTACCGATGTTGCATTGCCGCCCGCAGAGTTTAACAAACTTGCCAAAACCATGGCGGATAAAATCGCCAAAGCTGGTGAAACGGGAATTTATCCGGGTATCGTGACTTCGACGCGCCGTCGGCGGTTCCTGCGCACAGTTTTGTCTGCGCAAGGCATCCACAACCCGGTTTATTCGTTTGAGGAAATCGGAACGGATGCCAAGCCCTCCCTCGTCGGATTGGTGCCCGCATGACGGTAGAGCTTGGCGATCTGATTGGATTGAGCCAGGCAGGGTTCGCCGTTGCATTTCTGGTGTTTCTACGCGTTGGTGCGGTCATGGCCGTTCTTCCCGCCTTTGGCGAACGCTCCATCCCGGAGCGTGTGCGTCTGGTTCTGGCCATTTGTTTTACGGTGATCGTTTTCCCGGCCGTTGCGCCACAACTTCAAACCTTGGCGTTGATGCCATCGGGCCTGGCAAAAGGTGTCATGACCGAAGTGATTTCAGGGCTTTTGCTTGGTTTGGCGCTCAGGATATTTGTGATGGCGCTTCAGATCGCAGGAACGATGGTGGCGCAATCTACATCCTTGTCGCAGATTTTCGGAGGCGGTTCCGTCGAGGCCCAGCCCGCCATCGGGCATCTGCTGTCAGTGTCTGGACTGGCGCTGGCGGTGATGCTTGGCCTGCATGTGCGCGTGGCCGAAGTGTTGATCCTGTCCTACGACTATTTCCCCCCCGGCCTTTTCGTCGCGCCTCAGGATGTGATGGTCTGGGGGGTGGGGCATGTCTCGAAAGCCTTCTCGATCTCTTTCACGCTCGCCGCCCCGTTTGTCGTTGGATCGCTGATCTATAACGTCGCGCTGGGCGTGATTAACCGCGCGATGCCGCAATTGATGGTCGCTTTTGTCGGTGCGCCAGCGATCACACTTGGCGGTCTTTTGTTGCTGTTCGCCACGGCACCGATCCTACTTGAAACGTGGCGCTCAGGTTTTGCGCAACTGCTCATTGATCCGTTCGGAGGGCCATGATGGCAGAGGGCGATGATGACAGCGATAAACAATATGAACCGTCACAAAAGCGGCTCAATGATGCGCGCAAAAAGGGTGAGGTTCCCCGCTCAAACGACCTGACCACGGCCGCCGCCTATTTCGGATTTATTATTGCCGCGATGGGGCTTGGCGCGGGCAGTCTTCAAGGCATGGGCACCACGTTACAATCGCTACTGGCAAATGCCGATCTGAATGCACAGGCGTGGTTTGACGGGTCGGGGCGCCCCTGGACGCTGGGCCTGATGACCTCTATCGGAGGAAACATGCTACCATGGTTTGCCATTCCGGCGGTTTTGGCTCTGACAACAGTTTTTGCCACCAGGGCGATGATTTTTGCACCCAGCAAGCTTGAGCCGAAGCTCTCAAAAATCTCACCCATTTCGAATGCCAAAAACAAATTTGGACGCTCTGGTCTGTTTGAGTTTGCCAAAAGCTTTTTCAAATTGCTGATCTACTCGATCGTGCTTGGGTTTTATCTCTATTCAAAACTTCCAGAAATCTTGGCGACGGTTTCACTGAGCCCGGCATGGTGACGACCACATTGGTCAAGCTGGTGATTGGGTTCATGACCATTGTTTTGGTGATTTCTGCTTTGATCGGCGGCGTGGATTTTCTGTTTCAATACACCGAACATATTCGCAAACACCGCATGTCGCGCAAAGAAATGACGGATGAATCAAAGGATCAAGAGGGCGATCCGCATTTCAAACAGAAGCGGCGCCAAAAAGGCTATGACATCGTGATGAACCAAATGCTCGCGGATGTGCCCAAAGCGGATGTGATCGTTGTGAACCCGACTCACTATGCGGTGGCATTGAAATGGGATCGTCTGGCAGGTGGTGCGCCTGTTTGCGTGGCTAAGGGTGTGGATGACATTGCTGCGCGCATTCGCGAAGTGGCCAACGAGAACGCGATTCCGATTCACAGCGATCCGCCAACGGCGCGCGCCTTGTATGCGACGGTGGAAATTGGCGACCAGATTCTGCCCGAACATTATCGTGCGGTTGCGGCCTCAATCCGCTTTGCCGAGGCGATGCGCAAAAAGATGAAAACCCAATTTGGCGGTAAATGATGTCCAAAGACCTTAAAAAACTAAAAAGCCTCAAAGATATTGCAGAGTTGTCCTTGACTGCAGAGCTGGCCAAACTTGCCGCGATCAAGCGCGAAGAAGAGGGGCCGAAGGCGAAGTTGCGAGAGATCGCAGCGGCCCGTGCGCAGCGCGTTCACCATGTTGGAACGTCTGAGGGGTTTGACATGGCGAGCCTGATGGGGGCCGATTCTGCCTGGTATCGGTGGGCTGAAAAGGAAAAGCGCCAAGCCTTGAGGGACTTGGCGCAAATTGCCGAACGGCGTGAGACTCAGCTTGGAAAAACGCGGACAGCTTTCGGTAAAAAGGATGCCCTGGATCGGCTCACCGAGCGTCACGCCGGAAAGACGTGACGCCAACCTGCGTGTTTAGCCAATGTCTTGGCGTACAATATCGATCACCAAAACATCGTTGATCTGCGGCCCAATGGTTTTTTGAGCCACTTCAACCAAAGCGCGCCGCAGGGCGTTCATCGTGCTGCTGTCGGTAAACGCGCCTTTAAATCCACCCGTATTGGCATGATCAAACAGCACTTGAAGGAACGCATCACGCAATTTGGGTTCGCGGGCATAGATCGCTTCGCGACTGCCCGTTGTGGCCTCAAGGCTTAGCGAGAGCACAACCATCGCAGTCACACGCCCTCCGTCAAGATCGGGGATCACGAATTGGTTGTTCAGTTTCACATACTCAAATGCAGTGTTTTCAGGGGGCACCTCTTCGTCACCACCATGCTCTGCGTCATGGAGTGCGGCGGCCTCAGTGTCGCCACAAGGATCAATGGCAACAATTTCCGGGTCCGGGCGTAGCATCAGCCCGCCGCCAACACCCGCGCCAAGCCCAACGAGAGCCAGCAGAATGGGGAGTAGTTTTTTGATCACGGGGCTCTCCTTTAGAACGGCAAAACGATGTCCGCAATTTGTTGCCCATAGCGGGGTTGTTGCACCTGAGAGATTTGGCCCCGACCGCCATAAGAAATGCGGGCAGAGGCGATTTTGTCATAGGTGATTTCGTTTTGGCGCGTGATGTCTTCGGGACGCACATAGCTTCGACCAAAAGCTCACGAATTTCAAAATTCACACGCACTTCTTGCGAACCTTTGATGTGCAAAACGCCATTGGGCAACACATCGACAATCGTCGCTGCAACAAGAAGTTTGAGCTTCTCATTGCGCTTGACGCTGCCATTGCCCGAAGAGGCGGAGGTGGAATTGGTTGAGACGGCGGACCCCATTGTCGCGCCATCGGGCAATTGTGAATTGATGCGTTCGGGGATGCCAAAAAGAGAAGGAACCCCCATGGATTCAGAGCCGGAACGCCCCCGATTGCTGGTGTTTGACATCTCGGCACTGTCGTCGATCTCAACCACCACGGTCATAATGTCGCCGCGTTCAATTGCGCGGCGATCTCCCAAAAGTGAGCCACGGGAGGCATTCCAAAGCGATGCGGCATCCGACGGGCTGCGGATCTCGACTTTTTCCGGTAGGGGCGGATTGAGCATCGCGGACGTTTCGGCGGAGGTTTCAACGGGGGAAAACGAGGGAAGCCGGCCGACCTCTCCGAGATTGCTGCAGGCGGTGAGGGTCAAAACTGTGGGAAGGATACGGGACATACGCATGTGAAAATCCTGATTATTGAGAGATGGACCCGCCGACGCGGACGGTGCCATCCGGCGCAACAACGCCTGAGACGGTGGTTTTGGAGGAAAGGTTCATGACGCGGAGCATGTCGCCGGGGCCAGCACGACCAAGGGCACGGGCATCCGCATAGATGGAGAGACCGCCACGGCTATAGACGAGCGAGACAATTTGATTGCGCTCGATGATGGCCGCCGGCCCGATGTCAGAAGCAGCAATCGGGCGCCCAGTGTAAAGCATCACATGCGCTTCCAGACCTACGGCGTCTTCGATCGCAGTAATGGCGCCCGGGACATCGCCTTCGATCACGGTCAGATCGTCCGGCAATAGCAACGTTTGCGCCCGGATGGTGCGGGTGGCAACCACGGTGTCGGCGGCGCTCGGCGTTGTCAAGATTGACAAGGTGAGGGGTATGAGGAGGCGTTTGATCATCGGATTTGCGTCGTCGCAGAGAGCATCTGGTCGGCGGCGGTGATGACCTTGGCGTTCAATTCATAGCCGCGCTGGGCTTCGATCAGCTCGGTGACTTCACGGACGGCATCGACGGAACTGTCCTCAAGATAACCTTGGCGCAAAGTGCCTAGCCCGTTCACACCCGGCGATGCGACAAGTGCCGGGCCTGAGGCGGTTGTTTCGAGAAAGAGGTTGGACCCAATGGCCTCAAGCCCTTTGGCATTGGTAAAGCCCGCAAGGGAGAATTGCCCCAGAAGTTGCGGATCAATCACGTCGTTGAAATAGGCGTAGACCTCGCCCTCGGCGTTGATCGAAATGGAGCGCGCATCGTCCGGGATGGTGATGCCTGGCACCACCTCATAGCCGTCTGAATTCACGATCAACCCATCGGCAGAGCGTTTGAGCGCGCCGTCACGGGTATAGGCGGATTGGCCAGAGGGCAGGGTGACTTCGATATAGCCTTGCCCTTCGATGGCCAGATCAAGATCGCCGCCGGTCTGCGACAACGACCCCTGGGCCAATTGCACCGTCACCGAAGAAGGCCGCACACCAAGGCCAAGTTGGACCCCGGTGGGCAGGATTGTGCCATCGGCGGAGTTGATTGTGCCGGGGCGGGCCATTTGTTGGTAATGTAGATCGGCGAATTCGGCACGCCGGGCGTTGTAACCCGTGGTGTTCATGTTCGCGAGGTTCTGCGAAATGGTTTCCACCCGCATCTGCTGGGCGCTCATCCCCGTGGCTGCAATTTTGAGAGCACGCATGTCTGGCTCCTTCCTTAACGACCGAGCGTCGAGATGACGGATTGGATCCGTTCATGCTCTTGCTCCATAAATTTTTGACCCATGGTGTAGGCGTGTTGGACCTCAATCATCCGCGCGACCTCTGTGATCGCATTGACGTTCGAGTTTTCGACGTAACCCTGTAGAATGACCGCATTTTCTTGCGGAATGATCGGGCCGGTGGTCATGAACCGAACGCCGTTTGTGCGCGTCAGCGTGTTGGGGTCTTCTGGCATGTAGAGGCCGATTTGCGACAGCGGCAGACCATCAGCGGAGAGCGTACCGTCCGAGGACACCGCAACCGTACCGGCATCCGGCGGAATGAAAATTGCCGCGCCGCCATTGTCGAGCAAGCGATAGCCATCATGGGTGGTCAATTCGCCCTGATCATTGGTGGTAAACGCCCCAGCGCGCGTGAGGGCCTGACCATCGGGGGTGTCGATCATGAAAAAACCATCACCTTCGATGGCAAAATCATAGGCCCCGCCGGTGGGGGTCAAGGGCCCCTGACTGTCATTGGTCAGACGCACATTGCCCTCTGCCATCGACAGGCTGTCTTCTCCCTGTTCCAGATCGGAAATATATTCGGAAAAGATAAGCCCCTCTTTGCGAAACCCGGTGGTGGACACGTTGGCGATGTTATTCGCAATCGCCTGCATTTCGCGGTTCAAACCAACCATGCGAGTCAGGGATGTATATCCTGCGCTATCCATTACAGGCCTCCGATCAACGGGATGATGCGGTCGTGGAAAAAACTGGTGAGGGCTTCGGTCATGAAGCCCATCGACATCCAAAAGACGACGAGAATGGCGACCAGTTTTGGCACAAAGGTGAGGGTCATTTCCTGAATGCTGGTCAGGGCCTGAAACAGACCAACGACCAGACCCGCCACCAAGGCGACGACAAGAATTGGCGTTGAAATGATCACCGCAATCCAAAGCGCCTGTCGCAGCGTGTCATAAAAGACCATCTCATCCATGACTTACACCGGCATCCGCAGGATTTCTTGATAGGCCTCAACGACCTTATCGCGCACGGTCACGGCGGCCTCGACCGCCAGTTCTGTCTGAGCCAGCGCCTGAACCAAAGATTGACTGTCGGCTTTGCCAGACATCGCCGCCTGAGCCACCTCGTCGCCTTGGCGTAAGGTGTCGGCAAAACTGGCGGCCGCCTGACCAAAGGCGTTTTGGGTGGATTGCCCTTCGACCCCCGGTTTTGGTGCGGTGGCTGGGCGTGTCGAGGCGTAGCCTTGGGCGGCAAATGCTGAGCGGATGTCCATTCTGGTCTCCTAAGGTTGTGCGCGGCGTTCTACCGGCGCAGCAGTTCAAGTAGTGACGACGACATTTGTCGGGCCTGATCGAACATCTTAAGGTTCGCCTCATAGCTGCGTTGTGCCTCACGGGCGTCCGCAATTTCGATCATCAGCTCGACATTGGAGCCGTCATAAAATCCATCTTCACCAGCCATCGGATGGCCGGGGTCGTAGACGCGGGTCAGCTCGGTTTGATCAAGCTGAACATCCCCGGTGTTCACCGCGCCGGTCTTAGCCCCTTGCTCGACAACTTCTTCGAAAGAAACGGTTTTTCTATGGTATCCGGGGGTGTCCGCGTTGGCGATGTTCTCCGACACATGGCGGAGGCGATTGGCCTGTGCCTTCATCCCGGAGGCGGAAAGATTAAGAATATTTTGTAGATCTGACATGTTCGGCCTCCGTTACCTGCGCCCGATTGAGGTGCGCAGAATGTTCATTGAGGTTTTGTAGACAGAGAGCGCCAGATCATGTTCGTGCCGCACCTGAGAGGACTTCATCATTTCGGTTTCGAGCGAAACGGTGTTGCCATTGGGCGAACTTGGGCCGGGCGCATCAAAAAGCCGAAACCCATTTGTTTCCTGAGAAGACGCAGACACCATATGGCCCTCACGCGTCGTACGCATGGCCGTCCCGGCTTGGTTGCCCTCATAGGCCTCTTCAAAAGACGCAACATCTTGGGCCCGATACCCGGGGGTATCGGCGTTCGCGATGTTTTTCGCGACGGCTTCTTGACGTGTGACGGCGTGACGGGCCAACCCGCTTGCCATCTTGAAAATATCCAAATTCTCGAACATCGGGGCTTCTCCTCCGAGTTATCTCAACCAAGGCTTAACCTTGATTCCTTTAGAAAGGGTTTCAGAACACGGAGGGCGCCATGAACAGTATTGGGTTTGAAATGCTTCTCTCGGAGATTGCATCGGTGAAACCGGTTCACTCCGTTGGGAGGGTTATCGAAGTGTCGCGCGGGGTTTTGACCGTATCGGGCCTCAGTGACATTGCGGCGCTGGGCGATCTGGTCGAGATTGGACACGGGACACAGATTCGTCGCGGCGAAGTCCTTCAGCTCGACAAAACGAGCGTGACGGTCCTGCCGGATGGCGGACCAGATGGTTTGTCGATTGGTGATCCCGTGGCCCATATCGGTAAAAACCATATTTCCCCGGATGATATGTGGATTGGCCGGGTGATAGATCCCTTTGGCCAACCTCTTGATGGCAAACCTATTTTACAGGGCAACAAACCGCGCGCCCTGCGTGGGAAACCGATGAATCCAACGGAAAGGCGTGCCTTGGGCAAACGTTTGGAAACGGGTTTGGCCGTGTTCAACACGCTCTTGCCGATTGTGCGCGGGCAACGCATCGGTCTTTTTGCCGGCTCGGGTGTGGGGAAATCCACGCTTTTGGCTAAACTTGCCACCGGACTTGAGGCCGATGTGGTCGTCATCGCCATGGTCGGCGAGCGCGGGCGCGAGGTGCGCGAATTTATTGACCGGGTTCTCGGACCTGCGGGGATGAAACGCTCGGTGATTGTCGCCGCGACGTCGGACCAATCGCCGATGGTGCGGCGGCGGTGTGCCTGGACCGCCATGTCGGTGGCGGAACATTTTCGCGACAAAGGCAAACAGGTTCTGTTTCTGGCCGATTCTGTCACCCGATTTGCGGAATCGCATCGCGAAGTGGCACTGGCCACGGGAGAATCCAGCTCGCTCAGGGGGTTTCCCCCCTCCACGTCGCATCTGATTACTTCGCTGTGTGAGCGCGCAGGGCCGGGGATCGGCGACGCGGGCGATATTACGGCGGTGTTTTCCGTGCTTGTGGCCGGATCCGATATGGAGGAACCGATTGCCGACATTTTGCGTGGGGTTTTGGACGGTCACATTGTTCTGGATCGCCAAATTGCTGAACGCGGGCGATTCCCGGCGATTGATCTTTTGCGCTCCGTGTCGCGCGCGCTGCCTCATGCCGCCTCAGACAAGGAGAATGAGTTGATTGCGCGGGCGCGGCGTCTTTTGGGGGTGTTTGATCGATCTGAAATGATGATTCAGGCGGGGCTATACACCTCAGGCACCGATCCGATGATTGATGAATCAATCGAGACCTGGCCGCATTTGGATCACTTTTTGGCGCAGTCAGAACCCAATGGCGTTCAGGCCAGTTTTGAGGGTTTGGAGGCCTGTTTCACCCCGGTCAAAGCCGCGCGCTAAACCATCTTGATCACATCGGGCGGACAGCTCAGCATGTAGCCTTTGCGCGCGATATTTTTGACCAAAAGTTCGCTGACCATTTGGTTGCCCAACGTGTCTCGCAGCCGTTTGATCCGCGTTGCCCCCGCCGCCTCGTCGCAATCGGCAGAGGGACGGCCCGAGATCACACCTTCGATTTCCGCCCCCGACATCACCTCATCATCAAGGCGCGCTTCGGCCAAAACCGAGAGGGTCTCAATCGCCGCAGGCGTCAATTTGAATTCCATATTGTTAAGATAGACCGTGTGCTCAGCTCGCGAAATCATCAGGGACGACACTTCAATCCCGCGTTTTTCAATCTCAGACATGCGGCGGTTCAGCGCGATGATCGTGACCAAAAACACCAAAGCCGCGATGAGCAAGGCGGTGGCAAAGATCAACAGCACAAAGATCACCATCCGGTAGGAGGTCAACGTGTCGGAAAAGGACGTGCCCGACTGGGCGAGGATTTCCAACAGTTTGATCTCGGCCACTGAGGTCAGGTCGTTCTCAACGAAAATCTGTTCGACCCGCGCATTGAACGCATTGGCGTCCGGCAGGTTCAGGAACAAAAACACAGCGGCAATCAACAGGATGGCGACAATTGCCCCCATGCCAAAGATGACAACGCGCGAGACCTTGCGACTGTCAGTATCGGAGGAAATAGTTGCCAGCACTGTCTTTCACCTCGCCAAGTTTATCCTCTGGGATCATCGCGACGATCGTCAGAAGAATCCAGCCGTCTTTTGCCAAACGGGGTTGGAGCGCCTTGGCGGCGGCGTCTTTGGAACATTGCGCATCGCTGAGTTCGGCCACGCCGAAATGCAGCTTAAGCGGATTGTCCTGTTTGGCTTTATAGCTGGCGTAACAGGCAGCCTGTGCCAGCCCCGGCAGGAGGGCAAGCACGAGGGCAAGGGCTGGGAGGAGATGTGGTTTCATGGCTCTCACTTTCATGCCTGCGACCTTGGGTGAAAGGGCGGTGTTATTCAATATCAAAGCCCGAAGACGCCTGCGCTATCCAATGACATTTGACTGATATTGAGCGATGTTCGCCATTCCCGGCATCTCTGTCCCATCACCTCTCCCGCCCCGGCCACATTGGCCATGAACGGGCAACAGGATTTGAAAGGACGACCGATGAAACTCACGAAATTCACCGCCGGGCTGTTGGCACTCTCAATCGGCACTGCCGGAATCGCCGCCGTTCCCGCACGGGCCTCTGATCAAGATGTTGCCATGGCTCTGGGGGGGCTTTTGACGTTGTTTGTGATCGGCAAAGCCATCGACAACAAAGGTGACAACAAAGTGGCCGTCGAAACCTCGCGCGGTAATCCGGACATCTGGCGTGATGGAAATCGGGGCGATGCTTTCCTCATTCCAAACAAGTGTGTTCTCAGCGTTGCCTCCTCGCGTGATGGTCACCAGTACAAATATGGTCGCGAAAACCGGACACGTCTTGTCGCCCTTGAGCGCTGTGTGGATCAAAACCGCAAGGCCCGAGCGCCGCTGCCGCGTGCCTGTGAAACGCGGGTTTCGACCAAACGCGGCCGGGTTGATGCCTATGATGTCGGGTGTCTGAGCAACTTCGGGTTCCGGGTGGCGGGTTCTCGCGGGGACCACGGCCATGGCAAAGGCAACGACCACTGGTAAGTCGATCCAATCAGAATACGCGGTTTTTCGTCCCGATGGGCCGCGTCACTTGGCGGGTGGTTCATGCGTTCCACCCGTCTTTTTACCTTGCGTGCCGGGCGGGCATCGGCTTCACAAGAGTATGACAAAAACTGTTCCTGATTACACGTTTGAAGAGGCCGCCGGCTTGCGTGGGTATACGCGCATTGTCGGTGTGGATGAGGTGGGGCGTGGCCCTTTGGCCGGGCCTGTTGTGGCCGCTGCGGTCTGGCTTGATCCCGCGTGCATTCCCACGGGTCTCAATGATTCCAAAGTCCTAAGCGCCAAACGCCGCGAGGCGCTTTATGACGAAATTCTCGCAGTGGCCGATGTGTCCATTGCCTCCTGTTCGGTGGAGGAGATCGACGAGATCAATATTCTCCAAGCCTCTTTGCGGGCGATGGAACGCGCTGTGGCTGGCCTTAAAATCCGCGCTGATTATGTGCTGGTCGATGGAAATAAAATTCCCGCGGCTTTCGGTCTTGATGCTGAGGCGATCATCAAAGGCGATGCGCGTTCGGTGTCGATTTCTGCGGCTTCAATTGTGGCGAAAACCTGGCGCGACAAATTGATGGTGGATTTAGCGCAACAGCATCCCGGTTATGCATGGGAGAAAAACGCCGGATATGGCACCAAAGCGCATTTGGAGGGGCTCCAAAATCTTGGTGTGACCCCTCACCATAGACGTTCGTTCAAACCTATACACAACATCTTGTATCAAGGAAAAACCTAAGTATCTGATTCGAAAAAGAAATTGACTGCGAATCAGCAATGACTCATCTTTGTCCTCATAAAACGACGCCAAAAATGGTGCGTAATTGACGTCCCTCAGGGGCGCATATGAGGCAGAAAATGAAAACCAAAACCCGCTCGAGTGCGGCATCGCTCCCGCTTAACCAAATTTTGGCTGGCGACAGTATTGATGTCATGAACAGTCTTCCCGAAGGCTCCGTCGATCTTATTTTTGCCGATCCGCCGTACAATCTACAGCTTCGCGGCGACCTTCACCGTCCGGACAATTCCAAAGTGGATGCGGTGGATGATGCTTGGGATCAATTCGACAGTTTCAAAGTCTATGACGATTTTACCCGCGAATGGCTCAAAGCCGCGCGTCGGTTGTTGAAACCGAACGGTGCGATCTGGGCGATTGGCTCGTATCACAATGTGTACCGTATGGGCGCTGAGTTGCAGAACCTTGGGTTTTGGATTCTCAATGATGTGGTATGGCGCAAGTCGAACCCGATGCCGAATTTCCGGGGCAAACGCTTTACCAATGCCCATGAGACGCTGATCTGGGCGTCGAAAAACGAAGCCGCCAAATACACGTTCAATTACGAGGCGCTGAAATCCCTGAATGAGGGGATTCAAATGCGTTCCGATTGGGTGCTGCCGATTTGCAACGGCGGCGAGCGCTTGAAGAATGAGGATGGCGACAAAGCCCATCCGACGCAAAAACCCGAAAGCCTGTTGCATCGCATTTTGGTCGGCACGACCAATCCAGGCGATGTGGTGCTTGATCCGTTCTTTGGCACCGGGACGACCGGGGCCGTGGCCAAAATGCTGGGCCGGGAATTCATCGGTATTGAGCGCGAAGAAAAATACCGCAAAGTTGCTGAAAAACGCATCGCCGCCGTGCGTAAATTTGACAAAGACGCGTTGCATGTCTCCACCTCAAAACGCGCCGAGCCGCGTGTGCCGTTTGGCCAGTTGGTCGAACGTGGCATGTTGCGTCCGGGGGAGGAATTGTATTCCATGAACGGTCGCAAAAAGGCGAAAGTGCGTGCCGATGGCACCTTGGTGTCCAATGACGTCAAAGGCTCGATCCACCAAGTGGGGGCGCATCTTGAAGGCGCGCCAAGCTGCAATGGTTGGACCTACTGGACCTTTAAGCGCGATGGCAAAAACGTCCCTATCGACGTATTGCGCCAACAAATCCGCGCGGAGATGCAGTAAGTCTCTCATCCCAAAATTCAAAAGTTACCGCCTGGTGCCTGCGGCCTGACATCGCGGCACCACCTTGGCCCCGTCTGCGTGACGGGGCCCTTTTTATGTTTTAGAGACGTGGAAGCGGGTTGGTGCCGTCTTTATAAGGTTCCCAATCCTCAAAGGTCGTAAGGTCGGGATAATAGCGTTTGCGCCAGGCTTTGACCTTTGGGTTCATCATGCGTCGCCACACGGGCGGGATCACCGCGGCAACCCCCATCAGCGTATAGCCATAGGGCAATTGCGGCGCCTCATCCTCGTCGTAGTTCTGCAAAAGCGGAAATCGGCGATCCGGTTTGTAATGGTGATCCGAATGGCGTTGCAGATTGATCAACAGCCAATTCGTCGCCATATGTGCGGCGTTCCAACTGTGATGCGGCATGACATGTTCGTATTTACCATCCCCAAGATGCCGACGGGTCAGCCCGTAATGTTCAACATAATTGGTCAATTCCAACTGCCAAATCGCCACAAGCGCCTGCCACATGAACAGGAAAAGTCCGGGCACGCCGCCAATCAAAACCGCGAGGATCAGCATGATGATCTGAAGTGTCCAATAGCGGAAATGCGGGTTGCGCGGATGCCATGGTGACAGTCCTTTGCGCGCCAACAATGCCTTTTCCGCCGCCCATGCCGAGCGCGGGCATTCATGGATCACCCGTGCGAAATAGTGATGGAACCCTTCATTATACAGCGCCGTGACCGCATCGCGGCGAGTGCCGACATGTTTGTGATGCACCAAAAGATGCTCGGTGCGGAAATGCGAATAGAGCACACTCGACAGCAGCAAATCCCCCAGCCAGCGCTCCAGCGTGTTCCTTTGGTGAAACAACTCATGTGCATAGACAATGCCGATGGAGCCAGAAGAGACGCCAAGGCCAAAGAACAACACGATGGTTTCAAAGGTTGAAAGATGAGCGGTGTGGGTGACAAACCAGATCAGCCCAAAGATGTTCGCGAACTGAATCGGAAACCAGATCATCGTGATCAACCGATACCAAAACAGTTCACTTTCGGCTGTGTTCGGGTCTGGATTGGCGGTGTTGAGCCCCAGAACCGCATCCAATGCGCCGATCAAATACCATGCGCAAAGCGGCACCAGAACCAAGGTCCAGCCACCGACAAAAGCGCTCAGCCAAAGCAGGGGCACAACCCCAAGTGAAAGCCAAAAGGGCAGGGCGTTGCGGGTGCTGATTTCACTTAAATTCATCTTTTAGGCTTCCTGATTTGCATCAGACGCTACAGGGTCAGTGGTAAATGTAGAATGAGCGAGGTCAAATGCCTTTCGCATCACGGTCGGTAAATCCGAGGCGCGAAAGGCGTTTTGGCCTCTGAGCGCATAGACCTCCAGCGCGCCCTCGACCTGATCCGCGCGATGAACGGTGAGAATCAGGTGGAAATGGGTAAAGGTGTGACGCACCTCACCCACCTCTATCCAGGCGCCCTCAAATGGCGCGGCCTTTGGATGCGCCTCGCGCCAATCAGTGCCCGGCCAGCCCAACATGCCGCCCAACAGCCCCTTTTCAGGCCGTGTTTCCAACACCCATTCGCCACGCGTCGTGCGCGCGACATAGGCATGTCCATGGCGCGTGGGTTTGGGCTTTTTCGGAGTTTTCAGAGGGAATCGAGCCTGATCTCCGACTTTGCACGCCGCACAAAACGCCATCCAAGGGCAAATCCCACAGGCCGGAGATTTCGGTGAACAGATCGTCGCGCCAAGGTCCATGATTGCCTGAGCATAATCGCCCGGACGCTCATTTGGGGTCAGCGTTTGTGCCAAAGCGGTCAGTTCCGGTTTCGCGGCGGGCAGGGGTGTTTCGAGGCGAAACAGCCGCGATGTGACCCGCTCCACATTGCCGTCCACCACTGTTTCCGGCAGGTCAAAAGCGATCGACGCAATCGCAGCCGCCGTGTAGGGTCCAACGCCCGGCAGAGATAAAAGGCCCTCTCGGGTTTTGGGAAACACCCCGCCATGCTCATCGCGAATGACCCGCGCACATTTCAAAAGGTTGCGCGCACGGGCATAATATCCAAGCCCGGCCCATTCGCCCAAGACCCGTTCATCTTCGGCATTGGCAAGCGCTGTGACCGTCGGCCAAAGCGCAGTAAACCGTTCAAAATAGGATTTCACCGCCGCAACCGTCGTTTGTTGCAACATGATTTCAGACATCCAGATCTGGTACGGATCGGGGCTGATGCCAGCTTTACGATCCTGCGGGGAGACGCGCCACGGCAAGTCGCGTGCATGGCGATCATACCAATCCAAAAGCGTGTCGGCCATTTCCAGTTGTTTCATTCCGTCACGCAATCTTTAGCTCGTGTCATCGGGTTTGTTGTGGCGCGTTTCGTCTGTGGCTCTACAATAGGGCAGACAATCAGATAGACCAGTCGGGAAACCATGGCAGACGTTCAGACACGTGCAAAACGACGCAAACGGGGGTTCGAGAGAACCTCTGGTCTGTTGCAATCGAGGATTCGCGAGGCAACGGAAGCGCGTGGGTTTTCTGAGACCCGGCTTTTGACCCATTGGGAAGACATCGTGGGGGCACAAACCGCCGGTATGTCTCGCCCGATCAAAGTGTCTTACGCCAAAGGCGGATTTGGCGCGACGCTTACGCTTTTGACCACAGGGGCCTTTGCGCCGATGGTTCAGTCCGAAGTGCCGAAAATTCGCGAACGGGTGAATGCGGTCTATGGCTACAACGCGATCAGCCGCATTCATGTGACGCAAACCGCGCCTACGGGATTT
The DNA here is from genome assembly GCF_009129705.1 of Roseobacter sp. TSBP12. Taxonomy (NCBI): domain Bacteria; kingdom Pseudomonadati; phylum Pseudomonadota; class Alphaproteobacteria; order Rhodobacterales; family Roseobacteraceae; genus Roseobacter; species Roseobacter sp. TSBP12. The sequence goes on from NZ_PYIB01000062.1 coordinate 120,538, forward strand.
TCGGAAGGGCGTGTGGCCTTTTCGATGCCGAAACAGGATCATCGACTGGTGATCACAGAGGATGCGGCGGAAGAGGCCAAATCCATGTCAGAGGGTGCGCAAGACGCCGGTCTGCGTCGCGCCTTGGAGAAATTCGCGAGCACATTCTTGAGCCGCCAAAGCACGCAAACGAAGGAAGACAAATGAACCGACGCATTTTTATGATCACGACCGCCATGGCGGCCCTCGGTGTTGGAGGGGCTTTCTTGTTGAAACCATCCTCTTCGGTGACGAATTTCGTTGTGACGCCGGCCAACGCTCAGGACGTGGCAGAGGTCGATACCTCGGCCATCTCTGATTTGGTGATTGGCAGTTCTGATGCGCCGATTGAGATGATCGAATACGCGTCCTACACTTGCCCGCATTGCGCCAATTTTCATAAGGCTGTGTTTGAGCCTTTGAAAAAAGACTACATCGACACCGGCAAGGTGCGTTTCACCTACCGCGAAGTCTATTTCGACAAATTCGGCCTGTGGGCGTCCATGGTGGCGCGGTGTGGCGGGGAAATGCGATATTTTGGCGTTCAGAAAATCCTTTACGATGAGCAAAAGGATTGGATTGCGGGCGGCAAAGACACGATGGAAATCGTTGAGAACCTGCGCAAAATCGGCAAGCGCGCGGGGCTAACCGACGAGGACCTTGATGCCTGTCTCAATGACGGCGAAATGGCCGAAAAGCTTTTTGCCAAATTCACCAAAGAAATGGCCGAATACGATATCGACGCAACGCCGAGCTTGGTGATTGATGGGGTGAAGCACAGCAACATGAGCTATGCCGATCTCAAGGAGATTCTGGACGCAAAGCTGGCCGAATAATCGTCTAATCCAGCCCCAGACGGGACAAATGCCCGTCAATCTCTGCCCAGTCCGCAAGCTCCAATCGCACAGGCAAAGTGACCACTTTCAACCGAAAGGCGCGGGGCAAACGCACCGCGTCTTTTTCTGTGGTCACAAGTTGCGCATTCAAGGCCAGCGCCTCAACCTCAAGCCGTTTCATCAGTGCCAGTGACAGCGGTTGATGGTCTTTCAGCGCCTCAGCCCGCAACAGATCCACGCCCAACTCCCGCAGGGTTTGAAAGAACTTTTCGGGATGGCCAATGCCCGCAAAGGCCAAGGCGCGCAGGCCCTGCCAGTCCATGCCGGTCGGCAGGGGGACGAGTTGCGCCAAAGCGCGTGGAATCGACACTGATCCAGCCCAATCGCTTGAAAACCGGTCCTGTGCGCGGGTGTCGCCGATGGAAATCAAAACATCCCCTCGCGCCATCCCGGCAGCAACGGGTTCTCGCAACGGACCACCTGGAATCACGCGACCATTGCCAAATCCACGCCAGGCATCGACCACGATCAAGGTCATGTCTTTTTTCACCGACGGGTTTTGCATCCCGTCGTCCAAAATTACCACATTCGCCCCCGCAGCCTCAGCGGCTTGGACGCCTGCGGCGCGATCTTTCGCAACCCAAGTTGAGGTGAAAGCGGCACTCAAAAGCGGCTCATCACCTACATCATCGGCACGGTGTTTACGTTCGTCCACGCGCACCGGCCCCTCCAGTTTGCCACCATATCCACGTGACACCACATGAGGTGCATACCCGCGCGCGATCAGCCGTTGCACGAGCGCGATAGTGGTTGGGGTTTTGCCCGTGCCGCCTGCGTTGATATTGCCAACGCAGATCACAGGAATGCGCGCACGATAGCCGGATTGTGCCACCCGCAGCGCCGTCGCACGGGCGTAAAGCGCGGAAAGGGGGGCCAAAAGCAGCGCTTGCCATCCGGGAGTATTTTGCGGGTTGGACCAAAACAATGGCGGTTTCATGCGCTGATCCTTTCGCGCAGATCGAGAAAATCCTGAACCAAATCCGCCACGCGATCCGTAACTTCGGCGCCAGAGGACGCCACATCCCATGCCGCTTGCGCCATTAACGCGGCCTGATCAGGCGACAAAAGCCGCTCGACCTCTTCGCCCAAAGCGTAGCCGTCGCGAACTTTACGGGCGGCTTTGCCGGTAGATAGGGTGTCATAGGCAGCTTTGAAGTGACTTACATAGGGTCCATGGAGAATGGCAGATCCCATAGCGGCCGCGCCATAGGGGTCAATCCCGCCCCGTTGTGTGAGAGACTGTCCAAGAAAACTGACCGGGGCGGTGCGATACCAAATTCCGCCACTGGAGTGGGGCACGATGATGACTTGCGCGATTTCGGAGATCGCTTTCTCTGGGGTGAGGAGACATACGGTGAGGCCGGCCTTTTCCAACTGCGCAATGACCTGTGTTTCGCTGGCGGAATCGGACAAAGACAGGATGAGTAAAAGTCTGTGCGCGCGTCGCAACGCCCGCTTGTGTGCCCGGATCACTTCGCCCATTTCTGCGGCGTCTACATGTGCGGCAAACCACACAGAGCGGGTGCCGATTTCGGCCACACGCCGGGTCAATTCGGCCTCATCATAAGAGGGTGCAATTCCGCCTTCTTCAAGCAGACCCAGCGCTTCGATTTGATCGGGGTCAACCCCGGCTCGTCGCCAAGCAAGCGTGGCCGCAGCGTTGGCCGTGATGACATGGTCAAAACAGGACAGCACAGCCCCGCGTAAACCGGGGACGTGTTGGTGAATTTCTAGAGTGGGTGTGCTTTTGACGGCGTCGATGGACAGGCACTCGACGCCTCTTTCTTGTGCCGCTTGGATCAAAGCGGGCCTGAACTTGCCCCCGATCCAAATCAAACAATCCGGGTCCCAATGGGTCATGAACCGGCGAATGATGCCCGCGCCTTCTTCGGGTGCCGCGGTGATCGTACACCCGTCCGGGAGCGACCCGGTCGGTGGCGTCACGTCGGCGCCCAAGGTGATCAAGCTGGCGGTGTCCGGGCGGTCTTCGGCCAAGCGGGCATAGAGTTCCATGGCAGGACGCAGAGCCGCTTGGGTGCCGGCATGGAGCCAAACCAGTTCCCCCTTGGCACGCGGCGGTAGATTGTGTGCAAGTCTTTGATTAAAATCAGTTTCTGACAGAACATTTGTTGCTTGAAGTCGCGACAAACGTTCGGTGATCCGGCGTTCGGATCGCCCCATCAGGGTCCTGTAAAGGAGAAAGGAAAGGGCTTTGGCCATGCGGCCTGAACCTCACTCTCCGAGTTCTTCCGTGGCCGAAGCCACGACGTCTTCGTCACGCAGACGATGTAGATGGGCAATGAAATACCGCATATGCGCGTTGTCTACGGTGCGCTGCGCTTCGGATTTCCAGGCGTTATGCGCGGTTTCGTAATTTGGAAAAATTCCGACGATGTGAATATCATCGACATTGCGGAAGACCGTTTTTGACGGATCGACAAGCTCGCCGCCGAACACAAGATGAAGTCTTTGAACCATGGTCTCTCTCCGTTTTGCTTGGCCGCACCCTAGCCCAATGGCGGGGAGGGTCAAGCGGCGCAGAAGTATTGCCCAAATCTTAGGCGCGGGATCGCCAATTTGGATATTGTAGCGGGGCTTCTGTTCCCCTTCTGCGGGCTGGGTGCCATGATGGAAGTATGTTGAAAGACCCAAAGATTGCCCCGCGTCTGATCGTGTTTTCCGATCTTGATGGCACTTTGCTGGATCATGAGAGCTATTCATGGGATCTGGCCCGTCCTGCCTTGGATCAGATGCGCGCTCTGGGGATTCCGCTTGTTTTGGCCAGTTCCAAAACCGCCGCTGAAATAGCTGACTTGCGTTCTAATCTGGGGTTCGAAGACGCGCCAGCCATTGTCGAAAACGGCGCGGGCGTGTTGGAACCGGGCGGTGACGCGACAGCGGATCGAAGCGCACATAGTGCGATTTGCGCGGCACTTTCCGATCTCGACCCCGATTTGCGTCGGTGTTTCACGGGCTTTTCCGACTGGACAATACACGAACTTGCACAGCAGACGGGCCTGTCTTTGGATCAGGCCAAATCCGCCGCGCGACGACATTTTTCTGAACCGGGGCTCTGGCGGGGAACGCCGGAGCAGCGCGCCATATTCGAGACAAATCTGGCGCAAAACGGCATCTTTGCCCGGCAAGGTGGGCGGTATCTTACCCTCTCAATGGGGGCGATCAAAGCCGACCGCATGGCCGAGATTGTGGCGCGGTTTGACCCGAAACCCGTCACCATGGCGTTGGGGGATGCGCCCAATGACGTTGAAATGATCCGTGCCGCGGATCACGGCGTTGTCGTGATGAATTCACACGGGCCGGGTCTACCAGCGCTTGAGGGCGAGGCCACGGGTCGGATTACACGGACGGTAGAACCGGGTCCAAAAGGCTGGAACACTGCGGTGCTGGATCGCATCGCACAGCTCTACACAGAGAGAGGATGACAGATGGCTGATTTTCATCAGGGCGGGCGTGTCGCAACGCTTCACAATCTCCGGCTGAACACCGCAGAAGACCTCAACCGCGAACTCAATGCGTTTGCCACCTCACGCAAGATCACCCTCATCCTACCGTCCCTGTTTTCTGAACTCGAAGGCGACGCGCTTCCCAACATCATCGACGAGCTCAACAAGGTCGATTTCATCCACCGCATCGTGATCGGGTTGGATCGCGCCACCGAAGAGCAATACCGCTACGCCCGCCAGTTCTTTGCCAAACTCAAAGCCGATCATGTGGTGCTGTGGAATGATGGCCCGCGTTTGTCTGCCGTCGATGCGCGGCTTCAGGCGCTTGATCTCTCCCCGTCCGAACCTGGCAAAGGGCGCAATGTGTGGTTTTGCCTTGGCTACACCATCGCGCGGGCCGACAGTGCCGTGATCGCGGTACATGATTGCGATGTTGTGACCTATACGGCGGAAATGTTGGCGCGGCTGGTCTATCCGGTGGTCAATCCGACCTTCCCCTATCAAATGTCCAAGGGTTTCTACCCGCGTGTTGCCGATGGCAAACTCAATGGTCGCGTCACTCGCCTTTTGGTCACGCCGATGATCCATGCTTTGGCCAAGGTGCTCGGCCCCCGCGAGTATCTCGATTTCCTCGCCGATTTCCGCTACCCACTGGCGGGCGAATTTGCCATGCGCACGTCTATTTTGCCGGATATGCGTATCCCGTCGGATTGGGGGCTTGAGATCGGGCTGTTGTCCGAAGCCTGGCGCAATCTCAGCCCGCGTGCCGTCTGTCAGGTCGAAATCTCCGATCGCTATGATCACAAACATCAGGATCTGAGTGAAGAGGATGCTCAAAACGGATTGTCGCGGATGTCCGTCGATATTTGCAAGGCGCTTTACCGCAAACTCGCCGCCGATGGCACGGTGTTCTCAGAGGAAATCTTTCGCTCGATCAAGGCCACCTATTATCGCGGCGCGCTTGATCTGATCGAGACCTATTTCAACGATGCGCGGATGAACGGGCTGCATGTGGATCGCCATATCGAAGAGAAAGCGGTCGAGCTTTTCGCCAACAACATCATTCATGCAGGCAACGTGTTTCTCGATAATCCAATGGAAACGCCGTTCATCCCGAATTGGTCGCGTGTCCATGCCGCCGATCCCGACATCATCGCGTCGATGACCCGCGCCGTAGCGGAGGATATGGAAGAGTATAAATAAGGCGTTTCGGGACAAACACGCGAGCCATGTTTGTCGTGAACCGCTTTAAGCCAAGTTTGGGTCTATTTCAGGCGGGAAAGAATGCCATTGGCCAAGGCCGGACAGCCCGCCACAATCCCATCGAGTTTCGGCGTAGGTTGATTGAACAGGGGAGTTTTGCCGCGCTGGTCGGTGACTTGCCCGCCAGCCTCGGACACGATCAAACTGCCCGCCGCCACGTCCCATTCCCATGTGCCTCTGAGTGAAAACATCGCATCATATCGACCCTGTGCCACCAGGGAGAGGCGATAGGCCAAGGAGGGGCGGAATTTGTGAACAAACTTTGGTGCGCCGCCGATCCAGTGTTCGTCCCTGAGGTGTTGCCCCGTGGCCAAAACCCGCGCACCGTCCAGATCACAACGCTGGCCCGTGCGCAGAGGTTCGTCATTGAGCCAAGCACCATCGCCCTTGATCGCGGTGAAAAGACGGTCGCGCAGCGGCAAATAGACCGCCGCGGCAATGACCTCCCCCTCTTCGGCAATCGCCAAAGAATGCGCCCAATTGTCATCGCCATGAATGAAACTGCGGGTGCCATCAATCGGATCGACAATGAACACCCGTTCCTTGCCAAGACGTTCCGAGGTGGTGTCCACCGTTTCCTCGGACAACCAGCCATAGTCGGGGCGCTCAGACAACAGATACTCATGCAACATCCGGTCCACGGCCAAATCGGCCTCGGTCACCGGACCTTGCCCGTCGCCCTTGTCCCAAACCTCGGGGTTGGCCTTCCAATAGGGCCGGGCGATCTCTCCCGCATTGCGCGCCGCCTCGATCAAAAGTTCAAGGTCGTCAATCGCCAGCAAGTGTCATCCCTTCCACCAAAAGCGACGGCACGACGCGGCTCAGATGCAGGCGCGCGTCATTGGCCGGGATCAATGTGCCCAACATCTCGCGCAGGTTTCCGGCGATGGTGCATTCGTTGACCGGATAGGCAATCTCGCCGTTCTCAACCCAAAACCCACTGGCCCCGCGCGAATAATCGCCCGTGGTCGGGTTGATCGAAGAACCGATCATATTGGTGACCAAAAGCCCGGTGCCCATGTCGCGGATCAAATCGGCGCGGCTTTGGCTGCCTTGGGTCAGGGCGATGTTGGAGGGCGATGGCGACGGGACCGAGGACACGCCACGCGCCGCGTTGCCGGTGCTTTCCAAGCCCAGTTTGCGTGCTGTTGCCAAGTCCAAAATCCAGGACGCCAAGCGCCCGTTTTCCACCAAGGCGCGCTTTTGTGTGGCCAAACCTTCAGCATCAAACAGGCGGGAGGCCGAGGTGCGCGCCCGATGTGGGTCTTCGATCACCGAGAGCGTGGGCGGCAAAACATATTCGCCCATCGCATCGCGCAGCCAGCTTGAGCCGCGCGCCACCGAACTGCCATTGATCGCGGACAAAAGATGCCCGATCAGCGAAGCGGCGACGCGTTCATCATAGAGCACGGGGTAGGCACCGGTTTTCGGCTTGCGCGGCCCCATCCGGTCCAAAGTGCGCTCTGCCGCAATCCGTCCGATCTCTTCGGGGCTGGGCAGGTCCGCGCCAAAAATCCGACCCTCGCCGCAATAATCGCGCTCCATCCCGGTGCCTGTCCCGGCAATGGCGACACAGGAAATCATCCGATCCGTGCGGCTATAGCCGCCGCTAAACCCGTTGGTCGCGGCCATATGGATGCGGCGCTTGCCGTAGGCTGCGGCGGCGGCGTCAATTTGGGTAATGCCCTCGACGGCCAGCGCCGCGGCCTCGGCGCGCAGGGCATCGTCTTTCAATTGTTCGGGATTTGGGTCGTCAGATGGATCATAAAGCTCCAATGCGGAGGCATCGGTAAGGTCGGTGATTTGCGACGGATCGGCTAGGCCTGCGGTGGGGTCTTCGGGGGCGAGGCGGGCCATTTTGACCGCCCGTTCTGCCATGGTCACAAGCGTCTCCGGGCGCGTATCAGAGGCTGACACACTGGCCTGACGTCGCCCGATCAACACCCTGAGGCCAATGTCCACACCCTCAGATCGTTCCGCATGTTCAAGTGCACCTTGCCGGACATTGATCGACACCGACGTGCCATCAATCGCCATCGCATCGGCGGCGTCCGCGCCTGCGGCTTTGGCCGCCTGTAAAAGCGCCTGCGTCAGATCGGAAAGGTCTTGGGCCATGGGAGTTCCTTTGCTGTCCCTGCGTTTGTTTTGGCGCGCGGGTCTGTCGTCTTTATCATGAGTTAGGCCGCCCGCACTCAAAGCGCAAGCGGCCCATAGATTACGTCGCCTAAAGATAACTCAGAACGGCAGGGGTTGACCGTTGGCCAAGATCGCACCGTCTTCCGTCATCTCAAGATCAGAGACCAATTCACCCTCTTTCTCGCCCGGAAGGGTGAACATGCCAAGCATCATCTGCGCCATCGTGGATTCTTCTTGCGGCAAAATCCCCGAGGCTGTGAGCTTATTGATCAGGTCTGTCACCCCTTTGAGGTTCAGCGACATCGTACCCGCAAATGGTGGCATGCCACCGGGCATGGCGGGTTCCTTATCAAGAAATTTGCCAGCCCCAGTGCCCGCAATCGTGGCCCCTGCGAGCGAGAGGAAAATCTCGGGAATTTCGACGGTGTTGACCGCCATACGCGGGGGGCTGTCCGGCTCCATATTTTCGAGGGCGTTGAAGTCAAACAAATCCATTTTGTTGGTCAAAGTGCCGGCAAAATGTAGTTTCAGCGTCGCCGGATCATGCGGCAACTGGCCAGTCGGGTCTGCGATCATCCATGCAAGCTCTGGCAGCGCAAGTTCCTCAAGTCCAATTTCAAGTTCATAGGCCTGCGGCGCGTCCCCGGCTTTGAGCGGAAACAAAACCCCGGCTGTCATGGAGCCAAGGCCAAATTGAATCTGTTGTCCGGGGATCTGTGCGCCGGCCACGGACACCAACATGTCTTTTGCGTGTGCCGTGTAGCCAACAGCGCCATCGTTCAAAGCGAAGTTCAACGTGCTTGACCCGCTGGTCGATGTCAGTTCCATGTCATCGCCCGCCTCCTCGTCCAACACCCGGATCATTGCCGTGCTCGCACCGGACGACAGATCAATGTCCATGGTCGATCCGCCGATTATAGTTGCAAACGCATCGGCACCTTTTGCGCCGGACAAGGACATTGTGCCAGAACCGCGCAAATCGGTTGCGCTGGTGGCCATTTCGACCGTCGTGCCCTCGGTTTCAAACGGCTCAAACCCATAGGTCATCCGGGCCGCGGTAAAATCCATATCCGATGACAAAGCATCGCCATTGCGCAGCATGGTGTAGCTCCCAACGATCCCTTCGATCGACATGTCAACGCTGGGTTGGAGTGTCACGCCTTCCACCACCGCAGGCGCGCTTTTCATCGTCATGGAGCCGCCATCCATGGTATAGCGCATGTCGTTTTTCACGCCCGACACTTCGGTGACGCCGCCAAAGGTCATGTCGACGCGGGTTTCATAGCCGGGCATGTCCAACATCGGGTTGGCGGGGACGCGGCTGATCGAGGTGATTGGCGCGGTGTATTCGATACCGACCTTGCCACCAGACAGCGCCTGAAAGCGGATTTCACGCGCCGTTGAGATCGTTGAGACTGCCCCGGCCGGGTTGGGGATGTCCATCCCATACACCATGTTGCGCACCACCAAAGTGTCGCCCTCGCGGCTTTCTTCGGCGGTGATGTCCATGCCCATTGCGGCCATCATGGATTGGTAATTCTCCCACACCTCTTCGGGCGTGACATCGGCAAATGCTGGGACCCCAATCAAACAGGTCGAGCTGAGAAAAGTTGCAAAAAGTGTGGAACGCATCAGAAGACTCCTAACAGATGCGCGCACAGTTTCGTGATTTGTCGGCAGGGTCAAGACTGGAACCTTGCGCATCAGCGCCCTAAAGTCGCCCGCGAACATAGGAGAGCAGGTCATGTTGGATTTAACCGGAAAAATCGCGCTTGTGACAGGCGCGAGCCGCGGCATCGGCGAAGCCACCGCGCGGCTTTTTGCCGATGCAGGCGCTAAAGTTGCCCTGCTGGCACGCTCAGAGACCGACATTTGTCGCATCGCGGATGAGATCGGAGAGGCGGCCCTCGCCGTGCCTTGCGATGTCGCGTCTTATAAGGATGTTGACGCTGCGTTGAACAAGGTCGAGGGCACCCTCGGTCCCGTCGACATTCTGATCAACAACGCGGGGGTGATTGACCCGATCGCGCATCTGAGTGAGGCCGATCCAATCGCCTGGGGACAGGTGATCGACATCAATGTCAAAGGCGTGTTTCACATGATGCGCCGCGTTGTCCCGTCGATGGTGGCGCGTGGTGGCGGGACGGTTCTGACCATCTCGTCGGGTGCGGCCCATAATCCGGTCGAGGCCTGGAGCGCCTATTGCACCTCCAAAGCCGGTGCGGCCATGCTCACATCCATGCTCGATCACGAAGAACGCGTTCATGGTATTCGGGCCATGGGCCTGTCGCCCGGCACCGTTGCGACCCAAATGCAGCGGGACATTAAAGCCTCGGGTGTGAACCCGGTCAGTCAACTCGACTGGTCGGTCCATATCCCGGCTGATTGGCCCGCGCGTGCTTTGCTTTGGATGTGTGGACCAGAGGCGGATCTTCACTTGGGACAGGAACTGAGCCTGCGCGATGACGCGTTTCGGCGCATATTAGGATTGATCACATGATAGACCTGAAGCAAGACGGCGCGTTTTGGGTTGTGACCCTAAACCGGCCTGAAAAGGCCAATTCTCTCACTTCTGAGATGTTGTCACGTCTGATTAACATTGCCGATGAGGCACAGGGAGCTGCCAAGGTTTTGGTCCTCACCGGTGCGGGCAAAGTGTTTTCTGCCGGGGCCGATTTGGATGAGGCGCGTGCGGGTCTTGCGACCTCGCCGTTGTGGGAAGAGTTGTCTGGCCGCATCGCCGCGTTGCCCTGTCTCACCATTGCCGCGTTGAACGGCACACTGGCGGGTGGGGCCTTTGGCATGGCTCTGGCCTGTGACATGCGAATTGCGGACCCGGCGGCGAAATTCTTTTACCCGGTGATGAAACTGGGCTTTTTGCCACAACCGTCTGATCCAAAACGCTTGGCCAATTTGATTGGGCCTGCTCGGTCGAAAATGATCCTGATGGCCGGGCAAAAAATCACCTCTGAGGCGGCGCTGTCTTGGGGGCTTGTGGATCGTCTGATCCCCGCCGCCGATCAAGCTGAGGCCATCGTCGCCCTTTCAGAGGCGGCGCTGGCCGCCACATCTGATCATATCGCAGGTATCAAAGGTTTGATCCCGGCGTGACGACGCACACCCAAATCGACGCGCTGGTTGTGGGCGCCGGCCCGGCGGGGCTGATGGCCGCAGAGGTGATCTCTGCGGCGGGATTTTCCGTGTGTGTGGCGGAGGCCAAGCCGTCTCCGGCGCGCAAATTTCTCATGGCAGGGAAATCGGGTCTGAACCTGACCAAAAACGAACCGCTGGCGCCCTTCCTTGCCGCCTATGATCCCATCCCCGACAGGCTGCGCGATGCGTTAACTGCGTTCGGACCTGACCAGGTGATCACATGGGCCGAGGGGCTTGGCCAAGAGATGTTCACCGGCTCCTCGGGTCGGGTGTTCCCGAAGGTGATGAAGGCTTCGCCCCTTTTGCGTGCATGGCTGTCGCGGCTGGATGCTCAGGGCGTCGAGCTGCGTCGAAACTGGCGCATGACCGCCCTCGGTGATGAGGTGTGCTTTGACACGCCGCAAGGCGCGGAACAGGTCAATGCGAAAGCTGTCGTTTTGGCGCTTGGTGGGGCGAGTTGGGCCAGATTAGGGTCGAATGGCGCTTGGACGGATTTCGTGTCTCCCTATGTTGCACTGGCTCCTTTCATGGCCTCCAATGTCGGGATTTTGCGCGGTTGGAGCCTGCATATGACCCGCTATTTTGGCGCACCACTCAAAGGTGTAAGCCTGACCTCTGGGGAGTATTCGACACGCGGCGAATGCGTAATTTCGGCGCAAGGGCTTGAGGGCGGCGGCATTTATGCGATCACGCGCGGGTTGCGCGCAGGCGCGCCTTTGCGGATTGATCTCTTGCCGGACTGGTCGGAAGATCGGGTAAAACAGACCCTAATCCAGCGCAAAACAAAGGAAACCCTCACCACATTCCTCAAACGCGCCTTCCGCCTTCCGCCAGAAAAGGTTGCTTTGATGATGGAATGCGCCGGGCCAAAACCCAGCGATCTTTACGCGGCTCTCAAACATTTTGAGATCACCGACATTCGCCTGCGGTTGATGGACGAGGCGATTTCCACCGCAGGCGGCGTGCGGTTTGACAGTCTCACCGATGACCTCGCGGCCAAGTCCCGCCCGGACTTGTTTTTCGCGGGCGAGATGTTGGATTGGGATGCGCCAACGGGCGGCTATCTTTTGACCGCATGTTTGGCGACGGGCCGCCGCGCGGGGCTTGGTGTGCTCAGAGCTCTTTCATAACCTCGGCGGCGATCTCAAAGGACTTGAGCCGTGCTGTGTGATCGTGAATATTGCCGGCGATGATGATTTCATCCGGTTTATAGCGCGCGATCATCGCCGCCAATTGATCCCGTACCATCGGCTTTGTTCCCGTGGCGGAGACGGCAAAAATTGCCTCAAGCTGTGGCAAAAACTGACGCGGTACGACGCTTGCCACATCTTTGACCGGGCGGGGCAATTTGCCCGGTTTGCCCATGCGCAGATTGGCGAACGTCTGCATCATCGACGAGCGGATAAACAGTGCCTCCTCCGCCGTTTCAGCGGCAAACACATTGGTCGCCAACATGAAATGTGGCTTTTCGAGATGTTCGGAAGGCTGGAACATCCCGCGATAAATCTCAATCGCCTGTTCCAGCGCGGCCGGAGCAAAATGCGAGGCAAAAGCATAGGGTAGGCCCAAAATGGCGGCCAATTCTGCGCCATAGGTCGACGAGCCCAGCATCCAAACCGGCACATGGGTGCCCGTGCCCGGAAAGGCGCGCACCGCCGCCGTCTCCGGCATATCTCCGAGATAGGCGATCACCTCCTGAACATCCTGCGGGAAGGTTTCGCCATTAGCATGTCCAGGCGTCAGGTTGCGCCGAAGTGCCCGTGCGGTGGGCATATCCGTGCCGGGCGCACGCCCCAGGCCCAGATCAATCCGATCGCCATAGAGGGCTTGTAACGTGCCAAAGGCCTCCGCCACTTGCAAGGGCGCGTGGTTCGGCAACATGATCCCACCGGAGCCGATCCGCATGGTTTTGGTGGCGTTTGCGATATGGCCGATCACCACCGCCGTCGCGGCAGAGGCAATCCCCGGCATGTTGTGATGTTCAGCCAACCAATAGCGGTTGTAGCCCCAGCCTTCGGCGTGTTGCGCCAGATCGACACTGTTCTTCAATGCGTCAGAGGTGGGTGTGCCATCGGGCACGGGGGCGAGGTCGAGAAGGGAATAGGGGATCATGTGCGGCTCCTTTGCTCACCATGTGGGGCGTTTCGAGCCGGTTCCAAGCGTCTCAGCCTGACCGATTTCGCTCACCGCCGTTGCGCCAGCATGGCAAGACGGATCAAGGCCCGTTCCATCACCGCCATGGTCGGGGCGCGTGAAGACGAGCGCAGGGTCAGATCGGTATCGGTCAAAATACCCAAGGCAGTCTCAAGTTTATACACACCCCAGCCCTGTGCCTGCCGGGTCATACGCTCGCGGCGTGGGCCAAAAATCGGCGGACGGGCGCGGGCAATGCCGGAGGCCGCACCGCCGGGATCAGACGCCGCCGCATGAAGCGCGCGAAAATGGCGCATGGTGAAAATCGAGAGGGCGACCGGATCAATGCCCTGTCCCTCGATCTTGATCATCAACGGGCCAAGCTCGGGCGTGCGCCCCTCAGCGACGATATTCAAAACATCATCCACCTCCGCCTCAGAGGTCGCGGGGGCGCAATTTTGCACATCCTCGCTGGACACGGGGGACGGGTCACTGAGCTTATAAAGTGACAGTTTCTCAAGCGTTTGACGGAAATCTCCGGGGTCGATGCTGCGCGACAAGGCCTCGATGTCGACCATCGCCTCGCGGGAAATGTCCTGTACACCTGCCTTTTTCAACGTCGCTTCGATCTCTGCGCGCGACGGAGGGTCGGCATAAATCGCAACGCAATAGGCGCTTGGATGGCCTTCAAACAATTTGCGCAGTTTCGACGTGGCTTTCAGGCTCCCGGCTGTGACAATCACCTGTGCATCGCCTTCGCGCCAATCAAACAGCGCCTCTTTCATCGCATCGGCCACTTGGTCGGTTGCGTCTTCGACAAAGGCGACACGGGGGCCGGGGAAAAACCCTTGGGCCTTCATCGCATCCATCAACATGGCTTTGTCTTTACGCATCTCCGCACCCGACATCCGGGTCAGGCGCATTTCCTCTTCGCCTTGTGGGCCGATGAGGGCTTCAATCACTTCTTGCCGACGCAGCGCGATCCGCATCGCATCCGGCCCATAGAGCAAAGCCCGGCCTTTTTCGGGTCGGGCTTGGCAAAATATCCAATCGCATCGCGGGGCGAGAGTTTCATTTCTGCATCTCGACGGTGGTGATGAGTTTGCTGACCATTTGATCCGCCAAGATCACCATCAGCCGCTCATAAGCATCGCGGGGGGCGGTGATCGCATCGACGGTCGAGCCGGTGGCGGAATAGGCGGTGAAGCTGGACACGTCGCTTTTGGTCAAGACGCGTTCGGTTTGAATTTCGGTCAGGGTAAAGCTGACTTTGCCTTCAATGTGATAGCGGGTGATTTCCTGATCGCGGGTCAGGCCAATGGCATGTTCCGTGGTCGAGATGTCATAGCTCAATCGATACAGCGGCGCGGTTGTCGGGCCAAATACGGTGCTAAGACGATTGACCAGAGCATAGCTTTCACGATCCGATGGCGCGTCCACATCGACCTGACCACGCAGCGCAGCCGCAGTGCCGCCGGGCGCATAGGCGGGGGAAAATCCGCATCCGGCCACCGCCCCCAAAGAGGCGATGGCGGAGATCAGGAAAGTGCGGCGATCAAACAACGACATTGACGATGCGGCCCGGGACAACAATGAGTTTTTTCGGAGACCCTCCATTGAGCGCCTTTTTCACAGCATCGTTTTCCAAGACCAGCTTTTCAACCTCTTCTTTCGGCATATCCTTCGGAACGGTGATTTCGTCACGCCGTTTGCCGTTGATTTGAATCGGCAGGGTCACGTTGTCCTCGACCAACATCGCCTCATCGGGGATCGGCCAAGGGGCCTTGGTCACCAAACCTTCGCCGCCCAAAAGCGCCCACATTTCCTCGGCCACATGCGGTGTCATTGGCGACATCAGTTGGGCCAGGGTTTTGAGGGCAAAGCGTTTCGCTTCGCGCCCGGCTTTGGATTTGGCAATGGTGTTGGTGAAACCATAGAGTTTGGCGATGGAGGCGTTAAAGCCAAAGGACTCGATGCCTTGGGTGACCTCCAACATGGCTTTATGTGCGCTCCGGATCAGATCCTCGTTGCCTTGGCCCTGTTCCGGGGTTTCACCCAATTCCGCCGCCAAGCGATAGACCCGCGCGAGGTGTTTGGACGACGCCTCCGCTCCTGATGCGGTCCATTCCACGTCCCGTTCGGGAGGTGAGTCGGACAACACAAACCAACGCGCCGTGTCGGCCCCGTATTGTTTGATGATCTCGACCGGATCGACCACGTTGTTTTTCGATTTCGACATTTTGGCGGAAGGGATCACATTGACCCGCTCGCCTGTCTCTTTGACAAACACGCCGCCGTCGCGCTCTTCGACCTCTTCGGGGTAGTGATAGATCGTACGATCATGCGGGCCTTTGCGTTCGGCATTCTCGTAGATCGCGTGGGTCACCATGCCTTGGGTGAACAGCGCGTTGAACGGTTCGCGCGACTTGTCCGGCAAATGTCCGGTCTCGTTCATCGCGCGGGCGAAAAACCGCGAATACAACAGGTGCAAAATCGCGTGTTCAATCCCGCCGATATACTGATCGACATTCATCCAATACTCCGCATCCTCGGCCACGGTTGGCGTGGTGGCGCGCGGCGCGGTGAAGCGGGCGTAATACCAGGAACTGTCGACAAACGTGTCCATCGTGTCGGTCTCGCGCAACGCATCTGCACCGCATTTCGGACAGGCGCAGTTGCGCCATGTCGGGTGGCGATCCAGCGGATTGCCCGGTTTGTCAAAACTGACATCGTCGGGCAGCTCAATCGGCAGGTTCTCTTTTTTCTCCGGCACAACACCGCAGGCCTCGCAATGCACGACGGGGATCGGACAGCCCCAATAGCGTTGCCGCGACAGGCCCCAATCGCGCAGGCGGTACTTGGTCACGCCATGACCGACGCCATTGGCTTCACAGAACGCGATGGCCGTGTTCACGCCCTCGTCGCCGGTTTGAACCGCGTCCCCTGCAAAGCCGCGCAGATAGCGCACAGTGTCGGATTTCAGCGGCGTGTAGGCCTCCGAGGTGTTCAACTCGTCTTTAACCGGTTCAAACACATAATGGATCGGTAGGTCGTATTTGGTGGCAAATTCAAAGTCGCGTTGATCATGCGCCGGACAGCCAAAAATTGCGCCTGTGCCGTAATCCATCAAGATGAAGTTGGCGATATAGACCGGCAATTCCACCGCGGTATCAAACGGATGGCGCACGGTCAGTCCGGTGTTAAAACCAAGTTTCTCAGCCGTTTCAATCGCCTCTTCGGTGGTGCCGCCTTTGCGGCATTCTTCGCAAAACGCGGCGATCTCTGGATTGGTGTCAGAGAGGTGTTTCGCCAGCGGATGATCGGCGGAGATGCCCACGAAGGACGCGCCCAGCAACGTGTCGGGGCGGGTGGTGTAGACTTCGATGCGATCATGAGTGTCCGGGCCATCCACCAGAGAGAAGGCAAATTGCAGTCCGCGCGATTTGCCGATCCAGTTTTTCTGCATGGTTTTGACCTTGTCCGGCCACTGATCCAGATGGTCAATCGCCTGCAACAGGTCTTCGGAATAATCGGAGATTTTAAAGAACCACTGGGTCAATTCGCGCCGCTCGACCAACGCACCAGACCGCCAACCGCGCCCGTCCTCGACCTGCTCGTTCGCCAAAACCGTCATATCCACCGGGTCCCAGTTGACCACCGCGTTTTTGCGGTAAACCAGACCCTTGGCCAGCATGTCGATGAACATCGCCTGCTGTTGGCCGTAATATTCCGGGTCACAGGTGGCAAACATCCGGGTCCAGTCGATTGACAGGCCCAGCGGTTTCATCTGATCGACCATCGTGTCGATATTGGCGTAGGTCCATGTTTTCGGATGCCCGCCCGACGCCATCGCGGCATTTTCCGCCGGCATGCCAAAAGCGTCAAACCCCATCGGGTGCAACACATTGTGCCCGGTCGAGGATTTGTAACGCGCCACAACATCACCCATCGTGTAATTGCGCACGTGACCGATATGAATGCGCCCCGATGGGTAGGGGAACATCTCAAGCACATAGTATTTCGGCCGGGTCTCATCGCGCGTGGCGAGAAACACCTCGGCCTCATCCCAGGCCTGTTGCCATTTCGGTTCGATCTCACTTGGCGCGTAGCGGCTCATGCGGGTGTCCTTTGGATGGTCAGTCAAACGCCGAGCCATTCAGGCCCGGCGTGGTCGCAAATGTCATAAAACGTTGGTGGCTTGGGGTCCAGAGGCGATCAAATCACATGGACCTGCAACATGGATCTGTTGGTCATTTGCCAGAGCGCAACTGACGCGCGCGGGTCAGAATGGCGTCTTCGACGGCGTGAATGGTTTCTTGGCTGACCGCGCCGCCCTTGGTGTAAAGCGATATGTTCAGCGTGCGCGCGTCAAGCGCCGGATCGGTGACATGGATCACCGCACGGTAAGCGCGTCCGCCACCCGGAGGGGTGCCATAGCCGGTGATGATCACACCGGTGAACGGATCGGCCTCTTGCACGGGCAAAAAGGACAAAACATCCAAAGCGGCGTTCCAGATGTATTTGTTGACCTGAACTTTGTCTTCAACCGACCCACGCCCGCCGCCAAAAATGGTGCGGCGTTTGGATTGTTCGATGACAATGGTCTCGCCGTTGAGGATTTCGACAGCCTGACCTGTGGATTTGGTGTCGATGACCTCACCCTCATCCGAGGTGGTCACTTTCGGCCCGCCCGAAAACGGACCGGACCCAATGGAGCCCGCGCTGCCACCAAAAGAGCCAAAGCTGTCAAACCCGCCACAGCCCGCAAGCGTCAGAGTTGCGGCACAGGCGGTGATCAAAACAAAGGTACGGCGAAACATCAAAGGCTCCTCTTAAGGTATCGCGGCAACCGTATCGCTCGCCGGGAAAAGGAACAAGGCCTTCAATGTGTAAAAGCGATGAGACAAAAGGAAAGGGCCGCCCCGAAGGGCGGCCCTTAAGAATTTCAATTCCGTCAGAAATTAGAACTTGAAGGACAGAGCCAGAGTGGCGCCGGAGTTCAGCTCGTAGCCGCCAACACCAGTGTCGATGTCATCGGTGGATTCTGCAGCAACCGAGTTCGCATCAGCATAAGAGGCGAGGAAAGATGCGCCGCCGCCGAGGTCGTATTCAGCCACGACGTAGGCTGCGAAGTCGTTGTCGTTACCGAAGGCGCCAGTGGAACCATCGTCGTCGCCGTCAATGTAACCAGCGGTCACAACCAGACCGGAACCGAAGTCGTATGCGCCTTCGATGGCGTACTCAGCTTCGCCGAGAACTTCTTCGTAGTAAGCGGCAACGGTGATCGGGCCGTCGGAGTAGTCCACGGACACGCCGTAAGCATCGTCTTCGGTCACGGTCGAGTCGTCAAAGTCGTAGGAGACGTAGTAAGCGCCGAGGGTTACCGGGCCAACCGGATAGGACACGTCGATACCAAAGCCGGTGGCAACGTCAGAGTAATCCATGTAGGTCAGGTTGAAGTCAGCGCCTGCAAAGATCGCGCCGAGGTTCAGCGCAATCATGTCTTCTTCGGTGGCGGTTACAGCAGCTGCGGATGCGATGCCACTAGCGTCAAAAGCAACGTCTTCTGCGTAAAGCAAGCCAGCGTTGAACATGCCGAAGTCGTAGCCCAAAGCGACTTGGCTGTAGTGGAACTCGCCGTTGGTTTTGTCGGTGGCGGGGGTAACAGTGCCATCAAACACGTCTTGATCGACGAGAATGGAAGACGCAGCGATGGACAGGCCAGCATATTCTGCGGTTACCAAGAGGCCACCAGTAGCGTCTGCGCCACCGGAGAAGTAACCTTCGTAATCGTCAGCGGCGTCGGCCGGAGCGAAAAGGTCGTTGTCATACAGAGTCGACACACCTTTGAAGGAGGCATATGCGGTGTCAACGTCGCCGAAGGACAGGGTGAACATGTCATTGGACAGCGACAGAACCCAGTCAGAGGAGTCAACAGTGCCCATGCTGAAAGTGTCGTCATCACCGCTTTCCAGGTCGATGTCGAGTTTAGCAGAAGCGGTCCAGCCGTTGTTCAGCTCTTGAGAGAGGTTCACATAGAGGCCGGCATCGTAGTAGAAGCCGTCTTCAAAATCGTCGTTGTAGCCGATTTCTGCGTCACCAGACCAGGTGACTTCAGCGGAAGCGGCGCCTGCGAGCAGAGCGATCGCTGCGGAGGAGAGAAGAATCTTTTTCATTTTTTGCCCTCGTGGAATTTTTGAGTATCAGGCATGCCGGCTAACCCGACACATGGGCATTGAAATGCGCCGAGATGGGTTTTGGGTCAAGCAAACGCACTCTTGGTTGGTCAGCTCTGCCAAAAATGATGCAACTTCGCCACACACCTGTTGCATGGGGGGTGAGACCCGCCTTATGAAACCCAATGAGAGTGGGTGGTTACGCCGAAGGGGACAGATATGGGATTGGCCGAAATCAAACAGCGGATTGTCGACGAAGCCACGCGCTGTGGCCGCAATCCGCAGGATGTGTGTCTGATTGCTGTGTCGAAAGTCCAGCCGGATGACCGAGTCGTCGCGGTGTTGGAACAGGGGCATCGGGTTTTTGGTGAAAACAAGGTGCAGGAGGCGGCGGGCAAATGGCCGGGTTTTAAGGAACGTTTTGCCGGAGTGGAGTTGCATCTGATCGGTCCGTTGCAAACCAACAAGGCGCGGCAAGCGATGGAGCTTTTTGATGTGATCCAGACGTTGGATCGCCTGAAATTGGCCAAAACCATTGCGCGTCTGGCGGAGGAGACCGGTGCCTGTCCGCGACTTTATATACAGGTGAACACCGGGGCCGAGCCGCAAAAGGCGGGTGTGTTGCCCGAAGAGGCTGATGCGTTTATCAAAGAGTGTCGCGATTTGGGCCTGTCAATTGAGGGGCTGATGTGCATCCCGCCCGCCGATGAAGAACCGTCTTTGAACTTTGCTTTGCTGGCCAAAATCGCCAAGCGCAACGGGATCAAAGGTCTGTCGATGGGCATGTCCGGGGATTTCGAAACCGCGATTGCCCAAGGGGCGACGCATGTGCGGGTTGGCTCCGCGATCTTTGGCGAGCGGGCCTATGAGGTCTGACTGTTGTGTATTTAGGCTGCAATGAAGGCAGGCTTAGCGGACAATCAACCGGGTCGCGGGACTGATCCGCTCTGCGATCCATCGCAGATGATCGGCGCGAAAGGCAACGCAGCCCTCGGTTGGATGGCGCGGTTTGCGCCAACGGTGGATGAAAATCGCCGAGCCTTTGCCGGGGGTTGCCTCTGGCCAATTCCAATTTGTGGTGAGCACCAGATCATACAAACGGTCGCCCCGGCGCATTTTTTCATGGCTGGCTTTGAACGGCGCGCGCACCAAATGATTGTAGCGGGGGTGATCCGTGGCATCGCACCACAGGTCGCCGATGCGGATTTCGGTGCCATTCAGCGCGGGCACCCGGTCCGCTCTATAATAGAGTTCCGCGATCTCATGGGGGCCAATCGGCGTGCCGCCGTCGCCTTCGCGCTTGTTGGCAACAATGCCTCCCTTGCCGATGGAACAGGGGAACCGGCGTCCCATGAACCGCGCACCCCACCGGGTGATGACCAGATCGCGTGGGGTTGGCTTCATAGTAAATGCCCGGATTTTTTCGCCTTGGTGGCCAGATAGGCGGTGTTGAACCGGTTTTCACCCACCATAAGCGGCACGCGTTCGGCCACGGTGATCCCCTGTTCCTCCATGCGCGCGACCTTGGCGGGGTTGTTGGTCAAAAGGCGAACGGTGGAAAATCCCATCTCTTTGAGGATCGCGGCGCCAATACGGAAATCGCGTTCGTCATCCTCGAAGCCAAGCCGGTGGTTGGCCTGTACCGTATCAAATCCTTGGTCCTGCAATGAGTAGGCACGCATTTTGTTGGCGTGACCAATGCCGCGGCCCTCTTGGTTGAGGTAGAGCAACACACCCGCGCCGACCTCGCCCATTTGTGCCAGAGCCGTGTTCAATTGCGGTCCGCAATCGCATTTGAGCGACCCAAACAGGTCGCCGGTGAAACAGGCCGAATGCAGTCTCGCCAAAACGGGTTGGCCGCGATCCGGGCGGCCAATTTCGACGGCAAAATGTTCCTCGCCGCCGTCATCTGGGCGAAACACATGCACACGTCCGGCCTCCGAGGCGACCAGTGGCACGCGGGCATGAACCACGTCATGCAGGGGCGCAAGATCGGCCATGAACGGCATGGCTTGGCCCACCGGGATCACAGTCAGGCCGTTCTGGGCCGCGAGGTCCAAGGCGTTTTCGACCTCGACCAAGATCGCGGCGGGCAAGAGGCGTGCCGATTTGGCCAAAGCAATCGCGGCCCGCGCCGCCGTTGCATCGCCGCCGCGCGCTGATTGAAACGGGCCTTTCATCGGATGGGTCAGATCGTCGGCAGGGTCTGCGACTGCCTCAATCCAAGTCACATCTACGTCTTTCGGTAGGATCAGCCGTGCCAGATCGCCATCGTAAGCGCGCGCATTTAATGTTTCGGCCCGTCGTGCCGTGATCGCCAAATGCGCCGTGCCAAGCGAGGCGAGATCCGCAAGCCGCGCAGCCGAGACCCCTTCGGCGGCCACGGCAAGTGCTGCACCAGAGGTGGTTTGCAAGACCACAGGTACGCCCATCCGCAAATCCGCGCGGGCGCGGGCGACACGTTCGGCAAGGGAGGGGGCTAGGCTCATCGGGGCAATCCAGAGTGATTTCAGACCCTTCATGTAGCGATCTTTGACATAAAGTGAAACATTTCCGGTGAATTTGACACGCTTGCGTGAGCACAGTGTTGCAAATCTTGTCGAAGCGGACAGGCGAGCGCACATCACAGTCAAGACACAAACAAAGGAGGTCACTGTGATGGCCACTCTCAAAAAGATTCTGCTTGTTGATGATGATGACGATCTGCGCGAAGCGCTGAGCGAACAGCTTGTCATGACTGAAGATTTCGATGTGTTCGAAGCCGACAGTGGTGCTTCCGCCATGGAGCGCGCCAAGGAGGGGCATTATGACCTCATCATGTTGGATGTTGGCCTGCCGGACACGGATGGGCGCGAGCTGTGCAAACGCCTGCGCAAATCCGGGGTGAAAGCGCCGATCCTGATGCTCACCGGCCATGACACCGACGCCGACACCATTCTGGGCCTTGATTCCGGCGCCAATGATTATGTGACCAAACCGTTCAAATTTCCGGTGCTTTTGGCTCGTATCCGCGCCCAATTGCGCACCCATGAACAATCTGAGGCGGCTGTGTTCCAGCTTGGGCCATATACGTTCAAACCAGCGCAAAAGATGCTTGTCACCGAAGATGACAAGAAAATCCGTCTGACGGAAAAAGAGACCAACATCCTCAAATTCCTCTATCGGGCCACCGAAGGCGTCGTTGCCCGCGATGTGTTGTTGCATGAGGTTTGGGGCTACAACGCCGGGGTGACCACGCACACGCTGGAAACCCATATTTACCGGCTGCGGCAGAAAATCGAACCCGATCCCTCGAATGCGCGGTTGTTGGTGACCGAATCCGGTGGCTACCGCTTGGCGTCCTAACCCGACGAAGCGAAAGCCCCACATCAAGCCCCTGCGCATCGGGGATCGGATGCGCGTTCCCTCTCCCTCGTTCCTCTGGCCCGGCTGATCTCAGTCGGGCCTTTTTGCACGTCTTTCGGGTGGCGTCCGGCGGTTCTGCGCTTTAGCTTTGGGCAAACCCAACGAGGACCCCGATATGCCGTTCACCCTTGCCACCTGGAACATCAACTCCGTCCGCCTGCGCGAATCCATCGTCTGTAAGCTTCTCGAAGAGGAAGCGCCCGATGTGCTTTGTTTGCAAGAATGCAAATCCCCGGTCGATAAAATCCCGATGGATCAGTTTCGCGCCCTTGGATACACCCACATGGTTGCGCGCGGACAAAAGGGCTATAACGGTGTTGCGATCCTCTCGAAGCTGCCGCTGGTGGATGCGGGGGGCGAAGACTACGCCAGCTTAGGCCACGCTCGCCATGTTGCCGCCACGTTGGAAAACGGTGTGACGATCCACAATTTCTATGTGCCTGCAGGGGGCGATGTGCCGGATCGCGAGGTCAACGAAAAATTCGGGCAAAAGCTCGATTACCTCACCGAGATGCGCGATGCGTTTCACGCCAATCGGCCGGAAAAATCCATTCTCGTTGGCGATTTGAACATCGCGCCGCGTGAGGATGATGTGTGGAACCACAAGAACCTGTTGAAAATCGTGTCGCACACGCCGATCGAGGTCAAACATTTGGCGGAAACACAGGAGTCTGGCAAGTGGGTCGACATCACCCGCCAAGATATTCCCGAAGGCCTTTTGTATAGCTGGTGGTCCTATCGCGCCAAGGATTGGGATGAGGCCGATAAAGGCCGTCGTCTGGATCACGTCTGGGCCACGTCGGATATTGCCAATGCCGGGCATGGGTCGCGTGTGCTGCGCGCCGCGCGGGGATGGGAGAAACCATCGGATCATGCGCCCGTATTCGCCACCTTCGACCTTTAATTTTCAGCACATAAAGCGCATATAGGGTCAAGCAAGCAGATAAGGGAGACCACATGATGGATCTGGGTCTAACAAACACCACCGCGACCACCCCGGATGCGGGCAGCTATGTCAAAGACGTCACAGAGGCCGATTTCATGGCCGAGGTGATCGACGCCTCGCAAGAGGTCCCTGTGATCGTGGATTTTTGGGCACCTTGGTGCGGTCCGTGCAAAACGCTTGGTCCGGCTTTGGAGGCGGCTGTGAACGCCGCCGGTGGCAAGGTCAAAATGGCCAAGGTCAACGTCGATGAAAACCAAATGATCGCGGGTCAGATGCGTGTGCAATCCATTCCCACCGTCTATGCCTTTTTCAAAGGTCAGCCGGTTGATGGCTTTCAAGGCGCGTTGCCTCCGTCGCAAATCGCTGAGTTTGTAAAGAAAACCGCCGATCTTGCGGGAGATGGCGGGCTGGCCGATGCCGTGGCTGCCGCTGACGAGATGTTTGATCTCGGCGAGATTGACGATGCGGCGCAAACCTACGCGGCCATCCTTGAAGAAGACCCAAACCTCGCCGCCGCCTTCGCCGGTCTCGCCAAATGTCATATCGCCAAAGGCGAGATTGATGAGGCCGAGGCGGTGCTTAACGGGATGCCCGCAGAGCTTGCCCACACGGCCGTGATTGAGGGCGTTCATGCCCAGATCGCACTGGCGCGTGAGGCCGAAAATGCCGGTCCTGTCGCCGAATTGACCGCAAAAGTCGAAGCCGATCCCACGGATATGCAGGCGCGTTTGGACCTTGCTGTTGCTTTGCACGCCAATGGCCAAATTGAAGAATCTGTCGATACGTTGTTGGCCGCGTTCAAATTGGATCGCGACTGGAACGAGGGCGCGGTCAAAGAACAATTGTTCAAGATTTTCGACAGTCTCAAACCAAACGATCCCATTGTTTTGGCCGGGCGTCGTAAATTGTCCTCGATCATATTTGCCTGATCGGTTTGGTGCTCTAGGTTAGAGCCATGATAACAGCCGCCGATCTTCCCAAAACCATTGCGATTTTCCCGCTGACCGGGGCGCTTTTGCTGCCCCGGTCTCGGCTGCCGCTACATATCTTTGAGCCGCGGTATTTGCAGATGATCGAAGATTGCATGAAAACTCCGACCCGTTTGATCGGCATGGTCCAGCCCCGCAGCGGGGCAGGGGAGGGCAAGCTCAATTCCATCGGTTGCGCTGGCCGGCTCACCGGGTTTTCCGAAACCGAAGATGGTCGCTACATGATCACCCTGTCCGGTATCTCGCGCTTTCGTTTGGGCCCAGAGAGCACCGGGTTTTCGCCCTACCGGAAGTTCGATGTCCATTGGGCGGATTTTGCCGCCGATCTTGGCCCTGCCGAACATGATCCCTGTCTGGATCGTCGGCATTTTATTTCCCTGCTGCGTCGGTATTTTGACGAAGAGGATTTGCGCACCGATTGGGAAAATCTGGGCCGCGCCGAAGATGAGTTGTTGATCAATTCCCTGTCCATGCTCTGTCCCTTTGGCTGTGAGGACAAACAGGCGCTTTTAGAGGCACCGTCTCTTTCCACCCGGCGTGAAACTCTGATAACCTTGATTGAATTCGCTCTCAGAGGCGGCAACAACGAGGATATGATGTAATGGACGCCCCATCCGAACCGCAAACGCCGCTGTTTGATCGCCGCATGTTGGAGGCGCTTGTCTGTCCACAGACCCATGCGACGCTGATCTATGATGCGGAGGCGCAGGAATTGATTTCCAAAACTGCAGGTCTTGCCTATCCGATCCGCAACGGCATCCCGATCATGCTGGTCTCGGAAGCGCGCAAAATCGACGCCTGAGCGGAGTGTTTAAAGCGCGCGCCCCTGCAACAATTTCGGCAAATCACCATTCACCCCGGCGGCCTCGCGGATCGCGGCACGGCGCAGGCCGGTGATCGAATTGACCACACCCATCCCCATATCGCGCGCGATGCGTAGGATTGGATTGTCGTTTGAGAACAGCTTGTTAAAGCTATCCGTCATCAAAGCCATGGTGGCAACGTCAAAGTGACGCCATTGGCTGTAGCGGGCCAAAACATCTTCGCGGCCAATGTCTTCGCCGCGCCGATGCGCGTCCACAATCACTTCGGTCAAGGCACCAACGTCTTTCAGACCCGCGTTCAAACCCTGGCCTGAAATCGGATGCATCCCATGCGCCGCATCGCCGACCAAGGCCACGCGCGGGGCGTAAAATTTGTTCGCCAAGGTGATGTTGAGCGGATAGGCGAAGCGATGGCCAACCAAAGAAATATCACCGAGGAAATCGCCAAATCGCGGTCGTAAAACAGCCATGTAATCGGCGTCTGAGAGGGTCTGAATGTCCCCGGCCATCTTATCCTTTTCGGTCCAGACAATCGAACTTTGATTGCCCGGCAAAGGCAGGATCGCCAAAGGCCCGGACGGCAAGAAGAACTGATGCGCACAGCCGTGATGCGGTAGCTCATGGGCAATCGCACAGACCAGCGCCGTTTGGCCATAGCCCCATCCGGTGCGGCCAATCCCGGCCCGCTCCGCCGTACCGGATTTGCGCCCATCACAGCCAACAATCAGCCGCCCAGACAGCTCCGTCCCATCGCTCAGCGTTACCTTTGCGCCATGGGCATCGACCTCTTGCGCCATGACCGTGCCTTCAATCTGGGTGATCTTGGCCTGACCGTTCAAGGCGGTCAAAAACGCCTGTCGGAGATACCGATCCTCGACCATGTAGCCCATCGGGCTTTCGTCAATTTCGCCGTCGCGAAATTCCAACATAAACGGCGCGGGACCTTCGCCCGGCTTGCCGTCCGTGACCTTCACGTCCAAAATCTCTTGCGCATGAGCGGCCACTTTGGGCCAAATCCCGATGGCCTTCAAAAGCCTTTGAGAGGACAAGGACAGAGCATAGCCGCGTCCGTCAAAGGCATCATTGGCGCGGGCCGCCTGCGGCAATGAGTCGATCAAAGTCACGTCCAACCCCGCATTCGCACAGGCCAGCGCCAAGGCCGGGCCATTGAGGCCGCCGCCGACGATGATCACATCGCTTGAAGGGGTGGAATTCTGGGTCATGACGATCTCCCGGGGGCCATTGCGGACTGGGCTAAATATGATGCACAAGACCGGATTGTCCATGCGCTCATCCGTCGCTAGGTTGGCCGAGAGTGCGAAAGGAAAACCAAATGGCCGATTTCAAAGACATGAGCATGTGTGATCTTGGGCGTGGCATTGGCGCGGGCGACATTGATCCGCGTGATCTGGCGGCTGATTTTTTGGATCGTGCGGCCTCCCACCCGCTCAGCTCCCGGATCTATGCCCGCATGATGGTGGATCGCGCGCTGGCCGAGGCTGAGGCCGCCGCCCTGCGCGCTCAAAACGGTGTGCGGCGTGGTCTTTTGGACGGTGTGCCGGTGTCGTGGAAAGACCTTTTCGACACCGCTGGCGTGGCAACCGAAGCGGGCACCGCGCTGTTGAAAGATCGCATTCCCAGCCGTGACGCCGAAATGGTCCGCCGGGGCGCGCAGGCCGGGCTCGTCGCCTTGGGCAAAACCCATATGTCTGAATTGGCGTTCTCCGGTCTTGGCCTCAATCCAATCACCGCCACCCCGCCTTGCGTCAACGATATGGAGGCGGTTTCGGGCGGGTCGTCCTCTGGGGCTGCCGCCTCGGTGGCCTTTGGTCTCGCTCCTGGTGCGATTGGATCGGATACCGGCGGGTCTGTGCGTATTCCGTCTGCGTGGAACGATCTTGTGGGTCTGAAAACCACCGCCGGACGGC
Source organism: Roseobacter sp. TSBP12 (assembly GCF_009129705.1). NCBI lineage: Bacteria > Pseudomonadati > Pseudomonadota > Alphaproteobacteria > Rhodobacterales > Roseobacteraceae > Roseobacter > Roseobacter sp. TSBP12. Next base: position 147,869 of record NZ_PYIB01000062.1, read on the forward strand.
TGTCTTTGGAGGGTGTGGTGCCCCTTGCCGCCGCGTTTGACACAGTCGGGCCGCTGGTCAAAACCGTCGAAGACGCCGCTGCGCTGTTCGCTATTCTGGACGGCACATCTGCCCCCGATCTCAAAGGTGCGACGCTCAAAGGCAAACGGCTTTTGATCCTCGACTCCGTGGTGTTTGACGACATCCGCGATGCGCCCCTTGCCGGGTTTGACGCCGCCGTGGCGAAATTCAAAGACGCCGGAGCCGAGATTCATCGCGCCCGCGTCTCCGCTGTTGAGGCGGCCATGGACCTGTCCGGCATTCTGTTCACCGTCGAAGCCTATGCGGAATGGCGCGAGTATATCGAAGCCAATCCCGGCGCGATGTTCCCGCGTATCTTGGAGAGATTTCGAGCGGGCCAGACCTTCAGTGGCGTGGATTTCGTGGCTGGTTGGAAAAGGCTTGCCCATCTGCGTGCGGAGTACCTCAAAGCCACGGCGGGCTATGATGCCGTGATCCTACCCACCGCGCCGATCCTGCCGCCCCATGCGGATCGGTTGATGACGGATGCGGAGTACTATGTGACTGAAAACCTTTTGGCTTTGCGCAACACGCGGGTCGGCAACCTGATGGGATTGGCAGCGCTGACTCTGCCCACGGGGGTGCCGTCTTGTGGGGTCATTCTACAAACACCGCCTAATACCGAGGCGCAGTTGTTGCGGCTTGGGGCCGCCGCGGAGGCGGCGCTGGCCTAAAAGCCACAACTGCGACACGGCCCCCTCGGTGTCTGACGTCTTTTGCTGGACCCGGAGGCCCACGCCCGCTATCCTGATCGCAATTACCCGGGCAAAAGATCCGGAAACACGAGGCAGTAGCAGTTTCATGACGTTTCCTGAGCGGTTTTCAAACCTGCCAGACTATGCGTTTCCGCGTTTGCGGAACCTTCTCGACGCTCATGCGCCGGGTGGTGAGGTGATGCATATGACCATTGGCGAGCCGCGCCATGCCATGCCCGATTTTATCGGCGAGGTTTTGGCCGAAAACATCGCGGGCTTTGCCAAATACCCGAACAACAACGGCTCGGATGCGTTGTTGAGCGCGATCTCAAACTGGATTGCGCGCCGCTTTGGCGTGACGGTTGATCCCGAGACCGAACTCATGGCGTTGAACGGCACCCGCGAAGGCCTGATGAACGCCTGTCTTGCGCTCTGCCCTGAGAAAAAACGTGGCAAACAGCCGGTCGTTTTGATCCCGAACCCGTTTTACCAAGTTTACGCCGTCGCCGCCGTGACCATTGGCGCCGAGCCCGTATTTGTGCCCGCCACGCGGGACACCGGGTTCTTGCCCGATTACGCCAGTTTACCAACTGAGGTGCTCGACCGTACCGCCATCGCGTATATCTGTAGCCCGTCCAACCCGCAGGGGGCCGTGGCTTCGCGCGACTATCTGCGCGCTTTGATCACCTTGGCGGAAAAGCACGATTTCAAAGTGTTTGCCGATGAATGCTATTCCGAGATCTACCGGGGCGTGCCGCCCACAGGTGCGCTTGATGTCGCGCGCGAATTGGGGGCTGATCCCGAACGCGTGGTGATTTTTCATTCCCTGTCGAAACGCTCCAACCTTCCGGGGCTGCGGTCCGGGTTTGTCGCCTCTGGTCCGCAAAACATACACCATATCCGCCGTTTGCGCGCCTATGCCGGCGCGCCGCTTCCCGGTCCGATCCAAGCGGTGTCCGCGCGGGTTTGGGCCGATGAGGATCACGTCATCTCTTCGCGCGCGCTTTATGCGGAGAAATTCGACATGGCCGATGAGGTGTTTTCTGGCATCGACGGTGCCGCCGCCCCTGAGGCCGGGTTTTTCCTCTGGCTGCCCGTCAAGGATGGCGAAGAGGCGGCGATGAGGCTTTGGACGGAAACCGGCGTTCGGGTTTTGCCCGGCGCATATCTTTCGAGGGACGTGGATGGGGAAAACCCCGGCGCGTCATATATCAGGGTCGCGCTTGTGGCCCCAATCAACGAGACACGGCGCGGGCTGATCATGCTTCGCGACTGTTTGTACACATAAAGAGGCAGGCATGGCATCCTATCAGGCACGTGGTCGCGATCCGCTTTTCGACAGAAACACCCAAGCCGTTTTGGAACGGCGGGGGAAGGAACTTATTGGGCTTGGCCTGATCATCGCGGGAGTTTTGTTTGCCCTGATGCTCGGCTCCTATGTGCCCGAAGATCCAAGTTGGCTGTCCGCCACCGACGCGCCTGTGCGCAATGTTTTGGGTCGGTTCGGCGCTTCGATTGCCTCGCCTTTGATGATCATTGTGGGTGCCGCCTCTTGGGGATTCCCTCTGGCGTTTCTGGCGTGGGGGCTACGGTTTGTCCTGCATCGTGGGGCGGAGCGCGCGCTGACGCGGGCCGTGTTTGTGCCCATCGCCATTGCCGTGGCGGCGGTCTATGCCTCGACCCATGCCTCCACCGCGCCACAAAGTTTTGGCGGCCTGTTCGGGGATACGGTATTGGCCGCATTGATCCAAATTCTGCCTTTAGGACAGGGGTTTAGCCTTAAGGCTCTTTCTGTCCTGTCGTTTTTTGGCACGCTTGCCCTGATGCTGTTCGCCTTTGGGTTTGTTGTCCGCGAATTGCTGGCGGGTGGGCGGTTTTTGCTGATCGGTGTTGTGTCGCTCTATGCACTGGTGTTGCACCTCTTGGGGCGTAGCGCACGCGGGTCGGTGACGGTCGGGCAACGTTTGGCCCAAAATGCTGCGCAACGTCGCGATGAGCGCCGCCAAGCTGCCGCCGAACTTGCCGAATTTGAAGCGGCTCAGGCCGTGCAGGCTCAGCCGCGACCGGGCCGCGTGTTGCGTGCGCCGATGCCGGAAACCGCACCACAGGCCGCGGCTCATCCCGCGGAATATGACGCCAAGCCCTCGCTGTTCGCCAAGATGCCGGGGCTGTTGAAACGCACCGCACCTGACGATTTGGAACCGGAATTGATCGAACGCGACGAGGCCCCGGATGTTTATGTTGCGCCGGGTCAGGACGATCGCATTCGCTCCAAAATCGCCAATGTGATCAGCGCCCGGTCGCGTGTTGGGTCGCGTGAGGCTCCGGCTGTGGCGGAGCGCATTGAGCCGCCGCTCACCGCCGCACAAAAGGCCGCTGCGAAATACAAAAAGGGTCCGAAGCCGATGATCTTGGCGCAAGCCGAGCGGCCGCAGCCGGTGGTTACCCCCTATGTGGAAACCTATGCGGAGGGCAGTTTTGAGAATGACGCTTATGCTGATCCCTTTGCCTCTGATGAGTATAACTATGAGGCCGCCGACAGCTTTGCTGGGGAGGCCTATCCCGAGGTCGAAGAGATTGAAACTCCGGAGTATCTGAGCGCGCAGCCGCAACGCTATGAACCGCCAAAACCCGCAGCCCCCGAGGCCAAGCGTGTGGTGCAACATCCGGTACGCAAGCCTGTTGCCCAGTCGAAACAGGCGCAAGCCGAGGCCCAACCTGCGTTGAAATTCGACCCGAAAGAGGCGCAATACGAAGTGCCGCCGCTGTCCTTGTTGGACAACCCGGTCAATATCGTGCGTCACACGCTTTCGGATGAAGCGTTGGAAGAAAACGCGCGGATGTTGGAAAGCGTGTTGGACGATTACGGCGTCAAAGGGGAGATCGTTTCGGTGCGCCCCGGCCCGGTTGTCACCATGTATGAACTTGAACCCGCGCCGGGTCTCAAAGCCTCGCGGGTGATCGGCCTCTCCGACGACATCGCGCGCTCTATGTCGGCGCTCTCCGCGCGTGTGTCCACGGTGCCGGGGCGGTCGGTGATCGGGATCGAATTGCCCAATGATCACCGCGAAATGGTCAGCTTTCGCGAAATCCTGTCGACCCGCGATTATGGTGATGGCAAATTGTCCCTGCCTTTGGCATTGGGCAAAGACATCGGCGGCGATCCGGTTGTCACCAACCTTGCCAAAATGCCTCACCTTTTGATCGCTGGGACCACCGGCTCCGGGAAATCCGTGGCGATCAACACGATGATCCTCTCATTGCTCTATCGGCTCACGCCAGAGGAATGCCGCTTGATCATGATCGACCCGAAGATGTTGGAACTTTCCGTTTATGATGGCATTCCACACCTTCTGTCGCCGGTTGTGACCGATCCGAAAAAGGCCGTGGTCGCGCTCAAATGGGCCGTGGCGGAGATGGAAGATCGCTACCGCAAAATGTCCAAAATGGGCGTGCGTAACATCGACGGCTATAACGGTCGGGTCAAAGAAGCGCTGGCCAAAGGCGAGCTGTTTTCGCGCACCGTTCAAACCGGGTTTGACGATGAAACGGGCGACCCGATCTTTGAAACCGACGAGTTTCAGCCCGAAACCCTGCCCTATATCGTCGTCATCGTCGACGAGATGGCCGACCTGATGATGGTTGCGGGCAAAGAGATCGAAGCCTGTATTCAACGTCTTGCCCAGATGGCGCGGGCCTCTGGCATCCACTTGATCATGGCAACGCAGCGCCCGTCAGTCGACGTCATCACCGGCACGATCAAAGCCAACTTTCCGACCCGTATTTCGTTCCAGGTGACATCGAAAATCGACAGTCGCACGATTTTGGGGGAACAGGGGGCCGAGCAACTCCTTGGCATGGGCGACATGTTGTATATGGCGGGCGGCGGTAAAATCCAACGCTGCCACGCGCCGTTTGTCTCCGACGAAGAGGTCGAAAAAATCGTCTCGTATCTCAAAGCCTACGGCCCGCCTGATTACGTTGGCGGCGTGGTTGAGGGGCCGGATGCGGATAAGGAAAGCGACATTGACGCGGTGTTGGGCCTGTCCGGCGGTAATACCGACTCGGAAGATGCGCTGTATGACACGGCCGTGGCCATCGTCATCAAGGACCGCAAATGTTCGACCTCCTACATCCAGCGCAAACTGGCCATTGGCTATAACAAAGCGGCGCGTTTGGTGGAGCAAATGGAAGACGAAGGCGTGGTTTCCTCGGCCAACCATGTCGGGAAACGCGAAATTCTTGTTCCTGAACAATGACATATCACATCACGTCAAAATCCGCGTGATGTGATCTAAAGAGAGGTGAAAGGGCGTGCGCAAAGGCGTATATGTGAGGGCATGAAACGCTTTATCACCGCTCTTGCGCCCGCCGCCCTGATTGCTTTTTCCGTTGCTGCCCCGGCAGTGGCGGAGAAATTGTCGCTTGGAACCCTGTCGAACTACCTCAATGGCCTGTCCACGGTTCAGGCGGATTTTACCCAGACCAACGATGACGGATCACGCTCTTCCGGCAGTTTGACGCTCAACGTCCGGGGCGGATGCGCCTGTCCTATGGCGGGGAAAATGATCCGCTTGTTTTGGGGGCGGGCGGCCAGGTTGCCATTTTTGATCCGGGTTCAAACGAACCGCCACAGCGCTTTCCCATGGCGCAGACGCCACTTTCGTTGATCCTGGCGCGCAATGTTGACCTGTCAAAGGCGCGGATGGTGGTGTCGCACACCGAGGTCAATGGTGACACGGTGGTGCGCGCCCAGGACCCGGATCACCCGGAATATGGCTCGATTGATTTGATTTTCAGTGCCACGCCCATCTTGAAAGCCTGGGTCATTCATGATCAGAACGGTGGCGAGACAACCGTTCAACTCACCAAGATGACGCTTGGTGGATCGGTGTCAGACAGCGCGTTCAACATCCGGTCCGAAGCCAAACGGCGCGGTACGCCGATCGACTGAAAGTTTAGAGCTTACGACAGGACATCAACTGTTGGCGATAGGTGGTGGATCGTGCGCCGACTTCGGTGGACACACGCATCAACCATGGTTTCGCGCGGTAACTGCCACGGGCATAGCCGGTTCGGCCCTCGTGATACGCGAGGTATTGCGATGTGGCATCCTGCTTTGAAATGCCCAAAACCGACGTGGATTTATCCATGTACCAGCCCATGAAATCGGTCGCGTCCTGGATGCGATCCCGTTTGGCCCCCCAGCGATTTTGTTCACGGCGATACTCATCCCAAGTGGCATCCAGTGCCTGTGCATATCCGTAGGCTGAACTTTGACGCCCCATCGGGATCACGCCAAGCACGAACCGATAGGGGGTGCGGGCGTTGCCGATAAATTTGCTTTCTTGGTAGAACGTCGCCATTTGCACGTTCACCGGAATGCCCCATTTGCGTTCGGTGGCCTTCATCGCCCGAAGATAGGTGGGGCGTTGGGATACGATGGCGCAGGCGTTTTCGAGTTCCCGAGGGGCGGAGAAATTGCCGCTGCCGCAAGCCGAGACCAACAAAAGTAATGCCACTGCGCGAAGACGTCTGCTCATGTCTGCCTCTCGCTTTTTTGTTTTGTAAGAGAATAGCGGATTTGGGCGCGGTGTGAAATGTCTTTCCCGTGATGTTTGCGACGAAAGGCGGGCATGGAGTCGCGAGTTAAATGACGATGGCCAACAGGATTGGCAAATACAGGACCGAGAGAAGCGTTGAGGCGACAACAAGCGCGGCCACCGCGTCAGAATCGGCACCGTATTTTTCCGCCAACATATAGGAGGTCACAGCGACGGGCGTGGCGATTTGGACCACGAGCACGGCAAATGCAATGGGGTCGAGGTGGAAATAGCGACCCGCCAGCGCCGCGATTCCGGCGCAGAGGATGACCTTGGCCACGGCGATGATGCCCGCTCGACCAAGCCCGTGTGGGTGCAACCGCGCCACGGCAACCCCAAGCGTGATCAACATGATCGGAATGGCGACTTGGCCCAAGAGTTCGAGTGTGTTCATCGCGAATTTGGGCAGGGTCCAGCCTTGCCACAAAAACAGCGCGCCAAGGGCGGTGGCCCAGACCAAAGGTTCCTTGAACGCTTTCGCAGGAGAGCCGCCACCCGCCGTCACATAGACGCCAAAGGTAAAGGACCACAACGCCATCACAGCGAACACCACCACAGCATAACTCAACCCCGTTTCACCAAAGGCGAAGAGGGCAAGCGGCAGGCCAAGGTTGCCGGTGTTGCCGAAAATCAGCGGGGCCAAGAATGTACGACTGTCGAGTTTGAACAGTTTTACCGCCAGATAGGCGGCCAACGTCACCCCCGCATAAGCGGCGACCGCAGCGAAAGACAGAGCGGTCAAAGCGGCGGGTTCAATATCGGCTTTGACCAAAGCGGTAAAGATCAGTGCCGGGACCGAGAGTGTCATTGTCAGCTTGGTCACGAATTCCAAACGGTATTCATGACCGGTCTTCACCCAGGTGAACCCGACCAGTGCCAAAAGGAAAACCGGCGACACGATTTCAAGCACTGTTAGAACGAGGTTCACAGACTGTTTCCCATTTCTTTGCCCGTCCCCCGTGGACAGTCGCCATTTTTACGGTCTACTAACCGTTTATGGGGGTTGCAACGTCATGATGACATCACGTGCCAAATATCATCTTGGGCAAGTTGTCTGCCACAAGCAACATCGCTTTCGGGGCGTGATCTTTGACGTGGATGCGATGTTCTCGAACACCCAAGAATGGTATGATGCCATTCCCGAAGACAGCAGGCCCCATAAAGACCAACCCTTTTATCATCTGCTCGCTGAAAATGACCAAAGCTATTATGTAGCCTATGTGTCTGAGCAGAATCTTGTTGCAGATTATTCCGGTGTTCCGGTTGAGCATCCCGATCTGTCAGATCTGTTCGGTCCGTTTGAGGACGGGTCCTACCCGCTGCATTTTCAGCTTAACTGAAGCATGTGGGTCAGGTGACAAGGCTTAGTTGAGGCGACCGATGGACATGCGAAAAGAGAGGCGATTTTGGCCTTCTTCATGTGTGTACTCCAAATCATGCGCCAATTCCCGGATCAGAAACCAACCAAACCCACCCTCAGGAAGATCGGCAACGTCGCAATTGAGGTCGCATTGCATCCCCAGTGGCGGTTCGCCATTTGGCATCATTGCCCCGGTGTCGATGACGGTACACCATAGCCCGGCTGTGGTTTGCGACAGTTGAATTTCAATGATGCCCGCCTCATTCCCACGATAGGCATGTTCGACGATATTATTGAGGATTTCTGCCAAAACGAGTTCAAGACTGGCAAGTTCGTCGGAGGAAAATCCGATCGGTCCAAGGCCATTTTTGATGCTTTTCAATCCGCGCCGAACGGCGTTTTCTCGTGCGGGAAGAATGATCCTCAACTCATTTTCTTTCGATTGCGGGGCGACACGCCGGACCACTTTGCTTTGTAGATTGCCCTCAGGACGCATTCGCGACGCCCTCCACCGCCGTGGAGACGCTGTCGTGAATGGTGAATACGGTGTCCATGCGAGTCAGGTGGAATACCCGTTGCACGGTTGGATGAAGAGCCGCGAGTTCCAGACGTTGCCCGTGGCGCACGGCTTTCAATGCAGCAACCACAGCACCAAGACCGGAACTGTCGAGGAATTCAACATTGCCGAGGTCCAAAATGATGCGAGAGGGACCAGCCTCACTCAATCCACGCATCTCATCCTTAAACTGGATCGCGCAGGCGGCATCAATCCGGTTTTCATCAACGCATACGACACGCACATCCTCAAAATCCTGATGGTTCAGTTTCATCTGCGATACCTTTGCTCTTCCGATGAGATGAAACTACGATCCAAATATTACCAATGAGTTTGCACAGACGCGAAAAATGGAGAAAATCACATGGATTATGCCGCTTTGTCGGATCGGATCAAAAGTCTCTGCGAAGGCGAAGAGGATATGGTCGCTTTGATGGCAACGTTTGCGTGCGAAGTGCACCTATCAGATGATCGATTCGATTGGACTGGATTTTACCGCGTTGTTTCCAAAGACCTTTTAAAGATCGGGCCTTATCAAGGCGGACATGGATGTCTTGTGATTCCGTTTTCTCGAGGCGTCTGTGGCGCCTGTACGCGCACTGGCGAGGCCCAGTTGGTTGAAGACGTCGAGGCCTTTGAGGGCCATATCGCCTGTTCGTCCACAACGCGTTCTGAAATTGTCCTGCCTGTGCGAAATGCAAAAGGCACGCTTCTTGGCGTCTTTGATATCGACAGCAATCTGCCTGCCGCGTTCACGCAAGAGGATGTGATGGCACTGAGCGAAATCCTCGACGACACCTTTGCCTCTTGCGCATAGCCATGCTATCGCCGCGCCATGGATACCATCTACGCCCCGCCGCAAGATCCGCTTAAAATCATCCACATGGATCATGAAATCCTTGTGGTCGATAAGCCTGCGGGGCTCTTGTCGGTGCCAGGCAAGGGAGAACACCTTGCCGATTGCCTGATCGCGCGGATCAAGGCGGTGTTTCCGGAGGTTTTGCTGATCCATCGTTTGGACCGCGACACCTCTGGCGTGATGATCTTTGCGCTCACGCCTCATGCGCAACGTCACATTGGTTTGCAATTTGAGAAACGTCAGACCAAAAAGACCTATGTCGCCTGGGTTCAGGGCCATATTGCGGAGAAAACCGGCACGGTTGATCTGCCGCTGATCGTCGATTGGCCCAATCGTCCGCGTCAGATGGTGGATCATGAAAACGGTAAGCAGGCCATCACCGATTGGCGTGTGGTCCGCTATACTGAAGATCAAACACGCGTTCGCCTTATGCCCAAAACCGGACGTTCGCATCAGTTGCGTGTGCATATGTTGGCGTTGGGGCACCCAATCATGGGTGATCCGTTTTACGCCACCGGAGTCGCACGCGTGGCTCCGCGTTTGATGCTGCATGCCGAGCAATTACGCTTGCGTCACCCTGACGGCGGGGCGGGGCTGTCCTTTACCGCTAAATGCCCGTTTTGACAAAGCCCGAGTAATTTTGTCGCGGGGCGGATCAGAAGGGTGTAAAACCCATTTTTAGAACCTATCTAAACTTACGAACCACGCATTTACTCAAAGGAGAAAACCATGGGCCTTCGCATCAATGACATTGTTCCCAATCTGACCGTGACCACCGACCAAGGTGAGATCACTTTGCACGACTGGATCGGCGACAGCTGGGCGGTGATTTTCTCCCACCCGAAAGATTTTACACCCGTCTGCACCACCGAATTTGGCGCTGTGGCACAGCTTGCCGACGAATGGGCGGCGCGCAACACCAAGGTGCTTGGCGTGTCTGTGGATGGCGTTGAAGAGCACAAGGGCTGGAAAGCCGACATCGAATCCTTTGCGAGCGCCAAAGCGGGCTTCCCGATTGTGGCGGACACCGATCTGGCCCTGTCCAAAGCCTTCGACATGCTCCCGGCTGAGGCCTATCTTCCGGATGGCCGTACCCCCGCAGACACCGCCACTGTGCGTTCCGTCTTTATCATTTCGCCGGATAAGAAAGTTCAGTTGATGATGACCTATCCGATGTCCGTGGGCCGGAACTTTGCCGAAATCCTGCGCGCTTTGGACGGTCTTCAAAAGACGTTTGGCGTGCCTTTGGCGACCCCTGCGAACTGGACCATCGGCCAAGACGTGATTGTCGCGACCTCTTTGGATGACGCGGCTGCGACCGAAAAATACGGCACGCTGGACAAAAAACTGCCCTACTTGCGGTTTGCCAAAGACCCAAAGTAAGGGTCTAACACAGCTTAAATTCGCCCCTGTTCGCCTGTGCCATTCTTTCTTATGGTGCTCGCGAATAGGGGTTTTTTATGCTGTCATTTCTGCGCCGGACCAAATCCATCTCCCGCATCGCGCTTGATCCGCCGGTGCCTTTGCCGGATCGCTCAGGTCTCGCCCTTGTCGTGATCGTCAAAAACGAAGCGGCCCATATCGGCGAATGGGCGCGGTTTCACCTGCGCGCCGGGGTGTCGCATGTCTATGTCTATGACAATGGCTCGACGGACACGACATTGGTCGAAATGGTCGCTGCCATCGGGGTGCAACACATGACGGTGGTTCCGTGGGATCAAAAGCTGCGTGATGGCGTCACAGGTGCGGAAATCCACAACCAAGTGCTGGCCTACGCCCATGCGGTGCGCAATTTTGGTGCGGCCTATCGGTGGATGTCCTTCATCGACGTGGATGAATTCCTCGTTCCAAAATCCGCCGATACTTTGCCCGATTGCCTTGCGCATCTGGAGGGAGAAACCAACATCTCGCTGCCATGGCATATGTTCGGTCGCAACGGCTTTGAGGCCGCGCCTGAGGGCGGGATAATCGCCAATTACACCCGCCGTCACCCGGACCCGATGAGCCCGTTGAAAGGCATGTGCAATTTCAAAATGATCGTCGACCCTTGCCATGTCACCGCGATCAAGGTGCATTCGGTCGAGACGGACGGATCAACCGCAAGCGTCAACGACACAGGCACACGCGCCGCCGCCGGGGATCGTAAAAAACCGAGTTTCTATTCCGCCGATCACATCCAACTGAACCACTATTACACCCGCTCCAATGCCGAACTTCACGCCAAAATCAATCGCGGCTCCAACATGACCCAAGACGAGGCCGACCATAAACGCCGCGTCATGCGCAAGGTCGATCAGATCGAGGCGGAGAGTGTCGAGGATCTGGCGGCGAAGCGGTGGTTTGGCGCGCGCCCCTAGCTTTATTGCAGCGTAAATACTCAAACAAAAAGCCCCGCCAAAAGCGGGGCTTCTCTTATGTCTAACCAAAGAGCTGATTACTCAGCGACTTCCTCGGTCACGCCTTCTTCGCCAGTCGTTTGATCGACCATTTTCATGCCGAGGCGCACTTTGCCGCGGTCATCAAAGCCCAGAAGTTTCACGTAAACGTCCTGACCTTCTTTGAGAACGTCGGACGGGTGATTCAGGCGGCGGTTTTCGATCTGGGAGACGTGCACAAGGCCGTCACGCTTGCCAAAGAAGTTCACGAACGCGCCGAAATCGACGAGTTTCACAACCTTGCCTTTGTAGACCTTGCCTTCTTCCGGCTCTGCGACGATCGAATAGATCATGTCGTAGGCTTTCTGGATGGCTTCACCGTTGGCGGAGGCGATTTTGATGATGCCGTCGTCGTTGATGTCGACTTTTGCGCCGGACATTTCAACGATTTCGCGGATCACTTTACCGCCGGAGCCGATCACTTCGCGGATTTTATCAACCGGGATCTGCATGGTTTCGATGCGCGGAGCGTGGGCGGAGAATGCGCCAGCGCCGGACAGCGATTTGTTCATCTCGCCGAGGATGTGCAAACGACCTGCTTTCGCCTGAGCGAGCGCTTGTTTCATGATCTCAGGCGTGATGCCCGCGACCTTGATGTCCATTTGCAAGGAGGTGATGCCGGCTTCGGTGCCAGCGACTTTAAAGTCCATGTCACCCAAGTGATCTTCGTCACCCAAGATGTCGGTCAGGATGGCGAATTCGCCATCGTCTTCCAACACCAGACCCATGGCCACACCAGCCACAGCGGCTTTGAGCGGCACACCAGCGTCCATCATCGACAAGGAGCCACCGCACACAGACGCCATGGAGGACGAGCCGTTGGATTCGGTGATCTCAGACACGATGCGGATCGTGTAGGGGAAATCGGTGGCAGCGGGCAGAACGGCCTGAAGGGCGCGCCATGCGAGTTTGCCGTGGCCGATTTCGCGACGACCCGGAGAGCCAACACGACCCACTTCGCCCACAGAGTACGGAGGGAAGTTGTAGTGCAGCAGGAAGTTGGATTTGAAGTTGCCATGCAGCGCGTCGATGAACTGTTCGTCATCGCCGGTGCCCAGCGTGGTCACAACCAAGCCCTGCGTTTCACCACGGGTGAACAAGGCAGAGCCGTGGGTGCGCGGCAAAAGACCGGTTTCGCAAACGATCGGGCGGACCTGATCCAATGCACGACCGTCGATGCGCTTGCCCTCTTTCACCACAGTGCCGCGAAGCACGGAGGATTCGAGCTTTTTCAATGCAGAGCCGAGGTTTTCATCGGCCAGCTGGTCCTCAGTGAGGGTGGCTTTGATGTCGTCCTTGGCGGCAGACACCGCAGCAACGCGTTCTTGCTTGTCGGTGATCGCATAAGCGGCGCGCATTTTGTCTTCGCCTGCCGCTTTCACGGCGGCGAACAGCTCGGCATAATTCGGCACAGCGAATTCAAACGGCTCTTTCGCGCAATCTTCGGCCAGATCAATGATCAGGTCGATGACCGGCTGGATTTGCTCATGGGCAAAGGTCACAGCGCCGAGCATTTCATCCTCGGACAGCTCATAGGCTTCCGATTCCACCATCATCACGGCGTCTTTGGTGCCCGCAACAACAAGGTCCAAACGCTGCTCAGGGTTCGAGCGCAGGTTCTGCATGTCGTCGACTTCGGGGTTGAGGATGTATTCGCCATCCACAAAACCAACGCGACACCCGGCAATCGGGCCACGGAACGGCGCGCCGGAAATGGTCAGAGCGGCGGAGGCGGCGATCATTGCAACGACGTCCGGGTCATTGACCAGATCGTGCGACAGAACCGTACACATCACGAGGACTTCGTTTTTGAAGCCTGGCACAAACAGCGGGCGGATCGGACGGTCGATCAGACGCGCCGTCAGCGTCTCTTTTTCCGTCGGACGTGCTTCGCGTTTGAAAAAGCCACCCGGAACTTTACCGGCGGCATAGTATTTCTCTTGGTAGTGAACCGTCAGCGGAAAGAAATCCTGCCCCGGTTTTTGTGCCTTTGCAAAGGTCACGTTGGCCATGACCGAGGTTTCGCCAAGGGTGGCGATCACGGTGCCATCGGCCTGACGGGCAATCTTGCCCGTTTCCAGTGTCAGCGTCTCTTCGCCCCACTGGATCGATTTTTTCACTTCGTTGAACATCAAGTGTATCCTACTTGGGAGCTCTCCCGCCCCTGCGGGTCTCCCGATTGATTGGCGGCCCCATTGCCGCCGACCCCTCTATCCTAATCTCACAACGCCGGGGTCATTGCGTCACGTCTCAGATGAATCCGCCCATACAGCAATTCCTTGGTTTTGTAAAAGACTTCGTTCTGGCTGACGCATCCCAAAATTGACATAAACGCGTGCAAAACATAGTTAGAATCCCCCACGAGGTTTTAAGTGCAATTGAAATCCGGTTTTTATGGCCTGCTGGCCGCCCTTTTGTGTGCGCTATCTCTAGTCGGCGCGCCTCGCGATGCATGGGCCCAATCCACGCAAGAGACCGCGGCAGAGGATGAGGCCGCGCGCATTCTCGCCATAGGCGACTCCATGATGGCGTGGCATATGATTTCCGGCAATTCGATCGCGGATGCTCTGTCTGACGCGTTGGGTGAGCCCGTGGTCAACCGCTCTGTTGCGGGGGCGCGGATCATTTATGGCCTGCCGATCACTGGTGCGCTTGGGCTTAAAATCGCCAAACAATACCATGGCAAGCCGTGGGATTGGGTGGTGGTCAATGGCGGAGGCAATGATCTTTGGCTGGGCTGTGGCTGTGGCAAATGTGAGCGCAAGATCAACCGTATGGTGGCGAAAAGCGGCACCAGTGGCGACATTCCGCAGTTGATTACACGAATCCGTAAAACCGGCGCGCGCGTGGTCTTTGTCGGCTATCTGCGCAGTCCTGGCGTCGATTCCATCATCGACGCGTGTCGCCCGTCGGGTGACGCGCTTGAGGCGCGCCTGGTACAGATGGCAGAGCAGATGGACGGGGTCTATTTTCTCTCCATCGCCGATCTCGTGCCTGATGGGGACCGCTCCTTTCACGGGGCAGACATGATCCACCCATCGAAGAAAGGGTCAAAAGCCATCGGGCGTATGGTGGCCGATCTCATTCGACAGGTCGATGAAAGTCGCTAGAGGCCGCTGAACCCCATAAAAAATCCCCCGGTTTCCCGGAGGATTTGTAAAATGCAAAGCGAAACCGCCCACACAACGCCTGAACGATATCCCATAGGGAGGCGTAAGGCGCGGGGGCGATCTGCTTTTGGCTTAGCGACGCAGGCCCAGACGTTCGATGAGGGACTGGTAACGGGACTCGTCTTTGCCTTTGACGTAGTCGAGCAGCTTGCGGCGCTGTGCGACCATCATCAAAAGACCACGACGGCCGTGGTTGTCTTTTTTGTGGATTTTGAAGTGCTCGGTGAGCGTGGCAATGCGCGAGGACAGAATGGCAACCTGAACTTCAGGCGAACCGGTGTCGCCCTCTTTGGTTGCGAATTCTTTCATCAGCCGTGCTTTTTCTTCAGCAGTAATCGACATCGGGGTCTCCTTTAAGATCAAAGGGTTATGGCACAGGCCGGGATGTCGTCCAGCAAGGCCCTTGGAGGGTGTTCTCAATCCGATCAACTGAGAATAGGCGCACTTAGTCGGATTCTGTCAAAAAGGAAAGGGGTTTGTGAGTCAGTTCTATTATTGGCCTGCACCCGCCTTTGCTGTTTCGTTCATGATCTCTGTTGCCATTTGCTTGGCCCATTCGCCGACAATCGGCACGACTTCCATTTGATTGAGAACATATCCCACAATCGACACAAGAATGGTGGCCCCTGCCACAGAGCCAAAGCCAAAGGCCAAGCCGCGCAGAAACTGAAACCACATCAATTTCCAATAAGAATCATGAATACGCACAAATTTATGCCGGTTAAAACGCGCCACCTCTTCGCGCAGCCCCTTGATATTGCTCGATAAGGTTTCGGTGTCGTCCGTCATGCTCTCCGCCTCACTTAGGGTATACTCGCACGCCCTTATTAGCGCCTTTTTTGCAAAATGAAAATTAACCTGCATTAACAGATATTTAGATTAACTTGTTCGGAGTTTCTCCCTTTCATTTTTAGGCGAATGGCGTAAGTTGGAACAGGGTGAATATGTGTGAGGAATGGGTGGATGCTTTGGGCATTGGCGTTGTTAGGGCTGCTTCCTGCGGCATTCGCGGTCAGCGACATGGCGATGGCGTCTGATGAGGCTGATCCATCAGACGATGCCACTGACGAGACTGTCGCGGATAGTACAGAGTCCACCACGGACACGGTTGATCTTGTCGATCCCGTGGATGAGGCCGATCTTTCGGAAGGGGTTGATCCAGCATCCGTGGGCACCACCGCCGATGACCCCGGCGAAGATTACATCGTGTCTCTCGGTTCCGGCGAAACCCAATTTGAAAATTTTATCAGCGGCGAAGACCAGGTGACCCTTGATCTCAGCGATGGCGGAACGGGTGAATTTGTCATTGAGCCAATGCTCGATGACAACGGTGCAGAAATAGGCACAAGCCTGTCCTATCTTGAGGGCCAAGGCGAAACCACTTTGTCCTTCCTCGGTCTCAAGGAGCTGCCGGTCGATGATATTTCCGTGCTGATCACTGACCCGGACACATTGGAAACAACCCTTTTTTCGCTCAGCGAGCTGGGTGACTTTGGGGCGATTGATCCAAATGATCCCGATGCCCCTGATGTGGCTGGCCCGTCGGGGAGCGCCGAGGACGATGTGCTGACACCCAATGATCCCGATGCTCCAGATGTCGCAGGGCCTGTGGGAACCGCCGATGATGACGTGCTCAGCCCGAACGTGGATGATACCCCCAGCGGTGGTGCGCCAACGGGCTCACTGACTGGCGAGACGGTCGAGTATACCTTGGGCGATGATGGCGAAACCTTCATTCTGGCTGATGATGCGATGCAGGGTGGCACTGATGCGATGCTTGCGCTCGATGATAACAACATGCCCACCATCGACGCCGAGGGAACGCTCAATATCGTCACGGGGGGCGCGGGGGATGACACGATCGCGGCGGGCGATGATGCGGCCATTATTGATGGCGGCGCGGGCAATGACACGATCTATGGCGGGGATGGCACGGCCATCCTGTCGGGTGGCGCGGGTGATGATACCATCTATGCCGGCAATGACACGGGCTCCGCCTATGTGCTGTCCGGGGATGACGGTGCGGACCATCTATATGGCGGCGACGGCGATGATACGATCCTGATGGATGCCAATGACGTGGCCGCCGGTGGCGCGGGGGGCGATAGTTTCTGGCTCTACTATGACGCCAGCGCCGGGGTCGGCCATGCCGAAATTACCGATTTTGATCAGGGCGAGGACATGCTGCGCGTGACCCTCAATCCCGATGACACCTATTCCGGCACGCTCGATGTCGAGGTCAGTCAGACCGAAGACGGCCTGTCGAGCCAAGTGATTGTGAATGGCGATGTGGTCGCGGTGCTGTACGGCTCCCCCAATGTCACGGCGGCTGATGTCGTGGTCGAACTCAGCCCCTCGGCCCTGTCCTAAACGCGCCTTGCCTTATGTCTGCGGCCAAAGCTCCGGCTTTTGGGTGTAGGCAATATAGAGCGGGTGTTTGGGATGCCCGGCCTTGGACAGGCCAAGATGAAACAAATCCCGCCCCGTGTTTCGCAAAAGCCGCTCCATATCGGCACCGCGATTCAAATGCGCGCCATGGGTGCCCCAGGCACAGACAATCTGATCGGCCCAAAGCGCAAATTCCGCAATCGTCGCGTCATTTTCCGGGCCAACAGGATCCGCCGCCTGCCGCATCTTTTTCGGATCTGTGTCGCGCCACGCGAAAATATTGGTGACGCAAAACGATCCAAACCCCAAAGTCCGCGCCCGCCGTTCACAGCGTTCCACAGTCGGATCGTTCTGAACTTCTGTGGCAGTCGATGGGTTCAGCATGACAAAAAGCGCCTTGCGCCCCTCTGGTTCCCATGTGCGGACCAACGAGTAACGATAGCGTTCGCAATCGGAATAGACGGCGGTCGAGGGCGCATCGCCTTTGATATGGGTGCGGGTGATCATCGGCGTTGAATGGCGTGTTCTGCGGATCAGATCAAGCCTTCAGAGGTTGAAAACCCGCGAGGGGTGCAATTCACCGCCCATATAGCGGCCAACGGCCAAGGGTTTGCCTTCAAATGACGCCCAAACCTCGTCGCCATATTCCACCCCATCTGCGGGATAGACCATGCCGGGATTGCCGTTCTTAAGCCGCACCGCGCCTTCGGGGGTGCAGCGCACCTCTTCGAGATCAGACAGCCCCTCTTCGACGGGCCGGATGTAGGCGTCGAGCGCTTCGGTCTTGGCCAATTTATCAATGGTGTCCACGGTGATGCCGTCTTCGGCGTCCCATGGCCCGGACCAGTTTCGGCGCAGCCATTGCACATGACCGAAACAGCCCAAAACCTCACCCAAATCGCGGGCAATCGCGCGGACATAGCCGCCCTTGCCGCAGACCATTTCAAGGATCACATGATCTGCGTCCACACGCTCGATCAGGGTCAGTTCATCGACAAATAGAGGTCGGGAGGCGATCTCGAACGCTTCGTCGGCGCGGGCCAGTTTATAGGCGCGCTCTCCGTCAATTTTCACCGCCGAAAACTTTGGCGGCACCTGCATGATGTCGCCGACAAACTGCGGCAAAGCGGCTTCGATTTCTGCGTCTGTTGGGCGGCTGTCGCTTTCAGACAGCACCTCGCCTTCGGCGTCATCGGTGTTGGTCGATTGGCCCAAACGCACGGAAAAACGGTATGATTTCAATGCATCCGTGATGTAAGGCACGGTTTTTGTCGCCTCGCCTAGGGCCACGGCTAAAACACCGGTTGCCTCTGGATCAAGCGTGCCGGCGTGTCCGGCCTTTTGCGCGTTCAACGCCCAGCGCACTTTGTTGACAACCGAGGTCGAGGTGATGCCAGCAGGTTTGTCCACGACCAACCAGCCGTGAACCTCGCGGCCCTTTTTACGACGCGCCATTACTCTTCTTCATCCCCATCAGGGGTGTCATCGGGCGTGTCGCCTTTTTGAATGTCGCGCTGAACCCGTTCGTCGGAAAAAATCCGGCGGGTCTCGTCCATCCGGTCAAACGTATCGTCCAAGGCAAAGCGCATTTCGGGCGTGTGTTTGATGCCCAAAGCCTTGCCGACCTGATGGCGAATTTCGCCTTTGTTGCGGCGCAAGGCCTCAAGGGCGGCGTCGGCATCTTTGCCACCCAGTGGCAGGATATAGGCGGTTGCGACCCGAAGGTCCGATCCCACACGCACCTCGCCCACCGTGATCGACATCATGGTGAGATCTGGATCGTGAATTTCACCGCGCGCAAGCATTTCAGAGAGACGACGCCGAATGGCCTCGCCAATGCGCAGGGTACGATGCGAACCGCTGGGTCCGCCGGAATGAGAACGTTTTGCCATGGCCGCGAGATAATCCCGATTGACCTTTCATGCAAGCGGGCTTTGCCAAACTCTTCGCCGCACGCTAAACCACGCCAACACATTCGTCAGGAGACCAAAGACATGAGTGACATCCCCGGCACCCTCCCCGGTATCGTGATCACCGGCGCATCCGGCCGTATGGGCCAGATGTTGATCAAGACCATTGTGGCCTCTGATAAATGTAAACTCGCGGGCGCGATTGAGCGCACGGGGCATGATTGGGTTGGCCGCGATGTCGGCGAGGCCATGGGGGGCACGGCGCTGGGCGTGACGGTCACCGATGATGCGTTGGAGGCGTTTTCTCAGGCGCAAGCGGTGATTGATTTCACCGCCCCCGCCGCCACGGTGGAATTCGCAGCCCTTGCGGCGCAGGCGCGGTGCGTGCTTGTGATCGGGACCACAGGGCTGAGTGAGGATGACTTGAATAAACTGTCGCTTGCGGCGCATCACGCCACGATCATTCGGGCGGGCAATATGTCGCTTGGGGTGAACCTTTTGACCAAGCTAACAAAAATGGTCTCTGCCGCCTTGGATGCCGATTACGACATCGAAATCATCGAGGCCCATCACAACAAAAAAGTCGATGCACCATCTGGCACGGCTTTGATGCTGGGCGAGGCCGCCGCCGAAGGGCGTGGGGTGTCGTTGAACGATGTGCGCGAGTCTGGACGGGACGGCATTACGGGCGCGCGCAAACGTGGGGATATTGGGTTTTCGGCCATCCGTGGCGGCGACATTATTGGCGAACATGACGTGATGTTCGCGGGCGAGGGGGAGCGGATCATCCTGCGCCATGTGGCGTCTGATCGGTCGCTTTTTGCCAAAGGCGCGCTGAAGGCCGCGATTTGGGGACAGGGGCAAAAGCCCGGCGAATATGATATGCTCGACGTGCTTGGGCTTTGATCCCGTCTTTACCGTGATCTCAATACTCAAAAGAAAGCCCGCAGATTTCTGCGGGTTTTCTTTTAGCGCTGAGGATCAAAAGTCAATCGCGAGGCCCTTTTTTTCCCAATCGCCATAGCGCACGGGTTCTGGGCCCTCACGACCGCCCAACTCAATTGGCATCTGTGCCAACGCCGCTTCGCGGGCTTTGCGACGCTCTTCGGCTTCGGCCAAAGCGCGCTGAGCGGCGGCGGGCAAATCCGTCTTTGTATCTAGGGCGGGCTTTTGTGTATCGTCGCTCATCGAGAAATCCTTGTCCGGCTTGCCCTTCTGATATACTCGCCAATGCCATGAAAACAAGATCAACCAACACCCCATCCGCAGTTGCGGGGCTTGAAGCCCGGCGTGCCGCTCTGGCGCTGCTTGACGCCATTTTGGTGGAAAAGCGGCTTTTGTCCGAAGTGCTGTTGCTGCGCACCAAAGATTTGACGCCCGAAGACCGGGCCCGCGCGCAGCGATTGGTGAGCGAATGTTTGCGGGTGATGGACCGTTGTGATCGGATGCTTGGCCCGCATTTGACCAAACGCCCCGCGCCGCATGTGATGAATGCGCTGCGCCTTGGGGTGTATGAAATCTGTGCCGTGGGGGAGGCGGCGCATGGGGTTGTAAATGCCTATGTCGCTTTGATGCAAGAACGCGCCAAGGCCAGCCATTTCAAAGGCTTGGTCAACGCGGTTTTGCGCAAAATCGACGCCAGCAAAGACAAATGGGACGTGCTGCCCGCACCGATGATGCCGAAATGGCTGCGCAAACCGTTGATCGCGGATTTCGGCAAAGAGACTGTGGCTCTGATGGAGGCGGCCCACGCGAAGGGTGCGCCGCTGGATTTGAGCATAAAGGGCGACATGGCCGGATGGGCCAAGACGCTGGGCGGCACGGTGCTCCCCACGGGCTCTCTGCGACTTGATCCGTCGGTTCAGGTCACCAAACTTGAGGGATTCGCCGAAGGCGCATGGTGGGTGCAAGACGCCGCCGCCGCTTTGCCTGCGCGCATCCTCGCGCCGCGCTCAGGTGAGCGTGTGTTGGATATGTGTGCCGCACCGGGCGGCAAAACCATGCAGCTTTCTGCGGCTGGGGCCATTGTGACGGCGCTCGATATTTCCGAATCCCGGATGAAGCGCGTGCAAGAAAACCTGACGCGCTGTGGCTTGAGTGCCGAGATCGTCGTCAGTGATGCACTTGAATATGAGGGTGGGCCGTTCGATGCGATCCTGCTCGACGCGCCCTGTACGGCGACGGGCACCATCCGGCGTCACCCGGACCTGCCGCAGGTCAAGGATGGCTCCGATTTTCCCGGCCTGTTCGAGTTGCAAGAGCATCTGATTGACCGGGCTTTGGGCCTACTCAAACCCGGTGGACGGCTGATTTATTGCACCTGTAGCTTGCTCATTGATGAGGGCGAAGAACAGGTGCGCGATGCCAAGTTGCGCCACCCTGATTTGGTTGTTGATCTTGATGCGCTCAAGATCGAGGGCGTTGATCCCGACTGGATCGGTGACGAAGGGCTACGAACACGGCCTGACTATTGGGCGGATTTTGGCGGATTGGACGGATTCTTTATCACGGTTCTGCGCCGGGGCTAAAATCGCAGCCATTTCCCAATGACATCCCGGCCCCCGCCCGCTATCTTTGTAGCTAAACGAAAATGGCCCGAAAACAGGGTGAGGCAGGCCCGAATGTCAGACAGCGAGGATTGGCGCGCAAAGACCGTTCGCCGCATGAATCAGTTTCATGCGTGGCGTGCCGCGCGTTCAAAGCCCGCGACCGGATTTGTTTCACAGCCTGAACCCAAATCCATCGGCTCTTTTGCGCGGGGACGGCAACTCATCGCCGGAAATTTTCTGTTTTCAGGGTTTTTGATTGAGGCGCCGAACACGTCGATTTGGGATTTGGACGCGCCGAGTTCCGCCTTTGTCGAAGAGTTGCATGGCTTTGCCTGGATGGATGATCTGGCTGCCGTTGGCGACATCAATGCGCGCACACGGGTTCAGGACTGGATCGAGGTCTGGATGGACCGCTATGCGCGCGGATCGGGGCCGGGATGGACGCCGGATCTGACCGGGCGTCGCCTGATCCGTTGGATCAATCACGCGCTGTTTTTTCTGTCGGGTCGGGAGGCGGAGGTCTCCAATGCCTTTTATCAAACCCTTGCCCAACAAACGATTTTTCTGTCACGCCGTTGGCAAACGGCCAGTCCGGGCCTGCCACGGTTTGAGGCGTTGACCGGGTTGATTTACGCCGGGTTGTCGCTTGAGGGCATGGAGGAACATGTGTCCCCCGCCGTCACTGCGCTGGCGCATGAATGCGAGACTCAGATTGATGCAGAAGGCGGTCTGCCGACCCGCAACCCCGAAGAGTTGTTGGAGGTGTTCACACTTTTGACCTGGGCCGCGAGCGCTTTGTCCGAGGCCGGGAAAATCGCCGAAGAGGCGCATTTGGCCGCGATAGACCGCATTGCCCCGACCCTGCGTGCGTTGCGCCATTCCGATGGCGGCTTGGCGCGGTTTCATGGCGGGGGACGTGGCACTGAGGGCCGGTTGGACCACGCTTTGGCCTCGTCGGGCAACAAGGTCGCGCCGGGCGAAGAGCTGCATATGGGCTATCTCAGGCTCTCGGCGGGACGCACGTCGATCATCGTCGATGTGGCCCCGCCTCCGGCGCTTGAAAGCTCGTTCAATGCCCATGCCTCGACCCTTGCTTTTGAGCTGACATCTGGGCGGCGTCCGTTGATTGTCAATTGCGGGGCAGGGGCAAGTTTTGGCCCGGAATGGCGGCGCGCCGGGCGGGCGACGCCGTCGCATTCGACGCTTGGCATCGAGGGGTTTTCCTCGTCGAGGCTTGGTCCGAAAAAGATCATCGGCGGGCATTTGCGCGAATATCTGGTCGATGTGCCGACCGATGTGCGCCTTGAACGCCGGGTCTCGGAGGATGGCGGCGGGTTCGTCGCCGGACACAATGGCTATATGCGCACCCATGGCTTGACCCATGTGCGTCAGATCGAATTGTCGCGCGATGGCCGCGGGATTGCGGGCGAAGACACCTTGGCCACGATCACCGCCGCCGATGAGGCGCAATTTGACC
This sequence comes from Roseobacter sp. TSBP12, assembly GCF_009129705.1. Taxonomy (NCBI): domain Bacteria; kingdom Pseudomonadati; phylum Pseudomonadota; class Alphaproteobacteria; order Rhodobacterales; family Roseobacteraceae; genus Roseobacter; species Roseobacter sp. TSBP12. The sequence goes on from NZ_PYIB01000062.1 coordinate 170,931, forward strand.
GGATGATGGACCGGTTGAAGCTTCAGGGCATCCCATTTCAGGTCCGGTTTCATCTCCATCCCGACGTGGATGCGGAACTGGATATGGGGGGCGCGGCGGTGTCGATGGCGCTCAAATCCGGCGAGGTTTGGGTGTTTCGCCACGATGGACGGGCGAAATTAAGCCTAGAGCGGTCAGTTTATCTCGAAAAAACGCGATTAAAGCCGCGTGCGGCGAAACAAGTGGTTCTATCTGCGACTGCAATGGATTATGCGACGCGCGTCCGTTGGACTCTCGCGAAAGCGCAGGAAACGCCCACGACGCTCCGCGATCTTGAGATGGACGACGAGACTTTGAGTTGATCAGCGATCTGATCTGACCTGCATTCGAGCTACCTTGGGGACTGCCACATGACCGACCTTTACCCTGTGCGTCGCGCACTTCTTTCCGTTTCTGACAAAACCGGCCTTATCGAGCTGGGCCGCGCCTTGGCCGGAAAGGGTGTCGAGCTTTTGTCCACGGGCGGCTCCGCCAAAACGCTGCGCGATGCGGGTTTGGAGGTGAAAGACGTCTCTGAGGTGACGGGGTTCCCGGAAATGATGGACGGTCGGGTCAAAACGCTGCACCCGAAAGTGCATGGCGGTCTTTTGGCGCTGCGTGACAATGCCGAACATGTCAAAGCGATGGACGAGCACGGGATTGGCGGTATCGACCTTTTGGTGGTGAACCTCTACCCGTTTGAGGCCGCTTTGGCGCGGGGTGCCGACTATGATGAGATGATCGAGAACATCGACATTGGCGGGCCCGCGATGATCCGTGCCTCGGCCAAGAACCACGGGTTTGTCGCTACTGTGGTGGATGTCGAAGATTACGATGCGCTGATTGCCGAGCTTGAGGCAAATGACGGTCAGACCACCTATGCGTTCCGTCAAAAGCTGGCGCAAATCGCCTATGCCCGCACCGGTGCTTATGACGCCGCAGTGTCCAATTGGATGGCGGATGCGATTGGCGAGACCGCGCCGCGCCGCCGCGTGGTGGCTGGTCAGATCAAACAGACCCTACGCTATGGTGAAAACCCGCACCAATCTGCGGCGTTTTACACCGATGGCTCGGACCGTCCCGGTGTGGCGACGTTCACTCAGCATCAGGGCAAAGAATTGTCCTACAACAACATCAACGACACCGATGCGGCGTTTGAATTGGTGGCCGAATTCGACCCGGCGGAAAGCCCCGCTGTGGCGGTGATCAAACACGCCAACCCATGCGGCGTGGCCAAGGGCGCGACGCTTTTGGAAGCCTATCAAAACGCATTCGATTGTGACCGGACCTCGGCGTTCGGCGGCATTGTTGCGCTGAACCAAGCTTTGGACGCAGAAACTGCCAAAGCCATCACCGAGATTTTCACCGAGGTGGTGATTGCCCCCGGCGCGTCAGATGAGGCGAAAGCGATTTTTGCCGCGAAAAAGAACCTGCGCCTGTTGACCACTGAGGGCCTGCCGCAGGTGTTGGCCAAGCTCAACACCATTCGTCAGGTCGCGGGCGGCTACCTGTTTCAAGACAAGGATGCGGGTTTTGTCGGCATGGATGATTTGAAAGTCGTCACCGAGAAAGCGCCGACACCCGAGCAGATGAAAGACTTGTTGTTCGCGTGGAAAGTGGCCAAACACGTCAAATCCAACGCCATCGTTTACGTCAAAAACCAAGCCACCGTGGGCGTTGGTGCGGGGCAAATGTCGCGTCTCGACTCCGCATTGATCGCGGCGAAAAAGGCCGAACGTATGGCCGAGGCCATGGGCCTGCCGCAGCCGTTGACCATTGGCTCCGCTGTGGCGTCTGATGCGTTCTTCCCCTTCCTGACGGGTTGTTGGAAGCGGCGGCCGCGGGCGCGACCTGCGTCATCCAACCGGGTGGCTCGATGCGCGACAACGACGTGATTGATGCCGCAAACGAGGCCGGGCTTGCCATGGTCTTTACCGGCATGCGTCACTTCCGTCACTGAGGGCACAGAATGCGGCTCACAACTTATGCAGCGCTGATCACCTTTGTGATCGACCAGCTCAGCAAATGGGTTGTGGTCCATGCACTCAACCTCAGATCGGTGGGGGAGATCGAAGTCTTCCCCCCCTATCTGGTGTTTCGGATGGCATGGAATCGCGGGGCGAATTTCGGTCTATTCGCGGAACATGGCGCGCTTTTGCGCTGGGGGTGGGTGATTTTGGCTGTGGTGATTTCGGCTTGGGTTCTGAGCTGGGTCAAACGCGAAAACTTCACGCGACTTGGTCAAATCAGCGCCGGTCTTTTGATCGGTGGTGCGTTGGGCAATGCCTTGGATCGCATCCTTTATGGCGCTGTGGCGGATTTCCTCAACACCTCTTGCTGTGGTTTCAGAAACCCCTATGCGTTCAATGTCGCCGATATTGCCATTTTTGCCGGCGCCTTTGGTCTCATCCTTTTCACTGGCGAGCGTAAAAACCGCGCGTGACCTTGGCCGCGCCATGGTCTAAACATAGCTCTGACGCGATGGTGCGGAGGAAAGTCTTATGGTTTCAAAATCGGTTCGCTCGGGCATGTGCCTCTTGGCTTTGACGGCGCTCGTGGCCTGTGGTCAGAGCCGCGCATTGACCCCGAATGCGGTCAAAACCGGACCGGATGAGTTTGGCCTCGTTCCGAACAAAACGCTTCAGCAGCCCGCAAGTTTTTCCTCTCTGCCCGTGCCAACGCCGGGAGGGACCAATCTGACGGATGCGACGCCGAAAGCGGATGCGATTTTGGCGCTTGGGGGGCGTGTGCCGCCCGCAACCGGGATTGATGGCGGCATCGTCAGCTACGCCTCTCGCTACGGCGTGGACCCTTTGATTCGCACGGACTTGGCGACATCGGACGCCCGCCGCAGTAAAGCCCGCTCTGGCTTCCTTGGACTTGGTGGCAAATCCTATGAACGGGCCTACCGCGGTCTTGCTCTGGATGCTGTCGCCGAATGGGAACGCTTGCGTGCTTTGGGCATTGTGGTGCCCTCCGCGCCACAGGATTAAAGCGTTCCGCCATAAACCTGAATCACGGGTTTACGGCGGAACGTCCACTCCATTGATATGTCTGGCAGCGTCACGCCTTTCCCCTATCTCAGATGAAAGGCGTGACGCTTTAAACCCGCCTCCCGATTGATCAAATCCCCGTCACCCCACCTTGCCCTTCACGCGCTTTGCGCGCAACTATGGGCCTGTCGTCCGCGAATGGACCCGACAAAGAAGGTGACCGGATGAAACATGGCCTGATCGCAGCCTTGATTGCGTTTTCTACCCCCGTTTTTGCGGCAGATGTCAGCACATATACGCTCGACAACGGTATGCAGGTTGTGGTGCTCGAAGATCACCGCGCCCCCGTTGTGGCCCACACTGTGTGGTACAAAGTGGGAGCCGCCGATGAACCCATGGGCAAAAGCGGCATCGCGCATTTTCTTGAGCATTTGATGTTCAAAGGCACTGATAAAATGGCCGCAGGCGAGTTGTCCGAGACAGTGACGCGCAATGGCGGATCGGACAATGCCTTCACCTCATGGGATTACACCGCCTATTATCAACGCATTGCCGCGGATCGGCTGGGCCTGATGATGGAGATGGAAGCGGACCGGATGCGTCATCTTCAAATGACCGAAGAGGATGTCGCGACCGAACGTCAGGTGGTTTTGGAAGAGCGCAACCAGCGCACGGACAATGACCCCGGTGCCCTGTTTCGCGAACAAACCCGTGCCGCGCAATATATGAACCATCCTTATGGCGTCCCGGTGATCGGTTGGCGGCATGAGATGGAACAGCTCAATCGTGAGGACGCCTTCGCCTTTTATCATCGTTATTATGCCCCCAATAATGCGATCTTGGTTGTGGCCGGGGATGTCGATCCCGATGCGGTTTATGAGCTGGCCAAAACCTATTACGGCCCGATTGAGCCAACGCCAAATTTAGGTCCGCGTGTGCGCCCCTCTGAGCCGCCGCAATTGGCCGAACGACGTTTGACGATGTCGGACGCGCGCGTGGCCCAGCCCTCTGTGGCGCGGACCTATCTGGCCCCGGAACGCGATCCCGGCGATCAAAAAACAGCCGCCGCCCTGAGCATTCTGGCGGAGCTTTTGGGAGGCAATTCGACGACCTCCTTTCTGGCGCGCACGCTCACGTTTGAAAATCCCAAGGCGATTTATGCGGGCGCTTACTATGATGGCTCTTCCATTGATAAGGGTACTTTCAGTCTGGTGATGGTGCCAAAGCCGGGGGTCTCCCTGCAAGAAGGCGAGGAGGCGCTGGACGCTGCCGTTGCCAAATTCATGGCAGAGGGGATTGATCTGGACGAATTGGCGCGGCTCAAAACCCAACTGCGCGCCGGACGTATTTATGCCGAAGACAACATCGAAGGGCTCGCGCGTCAATATGGCGAAGAACTGGCGATTGGCCTGTCGATTGAGGACATTGAGGCCTGGCCGGATAGTCTTCAGGCGGTGACGCCGGAAGATGTGATGGCGGCCGCCGCAGAGGTGTTTGACCGCCGTCATGCGGTGACGGGATGGTTGATGCCGGAGCAACAACCCGAGACACAACAAGGGGCAGACGGATGAAACGTTTCACAGTCGCGCTGATGGCGCTGGTTTGGTTCGCACTCCCCGTGCAAGCCGCCGTTGAGGTCCAGGACATCACCACGCCGGGCGGGATCAATGCCTGGTTGGTCGAGGAACACTCGATCCCCTTCACAGCCCTTGAAATCAGCTTTCGCGGCGGCACGGTCTTGGATCGTCCCGGCAAACGCGGGGAGGTCAATTTGATGATGGCGACCTTGGAAGAGGGTGCGGGTGACATGGATGCACAGGGCTTTGCCAAAGCCCGCGACGCCTTGGCCGCGAGTTTTGATTTCGGCGCTTATAGCGATTCGGTTACCATTTCCGCCCGATTTCTGACGGAGAACCGCGATGAAGCGATGCAGCTTTTGCGTCAGGCCCTGATGGAGCCGCGCTTTGACCAAGATGCAGTGGATCGGGTGCGCGGGCAGGTGATGTCGATCTTGCGAAATGCTGAAACCGATCCCGGCGACATGGCCTCTAAGGCGTTCAATGCGATGGGTTTTGGCGACCACCCCTATGGCAGCGACGACAATGGCACATTTGACAGCGTCGCAGGTCTGACCCGCGACGATATGTTTGCTGCAAAGTCCCGTGTGATGACCCGCGATCGGATTTATGTTGGAGCGGTGGGGGATATTTCGGCTCAGGAACTGTCCACACTTTTGGATGATCTGCTTGGCGATCTTCCCGCCACTGGGCCAAAGTTGCCGAACCGCGTTGACCCTGCTCTGGCGGGTGGCATCACGGTTGTGCCGTTTGAAACACCGCAATCCGTTGTGATTTTTGGTCAAAAGGGCATTCGGCGCGATGATCCCGATTTCATCCCGGCCTATATCGCCAATGAGATCCTGGGTGGCGGGGCGGATTCCCGGCTGATGCGTGAGGTGCGTGAAAAGCGCGGGCTGACCTATGGGATTGGGGCTTATCTTGTCGCTTTTGACCATTCCGAGCTGATCATGGGGCAGTTTTCATCGGGCAATGGTTCGGTCTCCGAGGCGGTGGATGTGGTCAAACAGGAATGGGCCAAAATCGCCGCCGATGGCATCACTGAGGAAGAGCTCGACATAGCTAAAACCTATCTGACCGGCGCCTACGCACTGCGGTTTGATGGCAATGGCCCGATTGCGCGCATTCTTGTCGGCATGCAAATGGATGGGCTGTCCAAGGACTATATTGCCACGCGCAATGATTTGGTGAATGCGGTCACGCTTGATCAAATCAACCAGGTGATCAAACGGATTTATGATCCTGAAACGCTGACATTTGTCGTCGTTGGTCAGCCGGATGGACTTCAAACCAACTGAGCTGGCGGATGAAACGGCACGTCGAAATGTCGTGGTCGAATCGGAGAGGATTATGCTACCTCTAGTGGCATGAATTTACCTCACCGCAACATAAGCCAAGATGAACCGCGCTCCCAATCGCGTCCTGTGATCCGTCAACTCGACGAGGGCGCGATCAACCGCATTGCAGCGGGCGAGGTGGTCGAACGGCCTGCCTCCGCTGTCAAAGAGCTGGTGGAAAACGCCATTGATGCGGGGGCGCGCCGGGTTGAGATCGACTATGCCGATGGCGGGAAAACCCTCATTCGGGTGAGTGATGACGGCTGTGGCATGACGGGTGACGACTTGCCCTTGGCCCTGTCGCGTCATGCCACGTCAAAATCGACGGTTCCGACCTGTTGGACATTCACACCTTTGGCTTTCGCGGTGAGGCTTTGCCCTCTTTGGGTGCTGTCGGACGGCTCAAAATCACCTCTCGGGTCGAGGGTGGCGAGGGCGTCACCCTGTCCGTCTCTGGCGGGCATATGGACCCGGTGAAGCCCGCCGCCTTGACGCGCGGCACCGTGGTTGAGCTGAGTGATTTGTTTTACGCCACGCCGGCGCGGTTGAAATTCCTGCGCACGGACCGGGCTGAGGCACAGGCGATTTCGGACGTGATCAAACGTCTGGCGATGGCCGAACCCTATGTCGGCTTTACCCTACGCGATGTATCGGGTGGCGGCGAGGGTCGGGTGGTGTTCCGGGTTGATCCTGAAAACGGCGATATGTTCGACGCGCTGCACGGGCGTCTGGCCAAGGTTTTGGGCAAAGAGTTTGCCGAAAATGCTTTGGCGATTGATGCCGAGCGCGAGGGTTTGACGCTGACCGGCTATGCTGCGCTGCCGACCTATTCACGCGGCTCCGCGGTCTCGCAGTTTCTCTTCGTCAATGGCCGTCCGGTGCGCGACAAACTTTTGGTCGGGGCACTGCGCGGGGCCTATTTTGATTTTCTCTCGCGCGATCGCCATCCGGCGGCCTGTTTGTTCCTTGAATGCGATCCGCATTTGGTCGATGTGAACGTGCATCCGGCAAAATCCGAGGTGCGGTTTCGTGATCCTGGGATCGCGCGCGGCTTGATCGTTTCTGCCTTGCGTCATGCTTTGGCTGGGGCGGGACATCGGGCATCGACCACGGTGGCGCATGCCACATTGGGGGCGATGCGGCCGGAGGTGACGGACCCGCGAGTCTATCAAATGGACCGGCCTTCGATGGGCGGATACGCTGCGCCTTATCGCCCGTCATCCGAGGCGACGGCGCAAAGCTATGCCTGGCAAGCGCCCGAGCACCCCGTGCGCAATGAGACGCCGGGGTTTGCCGAAATGTCTGTGCCCTCTGCGCGGATGGAACGGGTTGCGCAGCAGCCCGAAACCGAGGCCTTGCCTTTGGGGGCGGCGCGCGCGCAGGTACATGAAAACTACATTATCGCCCAGACGGAACGGGGCATCGTGATCGTCGACCAACATGCGGCACATGAGCGGCTGGTCTATGAGAAACTGAAACACCAGATGGCGGAACATGGTGTCAGATCACAGGCGCTTTTGATCCCCGAAGTGGTGGATCTTTCTGCCAATGATGCGCAGATGCTTTTGGATCTGGCCGAGGATCTGGCCCGGCTTGGGCTGGTGATCGAACCCTTTGGCGGTGGCGCGATTGCGGTGCGTGAAACGCCTGCGGTGCTGGGCCGCGTCGATGCCAAGGCGATGATCAACGACATTTTGGATGAGCTGGCGGATCTGGGTGACAGCTTTACGATTCAGGCGCGGATCGAGGCGGTGTTGTCGCGCGTGGCGTGCCATGGGTCGATCCGCTCTGGTCGTCGGATGCATGCCGAGGAAATGAACGCCTTGCTGCGCGAGATGGAGGCCACGCCGCATTCCGGTCAGTGCAACCATGGCCGACCGACCTATGTCGAACTGAAGCTGTCCGACATTGAACGCCTGTTTGGACGGACCTGATGGATAAGATAACGGAGGCCGGGTTGGCGTTGGATCAGATGATGATCTTGATTTTTGGCGGCATCGCGGCGCTGGTTTTGATCATGGTGATTTTGCTGTTTGTGTCGGTGCGCCGCTCTGGCGCTGCGATGCGGATGAGCGGACCAATGATGCATCAAATGGGACAATTGGGCCAAACGGTGCAACACCTCTCTGATGGCCAACACCAACTCGCCGGCGGGCTTCAACACGTCTCTGAGGCGCAAGCCGCCGCGCAAAGCCATATGATCCAGATGATGGAAAAGCGGTTGTCGGATGTGTCTTTGGCGATGTCTGAGAACCTTCAGGGGTCGGCGCGGCGCACGGCGCACTCATTAGGCGAGCTTCAGCAACGGCTGGAGACGATTGATAAGGCGCAGGCGAATATCGAAAAGCTGTCGGGCAATGTCTTGTCGCTGCAAGACATCTTGTCGAACAAGCAAACCCGTGGTGCCTTTGGGGAAATTCAGCTCAATGACATCGTCAGCAAGGCGCTGCCGAAAGACAGCTATACGTTGCAGGCGACGCTGTCGAATGGGCGGCGCGCCGATTGTTTGATCCACCTGCCAAACCCGCCGGGCCCGATTGTGGTCGATAGCAAATTCCCGCTTGAGGCCTATGAGGCGCTGCGGCGCGCGGACACGCAATGGGAGCTGAACGAGGCGGCGAAAATGATGCGGACCTCGGTGAAAAAGCACATTTCAGACATTTCCGACAAATACATCCTTGAAGGCGAAACTGCCGATGGGGCGTTGATGTTTTTGCCCTCTGAGGCGGTCTATGCCGAGCTTCACGCCAATTTCCCGGAGCTGGTGCGCGAAGGGTTTGATAAAAAGGTCTGGATCGTGTCGCCCACCACCTGCATGGCGACGCTTCACACGATGCGGGCGATTCTCAAAGACGCCCGGATGCGCGAACAGGCGGGGGCCATTCGCAAGGAATTGTCGCTTTTGTCCGGGGATGTGGAACGGTTGGGGCAGCGGGTTGGCAATCTGGACCGGCATTTTGGCCAGGCCTCGAAAGACCTTGAAGAGATCAAAATCTCAGCAGAAAAAGCCGGAAAGCGGGCCAATCGACTTGATAATTTCGACTTTGAGGAGCTTGCACCTGATGCGGAAGTGGTGCGTGTGCCGAGCGTCGGAGCGATTGCGCCAAAGCTCTGAGCAGGGTAGGCTTTTCGTGTGTTGACCTGTGTCATGTCAGTCTGATGCCGGATGTTGCACAGTGATTTACCACAGACGGACCAGATATTTACGCACAGTCGGAGGACGCGAAAGATGGATATCAGCCCAAACAAAGTTGCCTTTGTGATCGTCCGCGCCCGCGAACTTGGCGCGAAGGTGGGGCGCTGGGATACGCCGTCCGATGATGCCGATGCGGATACGATCCTTGAATCCCGGTCCTCCGATGGCACAGAGCGCGAATTGGCCAGCTTTATCCGGGGCCTGAACGATGATGAGAAATCCGCTTTGGTGGCGATCATGTGGATCGGGCGCGAGACCTTTGATGATTATGACGAGGCGTTTGAAACCGCGAAGACGGAGGCCACAGCCCCGACGGATCGCTACCTTTTGGGCATCCCGCTTTTGTCGGATTATCTTGAAAGCGGGCTTGAAACGCTTGGAATTGATCCTTCTGAGTTTGAGGATGAAATTTATCGCAAGCTGTGAGGCGTGCCACGTCGATGGTCCCTTGGGACCTGTGCAACGCCTGACACATCCGGGCTAGGCTAAACGCCGCAAGAGCGTGGCGTAATAGTCGGCTTCGACGCCCGTGCCGAACTGCGCAAACAGATGTTCAAGACGTTCCGCTGCACGGATGTTGAGCCCGGCACGGATCAAAATGCGGATTTGGGTCAAAAGCCCCGCCTCGCTGTTGGGAACAAGGGCAAGTTTCCCAATATCCAAGAGACCGTCATCGACAAATTTTGACACTTGGGCCACAAGACCTCGGTTGTAAAACTGTCCCGAAAGCAAGAGCCGCAGGGCAGTCTTTTGCATTGGCTCCCCAAGGAAGGGCGCAAGAAGCGCCACGCGTTCGGCAAGATCGGGCATCTCTTGCTCAAGCTGGCGCATGAATTGAAGGGCAGGGTGACCCATCGCGCGGGCATTCACACCGGCAAAAAACGCACCAAGCTCAGCCACATGATTGGGCACCGAGGTTTGTGCCGTAATTTGGGCGGTGGATTTGTCTTTATGATCATGCAGACCCAAAATCAGGCTGATCAATGTGCTGCCTTCGACGGAATAGCTGGGGAAATGTAAAAACCGTTCGGGCAGTTCGCTGATCACGCAATCGGGTTTGACAAGCCGCACCATCGCCGGATCGACAGTGGTGCCATAGCAAAACACCACTTCTTCGAAATCAGAGGCATAGGCCGGAACGAGGCGCGTTGAAAACGAGGTGCCAAAGGCCAGACAGCGCCCTTTTCCTTTGGGATTATAAAGCACCAGGACGTTACCGTGGTTCAAAATCAGGCTGGCAAAAACGTTGAAATACGAGGTTTCCTGTCCAAACATGCGCCGCCGTTCGGCGTTGACCACATCGTGGTATGAGCCAATCGACAGATCGCCGGTTTCACTGTCGAGTGACGGTTGATAGGCCAGATCCAAATCGCGGGTTCGACCGATCCGACCACGCAGCGTCTTGTAACATTCAAGCGCAGCGGGTTGGGTCCAATGTGAATCGCGCCCAGTGTAAACCGTGCCCCCCTGAGCCTTATAATCGCGCAATTCCTCAAGCGGGTAGTGATAGCCGGGGGCCATTTGGCCCAACACCTCACGCACCGGGCGGGCTGCGCTGATCTCAATCCCGTCGGGTAGATTTTCGGGATAAACACAATGCGCTTCGGGGACAATGATGCCGAGGAACGGCACGCTCAAACGTTCAATCACCGTACGATTGTGACGGTGGACCGAGAGGGCTGAGCTGAGCAAAGGGACTTCGCCCGCCAAATGGCCGAGCAAGTTGTTTGAGTCTTTGCCGTTCAAAAAAAGAAAGCCATTGCGACCCATCATAGCTTTTTCGGAAATCGTCATATTGTCGTCCTGTGCGAATTAATGCCATTGTCGCCAGAGACCCGTGGCGCCTATCGTTGACGGGTTTGATAATGGAGAAAGCGTTGATCCGCACCAAGAAACTAATCCTGCATATCGGCTCGTGGAAGACTGGCACGACATCCATTCAAAGCTATCTCAGCGGCAAATATCAGCAGTTGAAAGCGGATAAAGTTCTCTACCCCATGACCAGTCGGCGCCGCGCCGATGGCGGTGTCGATACGGCGCATCACCGGCTTCGCATGCTGTTGGATGGCGCAGATGGGGCGATGACGCTACAGGTGGCGGGTGTGTTGGACCGTATGGCTGTGGAGCTGAAGCAAGCCCAATGCGAGACGCTGTTGTTGTCGTCTGAAACCTTTATGGATTTTCGTCGTCCCGAAACGCTACGTCGCTACATTGAGGCCGATGAGGTTCAGATTGTGGCCGTGTTTCGAAATCAGGCCGAGTTCATCTCTTCCATGTATTATACAGAGGTGTGCCATCGGAAGGTGATCGACCTGCCAATGGACTATCTGGATGGGTTTAACGGCAATCTTCTGGATTATGCGAGTTGTCTGGTGCCTTGGCGCAGGGCTTGGCCAGAGGCACAGTCCTCCGTGTCCTTGTTTGAGCGCGGGACGCCCGCCCGCGATTTTCCTGCGGCTCATATGATGGCGCAGATCGGGTTGAACTGGCCTGTGGTTGCCGAAGACAATCATGTCGAACACAAGTCTTTGCCCGCGCAGGCCACGCTGTTTTTGCGGCAACTGGCGGCGTCGGGGTGGGATGACATGTCGTTTTTCGATGTTTTCAAGATGTGCCATCGCAACGCAGACTGGTTCGCCCCGGTGAAAGAGCATTATTCGCCTGATGTCTTACAGCAAATCTTTGCGGATTATGCCCCGCAAAATAAGGCTTTGGCAGAGGAGTTCGTCTCCAACGGTCCGCGCGAATTTGCTCCACTGGTATTGACGGAGCGCGACACATGGGAGCGCGCAATGGGCGATACATCCGCCGTCTTTCCCACGATTTTAAAACGGATTTCGCGCAGCGCCGCGAATGCTTGCACATGATTATTTCGATTGCCCAAAAGACACGAGGCGCGCATGACACCGATCCAGTTTGACCGCCTGATCCTGCATCCGGGATCGCCCAAAACTGGCACTTCTGGCTTACAGAACTTTCTGTTTCGCAAGCGAGATACGTTGCGCGACCTGGGGTATCTTTACCCGATGAGTGGGATAGATGTGGAGAGTGGCACGGCAAAGGGGCATCATGCCATAGCGCTTGCGATTGACCCCAACGCAAGCGAGCCATCTGAGCATTTGCGTGCCATGCTTGAGGCGCTGCGTGCCGAAATAGCGGCGGCCCCCGACAAGACCGTCATCCTGTCCTCAGAAGAGTTTTTTCATGCCCAGCGCATGGAGATCTTCAAGCATTATCTTCAACCAGCCTCTTGTCAGATTTACGTCAGTTTGCGCCCACAATATGAGGTGATGAACGCCAATTATTATACGCAGGTCACCCATAATCGCATCAAAAACCCACCTGAAGCCTATTTCGATTCAATGAAGCTGGGGCTTAAATTCCCAGAGATCATGACCGTCTTTGCGCAGTTCACCCACAACACGGACGTCAAATTGCGGGTGTTTGAGCGCGGGTCTCCCGTGCGCAAAAGTCCGATCGAGGATTTTCTGACGGTGATGGGGATTGATCTGAACTATGATCCCGAGGACAATATCGTTGAGCATCCAACCTTGCCTGCGGTTGCGACGCTGTTTTTGCGCTGGCTGAATGATGTGGGGCTGTCGCAGACCGATTTCTTTGAGGTGTTTCAAGACCTGCACAAGATGCGCCCGAGTTTATCGAAACAGACCTACACCATGTCGCCTGACTATATGCGCACGGTCGTCGAGCGGTTTGAAAGCGACAATATATGGTTGCGACAGAATTTTGGCGACGGCGCATCTAAGCCGCTGTTTCAAGCACCTGAGTATCCCGATGCAGAGCTTTGGGAGCAGGAGGTGGGTCACGATCTTGCCGCTGTGCAACACAAGTTTCTAAAGCAGCTTTGCACCATGGCCGAAAGCGGCAAAAGTCGCTGAACCGGCGGGATCGGACCGGGCTTGCCCGGCCAGACCCTGATCATTTCGTCACAATAGCTGCCAGATCAGCCAAAGCGTCGCGCAGACAGCTTTCCTCATCCATGACGGGCGAGGCGATGGCATTGTCATACCGGGTGTTGAGATCTTTCGCGCGTTTCACCGCAACGCGGAACCCCTCGACAAGCGTTTCGGGCGACATTTCAACGGGGATGAGGTTGCGGTTTTGTTTGGCCAGCCAAGCGTCATTGCGCAGATCGGTCTTATTGGTCACGGTCGGCAGACCATAGGCTGCCATCTGAAAATGCACGATCCCTGGGTGTGGGGTGGTAATCACCGACAGGCCGATGTCGCCGGTCAGCAAAAACTCCTCGTAGTCCTCTTTCGGCATTTTCGGCACCATCCGTAGCTTTTCAGAGCCGCCCAGATCAATATCGTCGATTTTACCCAAGGTGCCGAGGGCATAAAACTCCCAATCCTCCCCGGCAAAAACACCCTGTCTGATCGCCTCGCGCAGCGCATAGACCAACATGCCGAAATGGTTGCGCGCAGCATGACCTTCGGGGCGGCCATACATGATGAAACGGCGCGTTTCGCGACCGCTGTTCATTTCGACAAAGCGATCCTTGCCGACATTCAGCCGGACAAGCTGATTTTCGATAGCGGTATACCGATAGTCTTTTCCGGCGCGCTCAAACACCGGGGTCTTTTTCTGAAAGAACTCGATCAGCTTGTGTGAATTATAGACTGCGTCATGCGGTAGGAAAAATGCAGATTCATTGAAACTGCGCATGTCGGTATTGGCGTGAAAGTCTGGTTCGTATTCCTGAATGAAAAAGATCGGTTTTTGGTTGGCCGATGCGGCAATCTTTTGGGCAATCCGGTGTAATTCCGCACAGTAGGAAATGACATGATAATTGGCCGGAATTTCAACAGCGCGAGTCTGGGCGTCGAACTTCTGAAACCCATGAAACATATTGTAGATTTTGGGCATCTTGATGCGCATACGCAAAAGATTGCCTTCGTGCTTTTCCATGCTGGAGTGGTTGATGACCATCAGGCGCAGGCCAATCCCGGTCTGTTCGGACAGCTTGCGCAGGAAGCCATAAAACGCCAAATAGCCGCCAAACAAGATTTCGGGCAGGAAATCGGGCACCAGCACCAAAAGCCCTCCCGGTCCCTGCGCCTCAGTGCGGCGAACCTTCACCTTCCCACCATAAAATTCCATGGCATTGAGCATGTCGAGGGCTGCGAGGGCGGTCACGCCGGGCAGGTTATCTTCCAAGGCTAGGCGGGTTTCGGCCTCTTGTTCGGCACTCTTTTTCTCTGCCAATGACTTTAGATATTGGTCATGCGAGATGACATGCCGAACCTCTTTGGTCTGAACCAGCAAGAAATGTTGAAAACCTGAGGCGATCAGGTTTTCCCCGATGGCTATTGTGACATCCTCGTATAGATCGCGGTATCCCGACTCCGAAAACTCTGCGGATGGGGAAAGCTCTTCTTGTGTGACCTGGCTGAAATAGTAATCCACCACGGTCGGGTAGCCAGCCATTCGTGCGCCGTAGGTCTTTTCAAGAAAGCGGCGATCCAGAGCGAGATAGGTCTGGCGGGCCAAGTTGATCTGGGACTTGGTAAAGGGGTGCCGACCGGTTTCGTTCACCCCAAATTCCAGCCAGTGACGAAAGCCCGTCTCACCGGAGGCCTGTGTCAGGTTCTTACGGACATCCGTGTTTTTCTTGCGATAGAGAATTTCGGAGAACCCATCATGGGGATCATGGCCCAGAAACCCACCGAGACGCCGATAAAAGTCGAGAGGGCTTTCGCCTTCCAGGCCATGTCGCGCAATTTCGTCACGATAGGTTGTCTCATACCAAGCAGCGTCAAATCCCTCTGCCACGAGGAGATCAATGACATTTTGGGTGTCTGCGATGGTATCTTGGGTGTCCATGGACCGATCTCACTTTGCTTTAAAACGAATGCCTCTGGTTCCCCCAGATGCGTTTGGTTGTGTTTGGTGAAAGTCTTGCCAATTTGAAATGCAACAATGGTTGGGCTTTGACTGGGCTGTGGTTTAAATAATCGGAGGACAACGTGACCCGTGTTGTACCGCCTGTTCGGCATCCCCGCGCGGGCGAATTTTCTTAAGAAAATACATACTTGAAATCTTCACCCCTTAAATCCTACCCACGCTTTGGTCCCGCGCAGGGCGTCTTTTTACCATGTTCCATGTGGATACCACGCCGCGACAGATGGGCGCAAGAATGCCGTATCCTTCGCCGGAGCGTCTGAAAAGGCGCGTAGATGTGATGCGTTTGGGGGGGCAGTTCAGAGAGAACACAAAAAAACCGCCCGTGAAACACGAGCGGCTTTTTTTGATCGCTGCTGATCTCAGCCCTGACGGGCTTTGAAACGGCGCTGCGTCTTGTTGATCACGTACACGCGGCCTTTACGGCGCACGACGCGGCAGTCGCGGTGCCGGTTTTTCAGCGAGCGGAGCGAGTTACGAACTTTCATAGTCTTTCTCCTTTTCGCGGCGCCTGCGTGCGCCTGTTAAAACCAATATAACGGCGGAGGATGGTGGGCGTAACAAGGTTCGAACTTGTGACCCCTTCGATGTCAACGAAGTGCTCTACCACTGAGCTATACACCCATTCCTCCATGGGAAACTCGCGCCTTGATCTCGTTTCGCCTCGCAGCGCAAAGAACAAGACGCGGGGCATTCCCGCGTCAGTGCGGGTGCGTATAAAAGGAGTCGAATGATTGTTCAAGGCCTTTTGGCATTGAATTTCAATGTCCAAAGTCTTTTGTAATTTATCCGGGTTACGGATTGGATGCAAAACACCCACAGGAGTAACCCGGCGGACGCCTTTTGCACTTTCGTGATTCAGAAAAAACACAAAAGCCTTTATAGTTTGCGGTGAAAGGGAGTGTCGATGAGCAAAGTGCCATATCTGTTAAGAAGACCGGAGAGCAGAACCTCTTGCGTGGTCTTTGCTTCGCCGCACAGTGGGCGCGATTATCCCGCAGAGATGGTACAACAGTCGGTTTTAAGCCCTCTTCAACTCCGCTCTTCTGAAGATGCGCATGTAGACCGGCTTTACGCCGATGTGCCACGATTCGGTGCGGTGATGATCTCGGCCACCTATCCGCGCGCTTGGGTGGATCTCAACCGACATGCCGATGAAATGGACCCGGCCTTGGTGGCGGGGGTGTCTCGCGTCGGATTGAACCCGCGCATCGCCTCCGGGCTTGGGGTGATTCCGCGTGTGGTGGCCGGTGGCCGGTCGATTTATCGTGGGAAAATAAGCCGAGAAGAGGCGCAAGAGCGGATCAGGACCGTGTGGCAACCTTATCATCGCTTGCTTCAGGCGGTGATCGACGAATCTCTGGCTTTATTTGGCCAATCCATTTTGATTGATTGCCATTCGATGCCGCGCGAGGCTCTGTCCGCAGTGCGCAGTGGCAAAGGGCGGCGGCCCGAAGTGGTGATCGGCGATCGCTACGGCGCATCGGCCAATCCGAGCATTGTGATCGAGGTGGAGCGCGCGTTTCGGCAGCAGGGCTTTGAAGTGGCGCGCAATGTGCCCTTTGCGGGGGCCTTTGTGACACAGCATTACGGCCATCCGGCGCGGCGCTGCCATGCGATTCAAGTCGAGATTGATCGCTCTGTTTATATGAATGAACTGACGCTTGTGCCGCATTCCGATTTCAACGAGATTTGTGCGCGTGTTGGGGCTGCGGCGGAAGTGATTGCCAAAATCGGGGCGGAGCGGGTGCCAATGGCCGCAGAATAGTCTCTGGCTACCGAAGTGCGCGACCTTTGCGAATCGCGTCTTTGCCAAATTTGCGGCGGATCTCATCGCTGGCGCGCTCGGCACGGGCACGTTTGATCGCATCCGGGTCCAGTAAATCCGCCGAGATATCGGCCTGGTCGGCGGGTACCAAATCCGAGAGACCGACACCGATCAATCGAAACGGACCTTTGTCGATCGCCCCATCCAAAAGCCCGCGCGCGGTGCGATACATTTTATCGGCCATATTGCTGGGTTCGTGTAGGGTCACACGTCGCGTCAGCGTGCTGTGATTGGTGCATTTGAGTTTGAGTGTGACCACGCGCCCCGCAATGTCTTTCGCCTTGGCGCGGTCGGAGACCTGTTCGGCCAGCCGCCAGATATGCCCGTCCAAAATGTCGAGCGAGGCGGTGTCTTCGGGGAAGGTGGTTTCTTTGGAGATGGATTTGACCGGACGTTTGGCGGAAATGCTACGGCTGTCTTGGCCGCGCGCCAGATGCCAAAGCCGGTCCCCCATCGACCCAAACCGCAGGTGCAAATCGGCTTTCTCCCAGCGCCTCAAATCGGAAAACGTCCGTATCCCGGCCTTTTCCAAAGAGGTGCGGGTGGCTTGGCCGACGCCCCAAATCAGGCTCACAGGTTTTGGCGCGAGAAACGCCATCGTCTCTGCCGCGCCAATCACCGAAAACCCGCGCGGCTTGTCCAAATCGGAGGCGACTTTGGCGAGGAATTTGTTGTGGCTGAGCCCGATGGACCCGGTCAGCCCCAATTCCGTGTGCATCCGTTTGACCAGCCGCGCCAACATTGCCGCAGGCGGGCGACCATGCAGTCGCGCCGTGCCGCGCAGGTCCATAAACGCCTCATCCAAAGAGAGCGGTTCCACATCCGGGGTGAGTTCGTTCATCATGTCACGGATGGCGCGAGAGGCCTCGGCATAGGCCGCCATGCGAGGTTTGACCACCACCGCTTCGGGGCACAGGGCGAGGGCTTTGAACATCGGCATGGCCGAGCGCACACCTTTGATCCGGGCGATGTAACAGGCGGTGGAAACAACGCCGCGTGTGCCGCCGCCGATGATCACCGGTTTGTCGCGCAGATCGGGATTGTCGCGTTTCTCCACAGAGGCATAGAACGCATCGCAATCCATATGTGCGATGGCCAGATCATACAGCTCAGGATGCGCAATCACCTTCGGCCGCCCACAGGAGGGGCAGCGGGCACCAGTTTCAAACATTGTAAGGCAATCACGGCAAAGCGCGGGCATATGGGTGTTCCTTGACCTCCCTCCAGTCTATACCCAACTCAAGGGAGGGGCTATCCTTCGCCTCGTATATCCGTGTTCATCGGGGGAGTTTTCATGAACCAGTTCGATCCGTACCAGTTTCTCAGCGGCGGCAATATTGTCACCTTGGCCTTGGCGCTTTTCATTGTTTTACTTGTTCTCAAAGGCGTGCGGATTGTCCCGCAGTCTGAGAAGTTTGTGGTCGAACGATTCGGTCGTTTGCGCACCGTGCTTGGCCCGGGGATCAACTTTGTCATCCCGTTGATTGACATTGTGGCCCATAAAATTTCCATTCTTGAACGCCAACTTCCCAATGCGATGCAGGACGCGATCACCTCGGACAACGTGTTGGTCAAGGTCGAAACCTCGGTGTTTTACCGCATCACCGAACCTGAGCGGACCGTGTACCGGATTCGCGATGTCGACGCCGCTATTGCCACGACCGTGGCCGGGATCGTGCGCTCAGAGATCGGGAAAATGGAATTGGATGAGGTTCAATCAAACCGATCCTCATTGATCACCACGATCAAAGCTTCGGTAGAAGAGGCGGTGAATGATTGGGGCATCGAGGTGACGCGGGCCGAAATCCTTGACGTGAACTTGGATGAGGCCACCCGCGCCGCGATGATGCAACAGCTCAACGCCGAGCGCGCCCGCCGTGCGACGGTGATGGAAGCCGAAGGTCAAAAACGCTCTGTCGAACTGGCCGCCGATGCGGCGCTCTATTCCGCCGAGCAAACTGCCAAAGCCCGCCGGGTTCAGGCCGATGCCGAAGCCTATGCCACGGGTGTTGTCGCCGAAGCGATTGCCAAGAACGGTCTGGAGGCCGCGCAATATCAAGTGGCTTTGAAACAGGTCGAAGCGCTGGTTTCCTTGGGCGAAGGCTCGGGCAAACAAACCATCGTGGTTCCGGCGGCGGCTTTGGAGGCCTTTGGCGACGCGTTCAAACTGTTCAAAGGCAAAGCGTGATGGAACAGGTCATTCTGTTTTTGGAATGGTGGGCCTGGGGCTTGGCCGCGATCATCCTGTTTGCGCTTGAGGTCATGGTTGCGGGCTTTGTGTTTTTAGGCTTTGCCGTTGGCGCGGCGATTGTGGCGCTGTTGCTGTTTCTGGGCTGGTTCGGATCGAACCTTGCCGTCTTGGTGCTGATCTTTGCAGTGGTGTCGCTTTTGGCCTGGTTTGCCATGCGTCAAGTATTTGGCATTCGCAAAGGTCAGGTCAAAGTCTGGGACAAAGACATCAATGACGACGTCTGACGTCGTGCGGCCCTTTGACGGGGCGAAAATCGCGATTCTGCGTGGGGATGATGTCCTGACGCTGTTGCGCGATGATCGTCCCGACATTGCCTATCCCAATCAATGGGACCTTCCGGGCGGCGGACGCGAAGGGGCGGAGTCGCCTTTTGCGACAGCCGCCCGAGAGCTGTTTGAGGAACTTTCGATCAAAGTCGATCCGTCCCGCGTGATCTATCATGTCGAAGAGAACGGTCACTCCAACCCGGCGACAAAGGTGCATTTTTTTGTCGCCCGGTGGGAGGCGCTTTTGGACACAGATGTGCGTTTGGGGGATGAAGGGCAGTGTTGGACGTGGATGCCCGCACGCGATTTCACCACCCGCTCTGACGCTGTGATCTCTTTGCGTCACAGATTGACCCGGGCGCTTGATGCGCTCGGGCTTTGATCTTTACAGTGCGCTCACTGGTTCCAAGTGGGGGCGTTGGCAATTTCGTGTTGAATGCGCAGCGCCGCTTCGCGCGGATCGGCATCTTGCCAAACCGGACGCCCGACCACGATATGATCGACGCCATCGCGAATGGCCTGCGCCGGGGTGGCCACACGTTTTTGATCACCAAGCGCGGCCCCCATCGGGCGCACGCCGGGGGTGACGATCAGCTTGCCTTCTGCTTCGGGCAGGGCGCGGATCAGAGCGGCCTCTTGCGGTGAGGCAATCACGCCATCGGCGCCGGCAAGAAAAGCGTTGCCCGCACGCTCTTGGACAAGATCGCGGATCTCACCGGGCTTGATCAACGCCCCGTCCAAGTCTTCCCGATCCAATGAGGTCAGCACAGTGACGGCGAGGATTTTCATGTCCGACCCGGACGCGCCCTCTTTGGCGGCTTTGACCACATAAGGGTCGCCGTGGACGGTGAGAAAATCCATGTCGTGCTGCGCCACGCCGCGCACCGCGTTTTCAACAGTCGCGCCGATGTCGAAGAATTTCATGTCCAAAAAGATGCGTTTGCCACGCTCTTGTTTGAGCTCATTGGCCAGGGCAAAGCCGCCACTCGTCAACATGCCAAGACCGATTTTGTAAAACGATACGGCATCGCCGATCTTGTCGGCCAAGGCGAGGCCTTGCACGACATTTGGGACATCAAGGGCAACGATCAGGCGGTCATCAGCGGTCATGGAAGCATCCTCTTTCACAGGTTTCCCCTTCCTGCGCAGAACGCCCGTGTGGGTCAAGAGCCGGATGTGCCGAATGCGGTTTAGGGGCGGCGAGGTGGGGTGTGAAAATGTTTCAATTTGGCAACAGTCCCTCTTGCGGAGCCTGCAATCTGACCCCATCTAAAGGTCAAGGTCCCACCCAAAGATGTGCCGTATTCGGGCATCGCGATTGAGGGGCGCTTACTGAAGGAGAGACAGTATGAACATGGAGAAATTCACCGAACGTGCCCGCGGGTTTATCCAAGCGGCACAGACCATTGCGATGCGCGAAAACCACCAACGTTTGGTGCCGGAGCATCTTTTGAAAGCCCTTATGGATGACGAAGAGGGCTTTGCCACCAACCTCATTTCAAATGCCGGCGGTGACCCGAAACTGGTCCTGTCTGCTGTCGACGCAGCCGTGGCCAAAAACGCCAAGGTCACCGGCGACGCGGGTCAGATTTATTTGGACCGCAGCATCGCAGAAGTCCTTGATGAGGCCGAGAAGCTTGCGAAAAAGGCAGGCGATAGTTTTGTGCCCGTCGAGCGGCTTTTGACTGCGCTCGCGATTGTCAAATCCAAAGCCAAGGATGCTTTGGAAGCTGGCGGCATTGACGCCAAGAAACTGAACGCCGCGATCAATGACATCCGCAAAGGCCGCACGGCGGACAGTGCCTCGGCCGAAGAGGGCTATGACGCTCTGAACAAATATGCCCGTGATCTCACCGAAGCGGCGCGTGAAGGCAAGATTGACCCAATCATCGGTCGCGACGAAGAAATTCGCCGCTCTATGCAGGTGTTGTCTCGCCGGACCAAAAACAACCCGGTTTTGATCGGGGAGCCGGGCGTGGGTAAAACCGCGATTGCCGAGGGTCTCGCCCTGCGGATCGTCAACGGCGATGTGCCGGAGAGCCTGAAAAACAAACGGCTTTTGGCGCTGGATATGGGGTCGCTCATTGCCGGGGCAAAATATCGCGGTGAATTTGAGGAGCGGTTGAAATCCATTCTCAAAGAGATTGAGGCCGCTGCGGGCGAGGTCATCCTCTTTATTGATGAGATGCACACGCTTGTGGGCGCGGGCAAATCGGATGGGGCGATGGATGCCGCGAACCTGATCAAACCGGCGCTGGCGCGGGGGGAATTGCATTGTATCGGTGCGACGACCTTGGACGAGTACCGCAAATATGTGGAAAAAGACGCGGCCTTGGCGCGGCGGTTCCAACCCGTTGTGGTTGAAGAACCGACAGTCGAGGACACGATCTCCATCCTGCGTGGGATCAAAGAGAAATACGAACTTCACCATGGGGTGCGGATTTCAGACTCCGCGCTGGTTGCTGCGGCGACGCTCAGCCACCGTTATATCACGGATCGGTTCTTGCCGGACAAAGCCATCGACTTGGTCGATGAGGCTGCGTCGCGTCTGCGGATGGAAGTGGACAGCAAGCCCGAAGAATTGGACGCGCTGGATCGCTCTATCCTTCAGCTTCAGATCGAAGCTGAGGCTTTGAAAAAAGAAGACGATGCGGCCTCCAAACGGCGGCTTGAGAAGCTCGAAGAAGAGCTGTCGGACTTGTTGGAGAAATCTGACTCGATGACGGCGAAATGGGAAGCCGAGCGGCAGAAACTCGAAGGCGCGCGCGATCTGAAAGAGAAACTCGACCGGGCACGGGCCGATTTGGAGATTGCCAAACGCGAAGGCAATCTGGCCAAGGCCGGTGAGCTGTCCTACGGCGTGATCCCGCAGCTTGAGAAAAAGCTGGTGGAGGCCGAAGCCGCAGAAGATCAGGATCTCATGGTCGAAGAGGCCGTGGGACCAGAGCAGATCGCAGGCGTGGTGGAGCGCTGGACCGGGATTCCGACGTCCAAGATGTTGGAAGGCGAACGCGATAAGTTGTTGCGGATGGAAGATGGCCTGCACAAACGGGTCATCGGTCAGGAAACAGCCGTTCACGCCGTTGCCAATGCGGTGCGGCGCGCGCGGGCGGGTCTCAATGATGAAAACCGTCCGTTGGGATCGTTCCTCTTCCTCGGGCCAACGGGGGTCGGGAAAACCGAACTGACGAAAGCGGTGGCTGAGTTCCTGTTTGACGATGACAATGCGATGGTGCGCATCGACATGTCGGAGTTCATGGAGAAACACAGCGTCTCTCGCCTGATCGGTGCGCCTCCGGGTTATGTCGGTTACGACGAGGGTGGTGTTTTGACCGAGGCCGTGCGGCGCAGACCCTATCAGGTTGTGTTGTTCGATGAGGTCGAAAAGGCCCACCCGGATGTGTTCAACGTGCTGTTGCAGGTCTTGGATGATGGCATTCTGACCGATGGTCAGGGCCGGACTGTGGACTTTAAACAGACGCTGATCATTCTGACCTCGAACCTTGGGGCGCAGGCGCTGAGCCAGTTGCCCGATGGGGCAGACAATGCGCAGGCCAAGCGCGATGTGATGGACGCGGTGCGGGCGCATTTCCGGCCAGAGTTCCTCAACCGGCTGGACGAGACGATCATCTTTGATCGGCTTGGGCGCGAGGACATGGGCGGGATCGTCGAGATTCAGCTTGCTCTGCTCGAAAAGCGTCTGGCGAAACGCAACATTGGTCTGGCGGTGGATGCCGATGCCAAAGCATGGTTGGCCAACGAAGGCTATGACCCGGTATTTGGTGCGCGGCCTTTGAAACGGGTGATCCAACGCGCGTTGCAGGACCCGCTGGCGGAACTGTTGCTGTCGGGCGATGTTGTGGATGGTGATACGCTTCCGGTCTCTGCCGGCTCTGGTGGGCTTTTGATTGGGGAAAAAACCGGGGCGACCCATCAGTCCAAACCGGATGATGCCGTGGTCCACTGATCCGGTGTTTCAGTGAAATCAAGAAAGGCGGCCTCTGCGGGCCGCCTTTTTTATGGCATCTGCTATGGTTTGATGTAGCTGTAGCCCGCTTCTTGCAACTCGACCAAACGTGCGACTCCGGAGGGCACGACGACCGCCTCGTCCAGTACCTCAAGCGGCTTATCCATTTTCTGGCGCATCACGCGCAGGGTGTTTTCGCAGGCCGAAAACTGTACGTCGTGAAACTCAAGCGCCATGGTTTCGATCCGGTCCGCCACCGGGCTTTGATCCTTGAGAAACATCTGTAACCCCGGACCATAGGCGACGATTTCAAGAATGACGGTATCGCCGATGGAGTTGAAATAAGCACGCGCATTGCTGGCGTTGTTCAGCGCCATGTTCATCACGCGCATATCACTGTCGTCGACATGGATTGCGATTTTATGGGTGATCCCTTCGGCCATGGCGCCCCCAGCGCAAAACGTGATGGTCAGACAGATGATGAGTGCTTTCCACATATAGGTCTCCCTTTTATCTGTCGATCCTAGTCACATCCGATGTCCCCTGTCACGCTGCAGTGCAGGATGTTTGGTCCGTGTGCTGACGCGGGAAAGTTTACGCTAACATCCGCGGAAAGGCGGTTGCGTTTCCGTGTCACTGTGGCAGGGTCCGGCCTACGCACAGCATCAGCTCACGAGGTTTTCTATGACGGTTTGGCATTGGACAATGGGGGCCCTTCAGGTGCTCGCGCTTATCTTTGTTCTGGCAATTGGGTTTATGGCGCTGGCGGCGCTGGCGCTTTATGTCCTCGACAAGCGCCAGACACGGGACGCGATCCTGCGCAACTATCCGGTCATCGGCCACTTCCGGCATTTGTTTTCCTCTTTGGGCGAGTTCTTTCGGCAATATTTCTTTGCCATGGACCGTGAAGAGATGCCGTTCAACCGCGCCCAGCGGGATTGGATTTACCGCGCCTCCGATGGCAAGGGCAACACCGTGGCCTTTGGCTCAACCCGCAGCCTGTCGATCCCGGGCACACCGATTTTCATGAACGCGCCGTTTCCACCGCTTGATGATCAATTCACCTCCACCGACCCGATGGTGATCGGCCCGCATTGCCGCGTGCCTTACACTGCCAAATCTATCTTTAACATTTCCGGCATGTCCTATGGCGCGATTTCCAAACCGGCTGTCCTGGCTCTTTCAAAAGGCGCAAAGGAAGCGGGCATTTGGTTGAACACCGGTGAGGGCGGTTTGTCGCCGTTTCACCTCGAAGGCGGGGCGGATCTTGTCTATCAAATCGGTACGGCGAAATACGGCATCCGTGATGATGCGGGCAATCTGGATGATGACAAGCTGCGCGCGATGGCGGCGCATGAAACCGTGCGGATGTTTGAGATCAAGCTGTCGCAGGGGGCAAAGCCGGGCAAGGGTGGAATTTTGCCCGCCGCCAAGATCACGCCCGAGATTGCGCAAATCCGCGGGTTGAAACCGGGCGAAGACGGCATTTCCCCGAACCGCCACCGTGAAGTGGATGATTTTGGCGATTTGCTTGATTTCATCGACCACATCCGTGAGGTCACCGGCAAGCCGGTTGGGTTTAAATTCGTCGTCGGCTCCTCGCGGCCTTGGGCGGAGTTCTTTGAGATGATCGTCGAGCGCGGGCCAGAGAGCGCACCGGATTTCATTACCATTGACGGTGGCGAAGGCGGTACAGGCGCGGCGCCGATGCCGCTGATCGACCTTGTGGGGATGCCAATCAAAGAAGCGCTGATCCGCATTGTCGATTTGCGCGACAAATACGGGCTGCATGATCGCATTCGGATTGTGGCGGCGGGCAAGCTTGTGAATCCGGCGGATATTGCATGGGCGATTTGTGCGGGCGCGGATTTTGTCGCCTCTGCACGCGGCTTTATGTTCTCACTGGGCTGTATTCAGGCGCTCAAATGCAACAAGAATACCTGTCCCACCGGTATCACCACCCATGATCCGCATCTTCAGGGCGGGCTTGTGGTCAATGACAAGTATAAGAAAGTCGCAGCCTACGCCAAGGCCTCGACCTATGAGCTTGAGATGATCGCGCATTCGGTCGGGGTGTTGGAGCCACGTCAAATGCGGCGGCGTCATGTGCGGATTGTTCAGGCCGATGGGACGTCCATTCCGCTGGACCGTATCGTGCCAAGTTTTGATGCGGAACGTTACAATACCCCAACGCAGTTGTGACATGAGTTTGTTTGGCGGTTGATGCGGTCCGGGCTACTCTTTCCTTGAGCCTATGGGAGAGACACATGTCCAAGATGCACAGCCTGCCTTATTCAACTGTTACACCGGAACAGACCTACCTCAACCGTCGCGCCCTTTTGGGCGGGATCGCCGGGGCGGGTCTGTTGGCCGCCACGGGCGCGCGGGCACAGGAGGTGCCGGAGTTTCAGATCAAAGGCTTCGACACCACAGAAACACCGAACAGCTTTAAAGAGATCACCACTTACAACAATTTCTATGAGTTCGGCACGGGTAAAGAAGACCCCGCGCGTTATGCCGGATCTCTGACCACCGATCCCTGGTCTGTCGAGATCGACGGGCTGGTGTCGCGTCCGGGCTCTTATGGTCTCGGGGATATCCTCGCCAAGATGGATATCGACGAGCGCATTTATCGGTTCCGCTGTGTCGAGGCCTGGTCGATGGTGATCCCGTGGAACGGGTTTGAGCTGCGCCAGCTTCTTGAACTCGCGGGTGTCGAGCCCTCCGCCAAATATGTCCGCTTTGAAACGCTCTATCGCCCGGAAGAAATGCCGGGGCAAAAACGCGCCATTTTGGATTGGCCTTATGTCGAGGGTCTGCGGCTTGATGAGGCGATGCATCCGCTGACCATTATGGCCACCGGGCTTTATGGTAAAACCCTGCCCAATCAGAATGGCGCACCGCTGCGTTTGGTGGTGCCGTGGAAATACGGGTTCAAGTCGATCAAGTCGGTGGTGAAGATCACCTTGATGGAGACCCAGCCGGTCAACACATGGAAAGCGATCAATCATCGCGAATATGGATTCTATTCCAACGTCAACCCAGAGGTGGATCACCCGCGTTGGACCCAAGCCAGCGAGCGCCGCATTGGTGGTGGCGTGTTTGCCCCCAGGATCGCGACGATCAAATTCAACGGTTATGAAGACCAAGTTGCCAGCCTGTATAAAGGCATGAACCTGAGCAAAGAGTATTAAGCGTGAGAGACCAGATCAATCGCCTTGTCCGTAAGATCCCGACCTGGCCTCTTTATATAGGGTCGTTGATCCCACCGGCGTGGTATTTCTATGCCGGGGTCACGGGTCGGATGGGCGTTGAACCGATCAAAGCGATGGAACATGCGATTGGCATTTTGGGCCTTCAGGTTCTGATCGCCTCTCTTTGTGTGACGCCCCTGCGCACATATGCGCGCATCAACCTGTTCAAATTCCGCCGCGCGCTCGGCCTGATCGCCTTCTTTTATATCGTACTGCATCTCTTGGTGTGGCTGCTTTTGGATGTCCGCATCGCAAGCCAGATCATCGCTGACCTGTATAAGCGGCCTTATATCACCATCGGCATGGCCGGTTTGCTGTTGCTGATCCCGCTGGCGATCACGTCCAACCGCTATTCCATCCGCAAGCTCGGCGCGAACTGGCGACGGCTGCATTGGCTGGTTTATCCGGCGGTGGCTTTGGGTGGCATCCATTTTGTCATTCTGCGTAAGGGATGGCAGCTTGAGCCGCTGCTGTATTTGACCGTGATCGGAGTTTTGCTTTTGATCCGGGTTCCGATGGCGCGGGTGATCCCATCGCGCGCGCGACACACCTGATTCTAGGATTTGAGGGGGCGAGTCGTGAGACTCGCCCTTTTCTGGTGTGATTCACCTCCGATTCCAGAGGTGATTTGTGCTGATTTGCGCCTCGAATACCAAATGTTGCGCGAGGCTCTGTGGATAACCCTATTCTGTTACGTTGTCGCCGGATGCGAACCGCCTCGGATGCCAGGCCCAAGTGGGAAACGACAGGAAATGATATAAAAAATACCATTATTAACAATAGCTTATAACGTTTTTTGGGAAATCTGTCATAAAACTGAAAAAA